>JAKCEB010000081.1 GCA_021838305.1 Actinomycetes bacterium | reverse complement strand
GACTTCCGGGGCGCAGCACAGCCAAATGGGCATCCTGCTCGCCCGCACCGACCCCGAAGCACCAAAGCACCGTGGCATCACGATGTTCGCTCTCCCGATGGAACAAGCCGGCGTGACGGTACGGCCCTTGCGTCAGATGACCGGCGCTGCGGATTTCAACGAGGTGTTCTTCGACGACGCCCGGATACCACGATCTTGGGTGGTAGGCGACGTCAACGACGGGTGGCGGGCGGCTGTCGCTCTGCTCGGCTACGAACGCGTCGCGACCGGCACGTCTTCTGTCGACCGCGAGGCTTCCGCACATATCAAGGGCGGTCGTGTCCCGATACCCGTCGCTCAGCTGGCCGACCTGGCGCGCGCCCGGGGACGAGGCGACGATCCCCTCGTGCGCCAAGACCTTGCCCGCCTCTACAGCGGCGAGGCGATCATGGGATGGCTCGGCCGCCGGTCGGTGCACCCGTCCATCGGGAAGCTGTGGCGGACACGGCAGGGTCGCGCGGCTGCCCAGCTGGCGCACCACCTGGCCTTGGCCGGCGGAGCTTCCTGGGAGCCAGACGACGCGGACCGCGACTATTTCTCGTACCAGGTCCTCAACTGCCGGGCGATGTCGATCGGAGGAGGAACCGACGAGGTACAGCGCAACACCCTCGCCGAGAAAGCCCTCGGACTGCCGCGGGAACCCCGCTCCTAACCGGGGAAACCGCGCGCCGAATCGACCCGACGTGGCGACGAATCGAAGACGCCGCCGCCCGACCGGTAGTCTTCAGGTAGGAGGTTTTCATGCCTGAATCTGTAATTGTTGCGGGCGCCCGCACCCCGATCGGCAAGCTGTCAGGAGCCTTGGCCGGTCTGAGCGCCGCGCAGCTCGGCTCGGCGGCGATCAAGGAAGCGCTCAAACGCTCGAACGTCGAGCCTACCGACGTCGACTACGTGATAATGGGCCAAGTGATCCTGGCGGGCGCCGGGCAGGTTCCAGCCCGACAGGCAGCGATCGGCGCCGGAATCCCCATGGCGACGCCCGCGACGGTCGTCAACAAAGTCTGCCTTTCGGGCCTCAACGCTATCTACCAAGCCGACCTCATGATCAAGGCGGGTGATGCCGAGATCGTGGTCGCCGGGGGCATGGAATCCATGACCAACGCCCCGCACCTGCTTTCAGGTGCCCGTCAAGGCTACCGGTTGGGGGGAGGTGAACTTCGCGACTCGCTCATGTACGACGGCCTCGAGGACGCCCGCAGCCACGAGGCGATGGGGGCCGACAGCGAACGATACATGGGTCAGTTCCAGCGGGTGACCCGCAGTCGTCAGGACGAGTTCGCGGCCGCTTCCCACGAACGTGCGGCACTCGCCACGAAGGAAGGGCGCTTCGCCTCGGAGATAGTGCCTGTGGAGATCCCACAACGCAGAGGCGATCCCGTGACTGTCAGCATCGACGAGGGCATACGTGCGGCCACGACGGTTGACTCTCTGTCTGCCCTGCGCCCGGCGTTTGCCGCCGATGGCTCGATCACGGCGGGCAACGCGTCGCAGATATCCGACGGCGCCTCGGCGGTCGTCGTGATGTCGGAGGAGGCGGCGCGCCGCTGCGACGTCGAGCCACTCGGCCGGGTAGTCAGCTACGGAATGGTCGCTGGCCCTGACACCTGCCTGATGACACAGCCGTCCCGGTCGGCTGCGAAGGCCCTTGCAAAAGCGGGACTCGGAGTGTCCGATGTGAACATCTTCGAGTTCAACGAAGCTTTCGCCGCTGTGGCGATTGCGTCTATGGATGACCTCGACCTGATGCACGAGTCGGTGAACCCGAACGGCGGCGCGATCGCCCTCGGGCATCCGATAGGGGCGTCAGGAAACCGGCTGGCGCTCACGTTGCTGCACGAGCTTCGCCGGCGAGGTGGTGGCCTAGGAGTCGCCGCTTTGTGCGGTGGCGGCGGCCAAGGCGACGCCCTGGTCGTCAGGGCCGGGTAAGGCTACGGTCAGCCCAAAAAAAGGGGAGGGGATACTCGAAGGTGTCAACGAACGTTCGACACGTCAACCACGATTTGAGCCCGATGCGTTGCCCCGTCAGTCTGGAAGACGTCGACCTGTTCGCCGACGGAAGCCAGGAGCACTGGTACGAGGCGTACGAGATCCTCCACCGCAGCGAACCGGTATACCGCATCGAGGGTGGCGGAATCAGCGCCGGATCCGACGCGTTCGTTCTGACCCGCCACGACGATGTCACGACGGTTGTCAGGGATCCGTCCCGATTCCGGGTCGTATCGACGATGCGCGTACGGGAGCTCGCCGATCGAGGGCTGACGCCCGAAGAAGCGTATGCGACCACTCGCAACTTGATGCAAGCTTCGATGGTCTCGCTGCGCCCCACGCAGGAGCTGTACTTTCAGCACCGGCGGGAGCTGACGGATCCCTGGGTCGGCGTCGGTGCGCTTCGCCATCGGGAGATGATCACCCGCCACGCAAACGAGCTCCTCGACGAGTGGATTGACGACGATCAAGTCGAGTTCATCTCTCGCTTCGCCCGTCCATTGCCCCAGCGAGTCATGGCCGACGTCCTCGGCTTTCCCCGACAAGACGTGACGTTACTCGCCGATTGGGGTGATGCGTTGGTCATGCCGTTCGTGCACGGCTCGGGCTTGAAGCATGAGTTGACATCGGAGCAGGCGCACGAGATGGGCCGGCGTCTCGAAGGCTTTCAGGACTACATCTACGAGCATGTCGTGGCGAAGCGAGCGGACCCGCAGGACGACATGATCAGCTTCCTCTGCGACGTCACCTACGATGCGCTCGGGCGTAAACTCACCGACATCGAGATTGCGGGAATCGTCCACGCGATGGTCCTCGGCGGCCTCGAAACGACCCAGTACGCGCTCGAGGAGCAGGCCCAGCTTCTCTGCGAACATCCCGGGATGTTCGAGCAGCTTCGAATCGACCGCACGAAGCTGCGTTCTTTCACCGAGGAAGCTCTGCGCCTGAGGGCGCCGACCCACGGCCTGTCGACACGCGTCACGACCCGGGACGAGGCCTTCCATGGTGTCCTTGTGCCAGCCGGCTCACTGCTCCACCTCCGTTTCGCCGCGGCCAACGTCGACGGTGACGAATTCCCCTGTCCATTCGACCTCGACCTGGATCGCAAAGGCATCGGCCGGCACGTAACTTTCTCGACCGGCCCGCGCGTCTGCCCGGGCGCCACGCTGTCACGCCTCGAGCAGCAGATCGCCTGGGGTGTGTTGCTCGACAGGCTCGATTCGATCGACTACGGCGACGGCAACGACTGGATGCACCAACCCGGGATCATGCTCGGCACGCTCAAGCTGAACATTCGAGTGCGCAAGTCCTCGAACCCGCTGTCAGCGGGGACGGGCCGGTCGAGTATCGCCTGAGGCTGGCCCCATTTAGGAGGTCGGTGCAGGTTCCGGCATTAGCTGCGGCGCATGTTCAGCCACCAGTCCTTAACCTCGATAGCAAAGCGCTTGTGGTAGCGCACTGCGAGCTCACTGGCGTCGTCACGGAGGGGAGACATGTCGCTCGGGGTTAGAGGTGACGCCTCGGCAATCGGGTCCACCCACTCCAACTCCAGGGTCTCAATCACTTTCCCCAACTCCGGCGACGCCGCCTCGTGATGAGCGCTGGTCTGGTGAGCAAGAAAACCATCAAAATCATCGTAAGAGATAAGCGCGTAATACAAGCCGGGCTCTGCGCCGCGCCAATATTCGTAGCGGCGTACGTTCGGTTCGTCTCGATGGGTCTGGAGATACAACGACCTCGAAAGCCGCTCGAATTCTCGCTCCGCCCCGGCGCGCACTCGGATATGAACCAGTACTGTCGCCATAGCCGCCTACCTCCTTTGACGAAGCTACATTCACCCGCCCCTTCTGTCAACGCCGGAAGGTTCCGTGACGCCTCCGGCGATCGGGGACCCGGAAGCCGACCTAGGCTATCAGCGCTGCCAGCGCACGAAGCGCAAGCTCATAGCCGTGCACTCCAAGGCCGCAGATGACACCGTTGACAACGGGAGAAATCACCGAGGTGTGACGAAACTCCTCGCGGGCATGGATGTTGGAGATGTGCACCTCGATGCAAGGGACGCTGATAGCCTCGATCGCATCCCGAATGGCGTAGCTGTAGTGGCCGTACGCTCCGGGGTTGATGATCAACCCGTCTAGCGCGCCAGCTCTGTGGATCTCGTCGACCATGCCGCCTTCGCTATTGGTCTGAGCTGTCTCGACCGCTACGCCGAGCTCGCTGCCGACTCTTCTAGCTGACAGTTCGATGTCGGCCAAGGTGCTACTGCCGTACACGCCAGGGTCCCGCTTGCCGAGGAGGTCGAGGTTGGGCCCGTTCAGAAGGAGAACCGTCGTCATCGTGTCGCTACTTTACCGGCCAACCCCAACCTAGGCCCCCGTTACGCTCAAACTCGAGGATCTCGGCAACGACGGCCTCGGGAGTCCGACCGTCTGTGGCAACTGATATTCGGGCAGCCGCGCGGTAGTCGGGCAGCCGGCGCTGGTAGATCTCCTCAATGTCACGGCGAGCGACCATCGGGCGCAGGTCGTCGGTACCTATCCGCCTCAACGCTTCCTTGTAGCTGACCTCCAAGTGGATAGCGGTGCACTTTCGCAACTCCTCGCGAGTTCCTTCATGCTCCACGGCGCCACCTCCGAGTGCTATCACAGCTTCGGGGCCGGCGAGCAGCTCCAAGACTGCCTCGTGCTCCAAACGACGAAACTCGGCCTCGCCGTCAGCGGCGAAGATGTCTCGCACGGCGCGGCCCGTGGCTTTTTCGATGTAAAGATCGACATCGACGAATGCCATGCCAAGTTCCTCTGCAAGCAGCTGACCGACCGTCGTCTTGCCGGCTCCCATGAAGCCCATCAGGACTATCTTCAACTGGACTCGTCAGCCACCTATTGTTCGGCGACCCTCGAGTGCCCTGCCGAGGGTGAGCTCGTCGGCGTATTCGAGGTCGCCGCCGACGGGCAGCCCGCTAGCCAGTTGCGTCACTTTCAACGACAGTTGTTCCAGGAGCTTCGTCAGATAGAGTGCGGTCGCCTCCCCTTCGATGTTCGGGTTGGTAGCCAGGATGACCTCCTCGACGGGCTCGGTGCCGAGCCTTGCAATGAGCTCGCGGACCCTTAGCTTGTCTGGACCGATTCCGTCGATAGGACTGATCGCACCTCCGAGAACGTGATAGAGCCCACGGTATTCACGGGTCTTTTCCATTGCGACCACGTCGCGGGACTCCTCGACGACGCATATGACTCTCGGGTCACGGCGACCGTCCCTGCATATTTCACACAGGACCTGCTCCGCCTCGACCACGGATCCCTGGTCGCCGTCAGCGTGACCGGCCACTTGCAGCGGGTCGGCGGTTGAGCTGGCGGATTCGGCAATGTTGAAGCAGCGCCGGCACCACGAGACCCTCTCCTTCGCGACGGTGATGCTTCGTGCCAAGCGCATCGCGTCGTCTCGCGAGACGGAGAGCAGGTGAAATGCGATCCTTTGTGCGGACTTCGGTCCGATTCCGGGCAGACGGCCGAGTTCGTCGATCAGGTCCTGGACGGCAGCGCTGTACATCCGGGTTGCAATCCTACAGCGTGACTCCGCTGTCAGCCGGGACCGAGCAGGCCGCCGAGATCACCGATTCCTGGTAAGCCGCCGAGGCCAGGCATTCCCCCGAATCCCGCGGAGCTGAGCGCATCGCTCGCCAAAGCCCCGGCCTTCTCTATCCCATCGCGTAAAGCAGCGAGCACCAGGTCCTGCAACATGTCGACGTCGCCCGGGTCCACGACCGACGGGTCGATCGTCACCGACTGGAACTCGAAGGCGCCGGTCAGCCGGACTTTCACAGCCCCTCCGCCGGCGGTCCCTTCGACGATTTCGGCCGCCGTCGCCTCCTGAGCTTCGGCGAGGTTCTGCTGCATCCGTCCGAGCTGGCCCATCAGCTGCCCGATATCGAACGGTGCACCTTCGTCCGCACTCATAGCTCGACCTCCTCGGCACCCGGGAACGCCTCCAAAAGGCGCTGCTCAGGCGAGGTTAGCGCTCCAGGTGCGTCTACCAACTCCGCCGGATCGAAGACCTCCGAATAGTCCTCGCCCTCGTCGCTCGCCGGCTTCACAGTCGACGTACCAGCTCCCTGCGCGCCGCCAAGATCAGGGTCGATGACGAGCTTGAGATCGACCGGTCTGGCGAAGTGCGCTGTCATAGCGGCCTCGATCTCGCCGCGATTGGCCTCGGCACGGGCGAGAAGGCCCCGATCAGGCACCGCCAACAGCACACTGCCTCCCTCGCTCGCGAGGAAACGGCCGGTAGCCACGTATACCTTCACCGCGGGGCGCAGTCCCGCCAGGATCGTATCCCCCCACGCAAGCGTCATTTCTTCCCTGGTCGGTGCCGTGGGCGCGCCAGCGGCGGGGCGCGGTCCAGCTGGGCGCGCTCCGGCGGCTCGCGGAGAGGGCGGAGGTGGTGGAGGTGGAGGTGGAGGCGGTGGCGGCATCCGCTGGCGTCCGGCTTCGACCGACGGCTGAGCCGCGCGACCTGCCGAGGCGTCTCGCCGTAACGGATCCGGTCCGGGCCGCTCGCTACCGCTCAGCGCGTTGCCACTCAGCGCGTTGCCACTCTGTGTGTTGCCGCTCTTTACGTTGCTATTCGGACTGCTGCCGCCTCCGTGAACTAGCCGCTCGAGTCGTTCGATGCGCTCCACGAGCGCCGCCTTGCTCTCGTCAAGGTCCGTTGCGCTGAGGCGGACCAGCGCGACTTCCAAGGTGACTCGTGGATCCGGCGAGTCGCGCATGTCGATCATCGCCGCCCCGATCACGTCCATAGCCCGCACAAGTCCGGCAGGCCCGAGGGTTCGGGCGTGACCCTCCACTTCAGCCAGTTCGCTGGGTGCCAGCTGGACGAGCTTGGGGGCCCTCGTCGCCAGAAAACCGTTCCTCAGGTATTCGAGTAGCTCGCTTCCAAGACGGCGCGCGTCCAAGCCGGACTGGGCGGCCTCCGCAACCTGGGAAAGGACCCCGGCGGGATCCCGCTCGGCCATGGCCGCCACGACATCGCCGACTGATCGCGAGTCTGTTTCGATTCCACCGGCGGCCGCGACCTGGTCCAGTACCGACAGGGCGTCGCGAGCTGATCCGTGACCTCGCCTCACGACGACCTCGACTGCTTCCTGGTCGACGTCCATGCCCGCCCGCGAGGCCACATCGGTTACAAGCGCCGCCAGCGCGTCGGAGCCGAGGAGATGGAACTCGAAGTGCTGGGTGCGGCTGCGGATCGTATCAAGGACTTTTTGGGGGTCCGTGGTCGCAAGGACGAAGATCACATGCGCCGGCGGCTCCTCGAGAGTCTTGAGAAGTGCGCTCGCCGCAGCAGATGTGATCTGATGCACCTCGTCGACGATGTAAACCTTCCACCTTCCGGGGCTGCCCAGAGCCACCCTCGAAAGCAGGTCCCGCATCTCGTCGATACCCCTGTTTGTGGCCGAGTCGAGCTCCTGCACGTCCAGCGACGAGCCGGAACGGACGGCCTTACACGACTCACACGTCCCGCAGGGCTCCCCCTCCTGTGGGTTTTCGCAGTTGAGGGCCATCGCCAGGATCCGAGCCGTGCTCGTCTTGCCTGTGCCCCTCGGACCGCTGAAGAGGTAGGCGTGCGCGACCTTCGAGTCTTGCACCGCCGCTCGAAGCACCCTTGTCACGTGGTCCTGGCCGACGACGTCCGCGAAACGCTGCGGCCGGAACCGCCGGTAGAGCGCCTGATAAGGAACCTCTGCATCAGCCACGACGTTGAGCCTAGAAGGTGCAGCGCAGCCCGGACGTCCGAGCGGACCGCTCAGGGCGAACCTATCCTGCAAAGCCCGGTAGCAGTCGGACGCCCGGTGCGACGGTCAGGCGATCTGCGGCACACGAGGCTTTCCGCTGAGAGCTGCTGCCGTCAGGCCCTGACTCGGTTCACGGTGCGACGTTGCGCAGGACCCGACCGCCGCACCCGGCGCCCGTTCTGCTCCAGACAGGTTATTCTAGCGGGAAGCTAACACCTGGAGGGGTGCGAGAGCGGCCGAATCGGCACGATTGGAAATCGTGTGAGGGGAAACCCTCCGTGGGTTCAAATCCCACCCTCTCCGCCAGAAAGTCCTGGTCATAGGCTATTTTTCTCTTCCTTCGAGGGATCAAACGCCAGCAGAATCCGATTTGACCACCACTTTGACCACCAAAATTTGAATTTTTGACCACCACAACCTCACGTTGGTCAGGGCAAAAGTACCGCTAAGTTCCTTCGACATCCACCAACTTCGCCGCGGCACCGCCCACAACCAGGCTGACCTGCGGAGGCTTCCCGGCCCCGAAAGTTCTTGGGGCCAAGCGTTCCGTTCGGGGGCCCCGGCGAGGGCCGTATTGTTATCCCGTCGGACCCGTAACGGCGGCATCAATTGCGCGTCCTCAATAGCGGGGCGGTGAATCCGTGGACTGGTCAGACGGTGTCGAATGCCTAGACAACACCCGAGCCGAAGCTGGTCGCCAGGCGTGAGCTGATCGTGGCGCCACAAGACCGGCAGCATCTTCATCGACGGCAACCCGAGGACCAGCCCGCAAGACCGGCCGCAGGGGCGGCAGGACAACCGAGCGCAGCGAGGGCGTCAGTCCTCCCTCCGCCGTCATCGACGTGTGTCAGCGGCAGGCAGCTGAAAGAAGACGGCGATGTCCAGGAGGTGGACACGATGTCACATGCCTGGGCCATGATGGTGGGCGTGAGTGTTAGTGAGGATCTACTCGAGGAGCGCCGCCGCCGCCGCCGGGCCGGTGACCCGCGGCTGTCCGAGGCGGACAGGGAGATCCTGCGTCGGGTCACCCGAGGTGATCTGCAGGGCGAGTTCCAAGCAGCGCTGGACGCCGACATGGCCGCTGATCCTCTCCTGGGCGGCGACGAGCATCCCGACCAGGCCGACTGAGTCCACGAGGTCCTGGCGGTGATCGTGATCGACGAGTACCTCGCGGTCGACGTGCTGCGCGGCAACTGGCCCGACGGGCTCCCCGACGATGACCAGCAGCATGTCCCAGGCCAGTAACGCGGGACTTATAGTGACTTATAGTTAACCTTTGACCAGGAAAGAAGAGGATCTACTGAGGGTAAAGTCGACCACCTATAGTGACTTGTAGTACTGCCGGCCCGTACCACCCGGGTTTCGGGTTGACCCGCCCGTACTAGCCGGACGCGCCAGAATTTTTGACCACCACAACTTAATATCTTCCTGCCCTGGATGACCTGCTCTCCACTTCAGGCTTGAGTGCCCAAGGAGACATCTACATCTTGTTCAGCCATCAAGGTAACTGACAAGAAATCCGAAGAACGCTAGGTGACGCCTGCCGCCGCTCTCGATCGTTGGAGCGTCCGGACGGGCAGCGAACAGCTTCCAGCGCGATTCACACGTTTCAGCAGGTTGCTGGTCGCCGTTCCTGCGATTGTCCTCCTCTTCGAGGGTTGGTCTCGACGGTGGGTAGCCGACGACGCATACATCGATTTCCGCGTGGTCTCGAACCTCGTCAGCGGCTACGGGCCGGTGTACAACAGGGGCGAGCGCGTCGAGGTTTACACCGATCCGCTGTGGGTCGGAATCCTTGCTGCGTTCCATTGGCTGGCGTTCCTCCCAGTCGAGTGGTGGGCAGTGCTCCTTGGCTTGTCGTTCTCCGCCGCTGGTGTCTGGTGGGGCGGACGAGCAGGCCAGCTTCTCAGCCGGGCGGTTGAAGCCGGCTCAGGTACAGCCGAAGGACAGATTCCCAATCTCGTCGTTCCACTCGGGATGTTGATGTTCTGCTCGATTGACGCGGCGTGGGATTTCTCCACTTCAGGGTTGGAAACCGGACTCATTTTCGCCTGGATGGGCGGCTCGTACGCGCTGCTGGTATCGCATACTGACGGTCGGCGCGCCTCGGGTCGGGCGCTCCTCACAACGTCCTTGGTAATGGGCTTGGGCCCTCTGATCCGGCCCGACCTCATACTCTTCAGCTTGCCATTCTTAGCTGGCCTCATAGCGGTGTCGACCGAGGGTGCAACGAAACGTGGTACGTGGGCTCGGGCTGCGAGCATCGTGTCCGTCGCAGGTGCACTTCCAGCGTTGTATGAGTTGTGGCGGATGGCGTATTTCGCAATGGTCGTTCCCAACACCGCCTTGGCTAAGACGGCGGCGTCGTCTTGGTGGAGTCAGGGATTGCTCTACCTCAGGGACATGATCGACCCCTACCTACTTTGGATCCCGCTTTGTCTCGCTGCAGTGGTGTTGGCCCGCCGGATCGGCCGCCTCACTGCGGATAGACGACTCCGTCTCACGCTCGTGGTAGCTGCACCGCTAATCGGCGCACTACTCGACGGTGGCTACGTGGTGAGGGTGGGCGGTGACTTCATGCACGCCCGGATGCTCCTACCGGCGGTCTTCGGTATCGGTCTGACGTTCTGGGTGTCGCTACGAACAGCCGCCCAGATATCGCTGGCGAGCGTCGCCTGCTGCTGGTCGGTGAGCGCGATCGCATTTCTGCACTACCCGCAACGGTCGACGATCGTCAATGGCATCGCCAATGAGCGGGCCTGGTACATCAACCAGTCCTCCAATCCGCACCCGGTGACTCCCGACGAGTTCACGCTCGGAACCTTCGAGCAGGTCGGAATATCGCTGAGCAGGGCGGCAGGCACGCCAGTACCGGCTTCTCAGGCGATATTGCTACTCAACGGTCAGCAAGGAAACACTTCCGTGCAGGCTTTGGTGCCTAGGATTCTGCCCGAAGTAGTCATTGCTCCTGTTGCCAACGTCGGACTTGCCGGCCTGGCAGCCGGACCAAATGTCTACATCTACGATGAGCTGTCGCTTTCGAATCCGGTCGGCAGCCACCTACGCGAGCTCTACCGGATAAGGCCCGGGCACTCCCAAGAGGCGCCGATCGTCTGGATGGACGCACGGTTTCTTCCTGCGTCCGAGGACTACGTTCTGCCTGTGAGGCCGACGGTAAACGCAGCCGTTCCCCAACCTGACCAGGCGCAAGTTGAAGCAGCGCGAGCCGCATTGTCCTGCGGCGAAATGGGCCGATACCTGCGAGCAATAGACAGTCCGCTGACGCTCCACCGTATGGTCTCGAACCTGCTCGGGGCGATCGGATTCACGACGTTTCGTA
>JAKCEB010000080.1 GCA_021838305.1 Actinomycetes bacterium | reverse complement strand
TGTGAAGCTTTCAGGCGAGTATTCGTAGCTGACCCGGGTCTCGGGGATCGTCGCCTCGAACTTCTTGACCATACGGGCGGCGCTCGTCGCTATCTCGGTGATGCCGTCCCTGTCCAAGCCGAAGACGACTTTGCGTTGCAGGATCGACGTCGAGTTGTAGAAGTGCACGATCGCGTGCCGGGCGCCGGATATCGCCTCGAAGGTTCTCTCGATCAGCTCAGGCCTGCATTGGACGAGGACCTGGATCGCTACGTCGTCTGGGATGCGATCCTCTTCGATGATTTGGCGGATGAACTCGAAGTCGGGTTGGCTGGCAGCGGGAAAACCAACCTCGATCTCCTTGAATCCCATCCCCACGAGCGTCTCGAAGAAACGAAGCTTGCGGGCGGGATCCATCGGGTCGATGAGTGCCTGGTTCCCGTCTCGGAGATCCACGCTGCACCAAAGCGGCGCCCGCTCCAGGTGCTTCCCCGGCCAGGTCCGGCGGAAATCGGTGACATCTTCGAGTGGCCTGAAGGGACTGTAGCGATGAAATGGCATCTCGCACGGCGTTGCGTATTTGTAAGCGGTCATCTTTGGCACCTTCTTTGACACGGGTTTCTGGGACGTAAATTGAAAAACCTCCTGGCCGTTTAGGCTCAGGAGGTCGGGCGGGCGAAGTGAGAAGCCCGCCTATAAAAGAAGAAGTCGACGCGAGAACAGCCCGACCGGCAACGCAGCGATCCCAACAAACGTCATAACCCTATAATAACAGGGACGGAAGCTCTGGTGCGCTCACCAGCGCGTCTCGGTCGCTCCGGACGTGCCGGTTATCCACTCGCTGCCTTCGGGACGCTCATAGACGGACTGGACTGCAACACGTCCTGGTCCCCAGAGCCGCAACCACACCTGCCGGTAGCTGTAACGCGTGTTCCACGACATGATCCCAGCGTTCGGGTACTCGATGTGGAGGGCCATTCCGA
Organism: Actinomycetes bacterium; assembly: GCA_021838305.1. Taxonomy (GTDB): domain Bacteria; phylum Actinomycetota; class Acidimicrobiia; order Acidimicrobiales; family Palsa-688; genus JAJZAM01. Next base: position 10,217 of record JAKCEB010000080.1, on the reverse strand, counting down.
CTGACGCGTCCTTGTAGAGCAGCGATGTCGGCTGGATGCAGATCGGCTGGCGCGCCGCAAGGTTGCGGACGAAGACGTTGCCGGGCGCGTGCAAAAGGAGAAGCCCGTTCGCTCCGTCGGTTTGGAACGCGTCGATGTTGTAGCCGATCGGGTAGTGGTATTCGGTGTCGTCACCCTGCCCCGTCGTGTACCAGACACCTGATTGGTACCACTTGTATCCGACTGTGGTTGTGGCGGCGAAGAACCTGTGCTCGCGCACGTGCACCTGATGGCCCGGCCGCATCGGGAGGGCTATTACCTCGCCAGGGGAATCCTCCGACAGCGCAATGTGGCCGGGCCCCCGTGCGTTCATCATCACGAGGGGAAGGCCGGCACGGACGCGATTCCAGCCGCCTGCCATGGACATGGCGTCCATCGTGACGGTGGGCTCCGTCCACAGGACGCTGTGATGGGAGAAAAAGATGGATTCGCTGCCGCCCAAGCCGAAGTCGGCAACCGGCACCGTCGTGCCTTCCACCTGGCAGGTCGACCCGCCGAAGGCGATCTTCGCCATGTCGCGGATAGGAGGCTGCTCCTCCCACCCGGAGTCGCTGACGACGTCGCGGACGTCGATCGGAGCACCGCAGCTAGGGCAGCTCGGACCGGTCGGATCGCTCGGGATCCGACAGTAGCGGCAAACGAACTCGGCCATCAGTGCGAGCTACTCGGCGCCGACGTGGACGTACATCGACTGGATCCCGACCCTGCCAGGTCCGGTCATCTCTGCGAGGAACATTCCGTGGCGCATCATCCCGGTCTTGACGTTCTGCTGCACCGTGTTCATGGTCACCGAAGAATCCTTGTACAAGAACCCGCCGGGCTCTACCAGGATCTTCTCGCCCGGGCGCAACGTACGCTCGAACACGTTCCCGTAACCGTGCAGAAGCAAGATGCCCTGCTCACCGGAGGTCACGAACCTGTCCATGAACATGCCTTCGCCGTGAAGGACGTTGGTCATCCCTTTGATTCGCACGAAGCTGTAGCTGATCGAGTGCGATGCGACGAGGAAGGCGTGCTCGCGGACGTCGATCTCCATGCTCGGATGCATCGGCAGGACGACGACTTCACCGGCTGCGTCACGAGAGAAGGCGACCCGACCGGGCCCGTGGGCGATCGACACGACATGGGGCATTCCGCCGAGCATCCGCTTGATCCCGCCGCCTGTGTTGAGCGCGGAGAGAGGAGTCGACTCGTCCTTCCACAGGAGCACGTGATGCTCGAAGAAGACCGAATCGCCTGACGCCAGGTTCACCTCGGCGACAGGGACCAACTCCCCTTCTACCTGGCAGGTGGAAGACGAGAACCGGAACTCCGTCATGTCCCGGAGCCGCGGTGCTTCTTTCCAGCCCGAGTCGCTCACCTTGTTTCGCGCGTCGAGCGGTGCCCCACAAGTGGAACACGTCGCCTGGCCAGCCTCGTTTTGCGCTTTGCACCATTGACACTCGATGCGTTCCATGCCCGCACGTTAGCACCGACGCCGAGAAGGGAATAAACCATTTTGGCGTCACCGTCACACTCGGCTGGGTCGTTCCACCAACTCGGGCGACAACTCCCGTAGACTATGTGACGCCGTTCTCATGGGTTTCTTAGACGAGGAACCGATAATTAGGTTGCTAAGAACTACGGAGGGTCTCAGTGGACACAAACTGGATGAGCGCAGGCAAATGTCGAGAGTTTCCTCCCGAGACGTTCTTTCCGAGCGACGGCGTCGGCGTCGAAGTGGCTCGCAAGATCTGCGCTGAGTGCCCGGTCAAGCTTTCGTGCTTGGAGTACGCCCTGTTCAACCGGATCGAGCACGGCGTGTGGGGCGGAGCGTCAGAGCGTGAGCGCAGGCGAATCGCCCGCCAGCGCAGAGGCCTCAACAGACTTACCTCCGCTTAGGGCCTCGGTGCTCCCGGCGGCGAAACCTCCGCCGTCAGTTGTTGTTCGAATCGCCGCGAACTCTCGCCTCGTGAGCTTTGAGCAGCTCGTCGAGTTGCGCCGGCGTCATCGTGATCGCCGCCTGCTCGCTCGCTACCGGCTGACTTGCCGGCACTTGGACGGGTGGTATCGGAGCGGTAACCACTGGAGCAGCGACCACCGGAGCAGCGATCGGTGCCGGAGGCGGCATTGCAGCCGACTTGGCCTCGCTCGCGCGACCCTCTTCTTCTGCTTCGTGCTGCGCTTTGCGGAACTCCTTGCCGGCCAAACCGACGTTACGGGCGATCTTGGGCAGTTGCGCCCCGCCGACGAGAACGACCAACGCCACGACGATGACGATCAGGCCATCACCGCCGAATAAGTTCGCGAGCATAGAGCGCATTGTAGTCCTGATCGGAAGCTACTTTCGAGAACGATGCCAGAGACGATCTTCGAGTGCGTCATCAACGTCAGTGAAGGACGTGACATGACGACGATCGACTCGCTCACGAGCGAAGGTGCCCCGGCGACGATCGACGTGCACACCGATGCCGACCACAACCGCTCGGTGCTGACTCTTGCCGGGGGGAAAGACGACCTCGAGGCGGCGGTTCGAAGGGTTGCGGCCGCTGCCGTCGCACGAATCGACATTCGAACCCATTCCGGCGCGCACCCCCGCCTCGGCGCGCTCGACGTGGTGCCGTTCGTCGATCTGTCAGAGCTCGCAGGACGGCCGAATCACACAGACGGCTCGAGCGGCCTGCGGGACGGTTTCGCGCAGTGGGCGTCAGAGACTCTTGGCCTCCCGTGCTTTGCCTACGGCGCCGAGCGCTCGCTTCCCGAAGTACGCCGCAACGCTTGGCGGAGCCTCGATCCGGACTACGGCCCCGTGCGTCCGCACCCGAGCGCCGGTGCGACCGCAGTCGGATCCCGTCCGATACTCGTCGCGTATAACCTGTGGCTCAAAGAGCCTGACCTCGCTGCAGCGCGGCGCGTGGCCGCCGAGCTCCGCTCGCCTACCGTGCGGACGCTCGGCCTGGCTGTCGGCTCACACGTCCAGGTGTCGTGCAACCTGATAGCTCCATTCGCCGTCGGACCGGGCATGGTCTACGACGAGGTCATGCGGAGAATCCCAGTCGAGCGCGCCGAACTCGTGGGTCTCGTACCTCGGGCCGTCCTGCACGCGGAAAGCCGAACACGCTGGGAGCAGCTCGCCCTTTCAGAGGGCAAGACGATCGAGGCCCGCCTGAAGAAGGCGGGCCTCGACGGGGGAAGATTCTGCGCCGGCTGAAGTTCGCGCGGCGCCCCAGCGACAGGCGGGAGCTAGCCAGCCACCGCTGTCTTGGCTTCGAGGGTGCGACGCCGGCGGATCTTGCGCCGCTCCCGCTCGCTCAAGCCGCCCCAGATGCCGAATTTCTCTCCGTAGGTGACGGCGTACTCGAGGCACTCCTCGCGCACGACGCACCCCCGGCAGACTTCCTTCGCCTCCCTCGTCGAGCTGCCCCGCTCCGGAAAGAACAGGTCTGGGTCCACGCCCATGCAGTTCGCCTTGCGCTGCCAAACCTGCTGCGGTCTGTCGATCAAATGGATCATATCGCTGAACACGGTTTCCTCGATCCCTGCACCCTTGATCTTCAAGGTGGCTCCAGGGCCGATCGCCCAAAGAGCTACGCACGTAACTACACGAGTGTAATACTGTTCGATTCCGCGTCAGATATCAAGCCCCTGCGCAATTCTTTTTTTGCCGGTTCATCAGGCGGCGAGATACCTAGGCGGTGAGAATTGCCTTGACGAGCTCCTCGGCGCCTTCGGCGACAAGAACGATGACTTCGTCACCTACCGCAAGTGTGGTGTCGCCGCGTGGCACCATCACCCGGCGGCTTCGCACTACTGCGACAACGCTCGACTCGCGTGGCATGCCCAGATCCGCAATCGCCCGGTCGATCGCCGGAGAACCTTCGTCCAAAGTCACTTCGACCAGTCCTGCGCGCCCGTCTGCGAGGCTCATCAGCGGCACGAGTGTCCCTACCGACAGGGCCTCTTCGACGAGGGCCGTCATCAGATGAGGGGTCGACACTGCGACGTCGACGCCCCAGGTCTCGTTGAAGAGCCATATGTTCTTCGGGTGGTTCACGCGTGCGATCACCCGCGGCACGGCGAACTCCTGCTTGGAAAGAAGCGAAACCACGAGGTTGTCCTCGTCGTCTCCCGTGCACGCCACGACAACGTCAGCGGAGCCGAACTCCGCCTCTTGGAGGACGCTCACCTCGCAGGCGTCGCCGCCTATCCATCGCCATCCGCCTGTCCCTGCCTGGCGCTTCACGACCGAGTCGTCCACCTCGACGATCAGTACCTCGTGGCCGTTTCTCGACAGGTCGCGAGCGATCGAGCGACCGACCACGCCACCTCCGGCGATAGAGACCTTCACTGCAGGCGCCCGATCACAGGGACGGATCCGAGATTCCCCGTCATTTCCTCGAGGTCCTCGGTTCGCACCGCGAAGTGCACCACATCACCCTCTTGGCCCACCAAACCCGGCCGTACGAGCACCGATTGCACGCCCCTCGTGACGATCACAGGACGCCACCGGTCCCCCGACGCCAGATCCGCAACAGGTTTCCCGCACTGCGATGCCGGCAAAGGCACCTCCACGAGATTGACCGTGCCTGTCGGATCGGTCCACTCTGAGCCGACGCCGCCAGGGATCAGCCTCCTGGCGACCTGATCGACTGTCCAACTGACAGTCGCTACGGTCGAAATGCCGAGCCGCTGGTATATCGCCGCCCGGCGCGGATCGTAGATCCTCGCGACGACGTGGGCCACTTCGAAGCATTCACGCGCGATCCGAGCGGTCAGGATGTTCGTGTTGTCACCGCTAGTAACCGCCGCAACGGCACCCGCGCGCTCGATCCCGGCCCTGCGCAGGTCGTCCTGGTCGAAACCGAACCCGACTACCTGCTCACAGTTCCACTCGGCGGCGAGCCGGCGGAAGGAGCTCGGGTTCTTGTCGAGCACTGCTACCTCGTGACCTTCCCGGCGGATACGGCCGGCCAGCTCGCTGCCCACTCGGCCGCAGCCGACCACTATGACGTGCACCGCCCGAGATTAGTCAAAAAAACGGGGCTGGCCGCCCGACTACGCGCTTCGGCGTTGGACCCGCTTGTGCTCCAAAAAGTCGACCAGCACGTAGCTCCCCAAGTTCTCGGGCGTTGTATAGAAAGCGCGACCGCCGTTGATCCGCGTCATCTTCTCGACGAAGCCACGCAAATGACCGGTAGCGTCCAGCATGAACGTGTTCAGCCGGATGCCGTCTCGGGTCAGTCGCAGGACTTCCTCGAGCGTTACACGCACGGTTTCCGGCGTCGGGGGATAGTCGAAGAAAGGCTCGCCGTTGGCGAGGATATGGGCGGTCGGTTCACCGTCGGTGATCATGATCACCTGCTTGGTGCCGGACTTGCCTGCCAGCATGCGCCGCGACAGGACCATTGCATGATGCATGTTCGTCCCATAGGTGAAATCCCAGGAGACCTCGGGAAGGGATTCAGCCTTGATCTGGCGGGCTAACTCACCGAATCCCACCATCCCCAGGTAGTCGCGGGGATAACGGCTGGCGATAAGAGAGTGGAGCGCCATGGCGACCTTCTTCGCCGCCAGGAAGTTCCCCCTCATCGGCATCGACAAGGACAGGTCTATCGCCAGGACCGTCGAAGAAGACGTGACCGACTCCGTCTGGTCCACCTCGAAGTCGTCTGGAACGAGGCGAACAGGGACACCTCCACCGTTGCGCATCACCGCGTTTCGAACCGTACGTTCGATCGACAGGTTGAAAGGGTCGCCCCACTCGTAAGGTTTCGTCTCGAAAGTCCGCTCGTGGCCGACTCCGAGTCGTTCGATCTCGTGACCGCCCATCCGGTCCTTGACGACGTCGGAAAAAAGCTCGCTCAACGCATTACGACCGATCTTCGCGAGGCCCCGAGGCGTCAGCTCCAGGCGGCCGCCCTTCGTGTCCATCAGGCCCGCCTCGACTAACTGGCGAGCGATGCGCGCGAGTTGCTCCAGGGACCGAGCGGCATCGTCGCCGAGAAGTTCGCGCGCCCTGTCGATGTCGACCTCCGCTAGCGCCCCCGGGTTCGTCGCAGATGTCATCATCGACTCGAGAGCGTCGAGGTCGCCGAGATTGGAGAGCACTGACGCTGCCTGAGACAGGTCGAGCGGGTCGCTGCCCGAGAACCTGTAGCTTCCCTCCCACCCCGCCTGAGGAAAAGCGCTTCTCAGATTGGCCCCGAGACGCTCGACCTGCCATCTCAGGTCCATGTCCTCCAAGAGCGCATCCGACAGCCGCTGGAGCTCTGCCCGCTGCTCCGGGGTCATCGAATTGAGCAGCTGGGACATGGCTGCCATCTGGCTTGCCATTTGCTCCAAAAGTTCGTCGAGGTTCGCCGGATTACCGGGAAACATGTCGCCGAAGCGTTCCATAAAGGAGGCAAAGTCCTCGTCGGTGTCGCGGCCCGCTGCACGAGCTTCGATCATCCGGTTGAGCTCGTCAAACATCTCCCGCATCGCCTGTATCGATTGCTCCGACATGTCCGACATGCCTTGCGACATTTGGTTGAAGTGGCTCTGCAGGATCTGCGACCGCAGCTCCTCCACAAGCCGCTCGAAACGCTGCTCAGCTTGAGCGCTGGTCCAGTCGTAGTTCTGGAGGGATTGAATCTGGCCGGCGAGGTCGGGGGGAAGAAGGTCCAACGACATTCGTTTGGTGCTAAGGGCGGCATCTGCGACCTCGGCGCGTCTCGGATCTCCGGAGTTCTGGGCGGCCCGACGGGCTTCGTCGATCGCCAACCGTTCTTCGTCGAGTATGTCGCGTAGGTTGTCAGCCAACCCGCTGAAGGCGCCTCCGAGGTCGTTGCTTTCCAACAGCGACGCCTTGCGCTCACGCAGCTTCTGCAGGAGGTCCCTGAGACCGTCGATGCGACTCCCGTTGCGGTCGGTGAAACCGCGCTGCAGCAAACGGTGAAGCGCCTGGTTGAGGTCGCCGTGAAAGAGCAGCTCGTCTGTCAGCTCGCCAAAGACGTCGTCCGCGTCGAAATCGAACCCGGTCTGGGTCCCATCCCAGCGAGAGTAGGTGAATCGCCTCATGGCGCCCGACGCCCTAGCGAGCCCTGTACAGCGCGCGGTTGGCGGATTGGTCTTTGTTGAGACGCTTCGTAAGGTGCATACCTTCCAGAACAAGCTCGACTCCAGATGCGACGACAGCCGGAGACTCGGCACCGTTGATCGCCCCGATCGAAGAAACCGCTTCGCGAAGGCCGGGAAAGTCACGAAGTGCCTCGAGCAGGTCAGATGCCACAACATCGTCTCCACTGTGGAGCACTCGACCTCCGTCGAAATCTGCCACCACCGCCTTTAGATGTTCGGGACCGACCGCACGCCGGAACACGCCGAGGACCGCCTGCGACACCAGCGTTTCGAAGACGTGGCTGTCCCGACTGTCATCAATCGAATCCAGCTCCACTTTGCCCACGGTCGACGCGCCTAACGATGCGAGATCGGCGATCCGGGGCGCTGCCTCTGTCTCGCCGAAGCGCAGTGCTCGCCTGACAGCGCTCGCGACCATGATCTCGAAGTTCGCAACGCTGAGGCGCACCGAGACCCCGGAGCGCTGGTTGACGTGAGGGCTCTGGCGGGCGAGGTGGGTCAGGGTCGCAACGATCTCCGACATGAACACCGGCACATGCACCGAGACACCGGGGACGACTGCGGTGGTCGCCTCCTGGGCGACCACCTGCATTTCAGTGGAAACGTCGAGGGGGTAGTGGGTGCGGATCTGAGAGCCGAACCTGTCCTTGAGCGGTGTGATGATCCGACCGCGGTTCGTGTAGTCCTCCGGGTTCGCCGAGGCGACAAGAAGCACGTCGAGGGGGAGGCGGATCTTGTACCCGCGGACCTGGACGTCGCGCTCTTCGAGGACGTTGAGAAGGCCGACCTGGATCCTCTCGGCGAGGTCGGGAAGCTCGTTGACGGCGAAAATCCCCCGGTTGGTGCGAGGCACGAGACCGTAATGCAGGGTGAGCTCGTCAGACAGGTAGCGGCCCTCGGCAACCCGGATTGGGTCCACTTCGCCGATCAGGTCCGCAATGGACGTATCGGGCGTCGCGAGCTTCTCGCCGAGGCGCTGGTCGCGATGCACAAAGCTGACCGGCGTATCGTCGCCGTGTTCGTCGATCAGGTCCTTTGCGTACCGCGAGACCGGATGGTAAGGGTCGTCCTGGATCTCCGATCCTGCAACTACTGGAATCCACTCGTCGAGGAGGCACGTCAAGGATCGGATGATCCTCGTCTTGCCCTGGCCTCTCTCGCCGAGGAAGATCACGTCATGGCCGGCAAGCAGGGCGTTCTCCAGCTGCGGAAGGACCGTATCCTCGTATCCGACCAGCCCGTCGACTATCTGGCGGCCCGACGTGAGGCGGGCAGCGACGTTGCGGCGCACCTCCTCCTTGACCGGGACGGATTCCCACCCGCTGTCTCTCAACTGCCCGAGGTTTGCCGGCCTGGAGGAGGTCATGCAGACAAGCTACCCCCGCAACGCTGCGGATCTACATCCGGGATCTACGTCCGGGAGTTACATCGAATAGTCGATAGCAGCAAAGCGGCGACGGCGCCTCGAGGCCAGCCTCGCAAGCAACGATTCACGCTGTGGCGCCTTGGCCCTGGCGCTTTGTGTGGATCGCTCCGCTTTGGAGCGGTTCAGCTCCGCCACACCGAGGCGGTTGAGCTTGCGCCTCGCCTGAGTCATGACGAGCGACCGCTCGGCGTTCTCCAGACCGAACAGGACACCCACGATCTCTCTCGCCTGCGCGGCGGCTACCTCGAGCCGCATCGCAGGCATACCTTCGGTCACCGTGGCTCGCAGCACGGTGAGCATCTCCAGGCTTAGGGCAAGGCCATCCCTCACCCCATCGGTAGGAGTGAGAATGCCGTCGTGGTAGGCAGCGTAGATCCGCTGGATCTCCCGGCACAGGCCGAGACTGAAGGCGACGTCGTCCTCTTCGATTAATTTGAATCCGTGAGGTTCGACAATCGACGTTGCGGCTCTGGGTTCGCTTAGCTGTAGCACGTCTTCCATCTCCGGGCTCGTCTGACCGTTAGTCGGCGACGGCAGGACCGTGGTCCGTCGAATACCGTCTTTCCTGATATTCGGCTTTTACAGCCCGAATCTTGAGATTGCAGGGTCCGGAGCCGCCCATTCCCAGGCGTCGGCGTCGGACCACAGACCGTCGAGCCGGTAGAAATCCCGCGCCTCACCCAGCATGGCATGTACCACGAAATCCCCATAGTCCATGAGAACCCATCTTGCATCGCTAAGTCCTTCGATGTAGCGCGGAGCGATCCCGCCTGCCGCCTTCACCTTCAGCTCGACCGCTTCTGTGATCGTCCGAACCTGGCGCGAACTCGACGCGCTGGTAATGACGAAGGCGTCCGTGATCCCAAGCGAAGCGCCCACGCCCAGGATGACCGTGTCTTCGCCTCCCTTGTCGAAGCATGCTCTCGCCGCCTCGACGCACAACTCCCGAATCGTCGGGGAGTCCGCCCGACCTGCGATCGTTGAACTCAACGGTTTCCGCCAGTTAGAGCGACTTCGACGCCTGACACCACGACGTGTTGCGCGCTCGGGGATGAAAGTGCAGCCGAGCTCCCCGGGTTGTCGAGCCATTGCCGGCCCAGTATCACCACTGTTGCGACCAGCAAAGCAACGAGTATTGCCACGACCACCATCACTTCCCTGAACCGGCGACGCCGCCACCTGAGACGCTCCAAACGACTGACGGCCGCCGGCTGCCCGGCGTTACCCGACCTGCTCGAGGTCGTCCCGCGATGGGCAGTCAGCATTCGCCTCCACAATACAGCCCTCTGGCCCGGATCAGCTCGACACCACCAGCCGGAATGAGGTATTCGAGCGGCTGACCATGAAGGGCCCGTTGACGCAGGTCGGTGCTCGATATGTCGAGGTTCGGCACGTCCACGCTCTCGACACGCCACCCCGAAGCCGAGAGAGACACCGGGGGCGTCGAACCCGGCCTGTTGACGACGACGAGCGTCGCCAGCTCCCGCAGATCCTCCCAGCGTTCCCAGCTTTCGAGCGAAGATGCGACGTCCCATCCGACGATCAGAAAGAGCTTGGCGGTCGGATGGGCCAGGGTAAGCGCCCGGAGGGTATCCACCGTGTAGGAAAGGCCGCCACGATCGATTTCCATACGACCCGCTTCGAGGCCTTCGAC
>JAKCEB010000079.1 GCA_021838305.1 Actinomycetes bacterium | reverse complement strand
ACTAGGCTGGAGCCGATAGCCGCATAGATCGCTCCCGATCCCAGTCCGAGGACGGCGAAGATGAGGTACTCGTTCATGTCGTAGTTGGCCGGATGTCGCTATAGATGCATCGCTTGGCCGGCTGCTAGCGCTCGAAGTTCAGCCTTCTTGATCTTTCCCGTAGATATGTATTGAGCGACGATGACGTCGCGCTCCTCCGCCGGAATGTGAGACGGAACGAGCATCCCGGCGAACGCGGCCGCCTACCTCTTATCGGAGCCTTCGACGTAGATCAGCAGAGCGACATATTCACATCTAAAGGCACGCTAGTCGCAACAGGAGGAGCGTCCACCGTCCTTGTACACGCCGACGGGACCACGAAGTCCGGATCGTTTGCTTGGGTCTCCCTCCAAGGTGGCGCAACGAAGAAAACTCCCCTGTTCGCTATCCGATTCCGCACGAAGAACAAGCTGGTGGAGAAGCTGACGATAAACGTCGCGGTGGTCGACGCGGGGGAGGCTCAGCAGTCGCTGAAGGAGGCTATCGTCACAGCACTGCAGGGACGTCCACAACTCGCCGGATATCTCACGCTCGACCCGAGTGAGCCGCCGTTGGAGATTCCAGGCGACATCAATCTGGCAGAGCAAATCGCCGCAACCCAAAAAACCGCAAAGATCGCCCGAGACGCCGCCGCGATAGCTGGTCTAAGCGAAGCGGCTCGGGCCGAACTAGCTGACGAAGCCAAAAGAGCCGCTGAATCCCTCGATACGCTTCTTCAGCAACAGCAGGCGGCTAGAGGAAACCGAAGCTCTCTAGTCGCCTCGGTCTGCGCACCAGTAGACCGGTTGGTAAACCTTCTCGGCGCCCTCGAGCTGCCCATCCCAATGAGCAACCGCGCCGCGTGCGCTATCCAGGACACGATCAAGGACCTGCTAGAACGGCGACGTGTCTGGATCGACGTCGACACCCAACAGGTGTGCTGGTCAGCCGAGCTGGCCCTCGCCACGCCCGGCGGCATGCTGCGAATCCCAATCAACGGCCGACTTGCAAACCGAGCGGTCGACCCGTGGCTAAGCGGTATAGCCGGAGCTGTATGGCGCCGCCGGATCACAATCCGCCAAGCGTTGGAGGAACGGACCGGACCGGGACAGGCCATCAATGATGACATCTCGTGGTGGCGTGGCCCTCTGGGAGAACGGCTCGAGGCTTATGCCGCTAAGAACGGACGGCGGTGCAGAGGTCCCAACGCTCGGAGTGTTTTCTGGCGGAGTCCCTACGCCGCGGTCATCGACGCCGGGGTATCCCTCGCCTCGGGAGAAAGCACCGATCACCTCCCATCCGAGCTCGTAGACGCTGTCGCCGAGTTGATCTTCGGCGACGAGGACCTCCCGAGCCCCCACAAGTACACGTGGGCGGATCCCCATCGCAACAACACCCTGCAACGGGTTGTGAACGCCCTTGGCCTAAATGACCGGAGCCACGGTTCTGGACTCGACGGCGAGCTAGCGGACGGCGACACGCCACAGGGCCAAACCTGTGAGGAAGCTGCATGACCACAACGTATTGCGACCTCCACACCAAGAGACTGTCACGCCATCGAAATACAGCACGAGCGCCACCGCGCCCAGCAGTGGGCGAGCCTTTCTCGGTGATTACCATGACATCAGGATCGGCGGGTTCAAGCCCCGGCCTCGATTGGCTGGGCTCAAGGCCGATGTCAAAACCGGCAAGATCGGCAGGTCATAGTCGCCGATCCCTAACGTCTCAGTCGCTCCACTGACCAGCTGCGAGAGATCATCGCCGAACTCGCTGAACACGATGTCGTTCTATGCATCCCCCACAGAAATCTCCGTCTCGACAGGTGTCCCTCATAGGAGCCGGCATCAATAGCATCGCCGGCATACGACAAGCCACGCGGTCAGGCTGCCCCGCCACAACGGAAACCGGCAACGCCCTTATGTAGCCGTCGGCACTGTCGGACAAGTCCCTGCTCGGCATTGACCGTTTGACAACGTGCGCGCCCGCCACCAAAACCTCGCTGACCTCAGTTCAACTCGACCGTCGTCGTCCGGCGGCCACGAAAAGGGTCTACGAGCACGGCTTACCCTGGTGTTGGGAACGCGCCATGCCGCTGCAATGGATCAGTTCCTGGCGGGGCGTGTGACCTCCTGCGCTGGCGGTCAGGTCGAGCTGATTGCTGTAGCCTCTAGCTGGCCGGATACGGATGCCGACGGTACATTGCCGGGCTGGAGTGCGTCGAAGCGGCCGCAGCGTCTCGGCTGGCTGTGTGTCGTGATCTCCTACCGGGCCGCCAGGATCGGCCCGCCGATATGGCGGGTCGATGCCCGCTTCTCCTCGCCGCCGTCCTCGGACGTCCTTGCCAGACATTCCTGTGGTGTCGCTCGAGGAGCGATTGTACGTGGGCGAGGCCGGGGCGGCGCTGGTGTCCGCCCGTTTCGACACGTTGGCCGACCCCGCGTGTTTCCTGGCGTTGGCGGACTTGTTGAGCGACGCGGCGCTCGCTCGACGTGTTGGGGGGCCGTCGATGGCGAGCGGAGGGGGCTTCAGTGACGGGCACTGATGCGGCGAAGCCAGTCGGTATATATGCGCGCGTTTCAACGGTGGAGCAGATCGAGGGCACTTCGCTGGTTCTCCAGATCGATCGGTGCCGCCAGTATGCGGCGGCGATGGGCTGGCAGGTGGCGGGGGAGTACGTCGACGAGGGCGTCTCGGGGGCTAAGGCCTCTCGACCTGCGCTGGACGAGATGATGGGCGACGCCCGAGCGGGACTGCTACAGGCCGTCGTGGCTGCGAAGTTGGATCGGGTTGGCAGATCGATGCGCCATCTGGTCTCGCTGATGGGCGAGTGCGACGATCTAGGGGTGGCGGTCGTGTCGGTCGCGGAGGGTTTCGATTCGACTACGCCCGCTGGCCGCCTGCAGCGAAACATTTTAGGGTCGTTCGCCGAGTTTGAGCGCGACCAGATAAGGGAGCGGACGATGGGCGGGTCGGAGGCGGCCGCCCGCCAAGGCAGATGGGTCGGGGGTCCGCCGCCGTTCGGCTACCGTCTCGCCGGCGCCGGCCGTGACGCCCGCCTCGAGATCGACCCGGTCGGGGAGCGGGCCGTCCGGCGAATCTCGGAGCTTTTCGTCGCTGAGCGCCAGTCCAGCGCCGCGATCGCCAAAGTCTTGGAGCGGGAGGGTCTGCGACCACGCCACGCCCGGCGCTGGACCGGCGGGCTGGTGCGAGGATTTCTGCGAGAGGCGATCGCCCTGTCGGGTACTTGGACCTACCGCCGCCCCGGCCGCAACGCCCGTAGCGCCCCGATCGAGATGACCGTCCCGGCTATCGTGTCGCCGGCCGAGCACGCGGCGCTTCGAGCCCGCGTCGAGGCGACCGCCACCATACGGCGCCGCACCAACCAGTACGTGCTGTCCGGGCGGATCAGCTCCCCCTGCGGGGCCACAATGCAAGGAACAACAAACACCGCCGGCAACCGCCTGTACCGGTGCGCTAACTCGTTCTGGCACGCCGAGCACCGCTGCGACTGTCGCAGCGTTCGCGCCGAAACCGTCGAGCGGGCCGTCCTCGCCGCCGTCCAATCTGCGCTCGGCGGCCAGGAACAAACCCGCCGTCTGGCGCAAGCAGCCCGAAGGGGCGGAGCGACAGCGAAAGTGTCCACCGAGGACCTTGCGGCAGTCGAGCGCAGAGTGAAACGCCTGGAGCGTGCCGCCGGCGACAGCCTCGCCCGAGCACTCGCCGCCGGTGTCGACCCGCTGGTCGCCTCCCAAGCTGCCGCAAGCCTCGCCGTCGAACTCGCTGCGGCGAGGACACAACGAGACCAGGTCGCTGGGTGGGTCGCCGTAAATGCCGCCGACGCCCGCCGGGCCAGAGACATCGACCTGCTCGCAGAGCAGATCGATTGGGTCCTAGAGTCGCCCGACGCACCCACGGCCCGCCGATTGATCGAACTACTCGCAATCCACGTGACGGTCAGCGGATGGCAGCCCTGCCCGACCTGCGCCGGCAAGGGCCTCTTGCCGGTAAAGGAGCCCGGCGAAACGCAACACACCCCCGGCCGCGTCGCCCGGGTGTGCGACGACTGCCAACGCCACCGCCACATCCCGGTCATCGCTGTGCGCGGCGTGCTCCCACTCGCCGACACCCTTGCATTTAACGTCGAATCGGATTCGCGTAGCCGGCAAGGCGCCCGCAGGAACCGGTCATCCAACGTCCCGGCCTTAAAGCCGCGAACGAAGCCACCCAAAGACAAAAGCCAACAAGAGCCCCACCCCGTAAGGCGGACGCAGCGAAGCCGAGCGACGTAGCATCCCGGCGGCCACCCCGCGTCCGACGCTGCCGACGTCTCGCGTCTCGCATGAACAGTCCAAACCGGTCCTCCCAGATTCCTGACCCCGATCTCACTCGGTCCTGTCACGGTGGGCTCTCCAGCTAACCGGAGTCGGCACAAAATCTTGTACCGGCCAGCAGATGTCCCAGACCGGACCGTGGGTTGATTCCATCGACGGTGTTGCGCCTGCCGTTGTCGAGGTGCCAGGCGGTCGTCCCAAGCACGCAACGCTGATGCCACGGCAGGGAATTGAAAAGCGAGCAAGCCCGTAGGCCCGCTCGCTGAAGGGTTGGGATCAGCGACGTCGAGACGACCGACGCATCACGTCAACCCGCTTAGCAAAGTCAATGGAAGAGAGGACAACTGTGCCCTTCCAAGGCGACATGTCCAGCAGGTGCGGATCGTTGGAAACAATGAGAACCGCTTGGCAGGCCAGAGCCAACTCGAGGATTCTGTTGTCTTCGTAGTCAGCCACGCAGTCCGTGACGACGATGTCGGGTCTGAGAACACCGCCATCACTTTTCTTGGCGACAGCGACCATGAACTCAAGGGTCTCGCGCACGCGATCCTCGGTTCCATCAGCCTTTTCGGCGAGAATCCTCCCAAGATTGAGAAGGATGTGTGGGCTGAGCCACAACGAGAACTCCTGGCCGTCGACCAGGATTCCCATGCAGTCGGAATCGGGATTCGGGCTCGTCGGCGGCGGGCTCGGCCACGACAAAAGGTCGCGATGGCCTTGCTCGATAAACGCTCCGACGAGCACATTGATATCCACGACGACCGGCTGCCGGGGCGAACCATTAGGCACGCACCCTCGAATCAGCGAGTACTTCGTGAACGATGCGGTCCACGTCAGCCCGGGTGACCCCGACCTCGTCGGCCTTCTCGCTCCAGTAGCCTTGGAGGTCCCGGAACTTGTCGGCGAGTTCCAGCGTTTCCATACGATCCATGGCTACGCGCAGGAAAGCGCTTCGGTTACCCCCGCCGAACGTGTCGACGAGGTGGTCCAGACGGTCCCTCTCTTGCTCTGGGATCGAAAAGCCAACCGATACTGATGCCATCTGACTCCCTTCATGTTGGTTGATCTGGGGTTGCATTTCCATGCTAGCACGAATGCAACGTATGCGAGCGCGGTCTTACACCACCTCATCCTGGCCGAGGCAGCACCTGGCTTTGGTTCGAGCGAAGGGCCAACCGGGCGCTCCGCTTATGCCCGAACCACGACAGCAGGTCAGCGTACGAGCGCGGGTAGAGCTTTCCGTGCGGTAGGAGCTGCGATCATAACATATTGAGTGTACTCCGGTTAGCTGGAGAGCCCATCTGTCACGAACCGGAGGAGACGGCCACGAAATCGCACGAGCGCCACGCACCGAACGTCGGCGCTCGTGGGACATAACGCCCCGGCCGAGATGAGCATCTCGGACGTCTTCATAGCCAGCAGAGCACCGCGGGGCTTCGGAAACGGGTCGAGGCAACAGCGGTTTGACCGAGCCCGGGGGATCCCAGTTTCCACGAGTGCTAGCGGCAAGCTAGTTGGAATATACATTCCACTCGAGTGCTCCCCGCCGGTGGCGCTGGCACCATGCCGGCCGCTGTATCGTTGCTCGGTCAGGAACTCGACGTCACAGTTGTGGCCGACGGTGGAAGCAAGCCACCTCAAAAGCTGAACAGTCTGGTCGAGCAAGGGATTCTCCAGTCGGCGCGCATAATCATGCTCGGCCCGATTGCTGGTATCAACGCTGCCGACATCGAGGATCTCTTTGACCCCGAGGACTACCTCACCTTGTATAACACCGCTTGCAAGACCTCCCTCACCATGGTCGACCTCGGAAACGATGATAACCGCATCCTCAGTCGCATCGAGCGGAAGGACGGAAAGTTCAACCACAACGACCCGTCGAACTGGCTGCTTGCTAACCGGGCTACCGTGACCAGAAATCTACGACCAACAACCCTCGATAGGTTCGAGAGGTTGATCCAGGCAGTCAACGCGACGCTAGCGTGAGGTCTCGCGGGCGCGGGACTAGCGCTCCGAGGCAGTGAAGGCGCCGGCACCGGAGGCCGAGTCGCATTAGGAGAAAACTAGCGGGTCGGTAAGAGAAAACGGGATTCAGCTGCACTGTCGGCTCCGATCGGATCGATGGACCGTGATGACGGACTTCCGCCTGACACAGTCGCGCAGGGTGTGACAGTCGCTCGAGAGGTCGCGGGGCGGAAGGAGAGCTCTCAGTCTGGTGGACTATGGCTAGGAGGGCAACGTTGTTCGCGCGGTCCGGATCGAGCATTTCATTGCTGGACGGGTATCCACGAGCGCGATGCGCCGGCAGGTTGTCACTCACGAACTTATACACACTCACAACGTGCCGCTTATAGTGGCAACAGATTAGGCAGGAACAAGCGGAGCGCACAACAGATGAGTGATAATCGTCGTCGACACCCGCACCGGTTGCCGTCCACTGCAGGCAGCGCGCCGCTCAGTCGCAGCCTCATATCTCAGGATCGAAACTCTAAACAGCGATGATTCTTAGTGATGGGATCGGACGACAGTTACCGCAAGTAACGCCAGTGCACCAAGCTCCGGCGTGTGACACGACCGGGGAGATACGCCGGCGTTAGCGGAGGTCACCATGTCGGACGCCGATCCAGATCAAGCCACCAACGAGTCTTTCGACCCTGAGCTGCTGAACGACGTGCTCTACGAGGCGGAAGCTATCTTGGCGACGCAGCGTGCGTTGCCGGTCTGCGAGGCGATGGCCAGAGTGGCGGGCGCTGGGGATCTGATGCAGCCGCAGCCGTTCTACGCGTCGATCGTGTGGGTCGACTTCGAAGTGATCCCCGGAGGCGGAAATAGCGGTGCGACAGTCAAATGCCGAGCCGCCTCTCATTTTGTCGCTTCCGAACTGGCCCGGGCTCGACGGCGTCCTGGGCCGCTACGTGCTCGCCGCCGCCGGACCGCAGCTACTTTTAGTCAGATGGTATGACGAGCAGATAGACGGCCACGCCGGCCTGCTAGTAGGTATGTGCCCCGCCATCTTCGACCCCTTACCGTATATCGACGTCGTAACATGCAGCGACGCGTATGACCTAGCCGACAAATGGCCCACCCGGCTAAGGGTGATCAGCACCACGATCCGGTAAGCGCTTCACCGACGTGGAGAGATGACGCCCCCGCTCTGACGTCGAGCTTTTACCGCTCCCCGCCGCCGTCGCAGCCGGTCGAACTACTCCAACACCAATCGTTGTGAACGGTACTCGCGCAAGGTTTCTCCTCGAAACGCGTGAATACCGGGAAGGAGTCCGACAAGAGGCTAACCTCTTGCCGCGTCATCTAGTCGTCAGCCTTCGCGACGAGTGCATCGATCTTGGCACGAGCCGCCTCGCGAAGTACGGGGTCGGTGAGTGCTTCACCTGGCACGATGCCCGCAGGTACCGGCGCGCACCACCCGTACTCGCTCATCGCGTTCCAATAGGGAGTCATCTCTGGTCCGGTGCAAGTGAGACGCAAGGCGGGGGGCCCGAACAGCCCGGTGCGGGGTTCATCGAGGGCGAGCCGGGGTACCGGGAGGCTATCGACAACTGAGAGGGTCATGTGGGCCGCTGTCATCTTGGACGGGCAACCCGGTCGGTGATGAATGCGTTCAGCACTGCCAGCGTGGGCATGTAGGCCCTGTGTTCCTCCGGAGGGAATAAGCGCCTTGGTACGGAGTGCCCGCAGACCACGTCGGGTGCGATGAGCGCAGCGGTTAGGCTGCGACGATCTCTGGGGCTTGCGGCGTCCATGAAGCCGATCCGGTAGTGGCTCGTCCGGTCCCCGACCTTGGTTAGGACGTTCGTCCGCGCGACGTACCACTGGGGGGTGATGGCCTTCTTCGGGTCGCCGGAGAGTCGTTCTTGCCACACCGCGTTTGGTGACGTGGCCGGACACGTACGGCGTACTGAAGTGGACCCGGAAACGGGATCGACTAAGTGATGGCGGTCTATCTGTTTACCGACGCTGACTTTTGTCTGCACGACACGTGCGCCGCGGTTCGCTGGTCATATACGAGGAGGCTGCGGAGTTCTGGCGAAGCTTTCGACGGGAGGTTGAGGTCCCTGAACGGTTCCCGGCGCCAAGTGCGGGGTCGACCAGCTTCCAGCGGAATGGAGCCGTTAAGTCGCCGCTGTCATGCTGACGGGATGCGAACTAACGGCTTCCGGCGTTTCGCCATAGTCAGCGAAGTCGGCGTGGTAGAGCAGAAGCGTTGCCGCGTCTACCTCACCGACACTTTTTCACCGGGTAGGTTCCGGCAAGCGAGCTTTCCGAGCTGCGTCGCTTGCGTTCTACCGCGGGCTCGTGGTGGAAGAATTTATGCCTCGATGCCTGAAGTGGTTCTAGACCAAGAGGTAGCTGCCAACGCAGTCGGCGGCGACATCGGCCGCCTGTAGTCTGCCGCCCGGAATTATTGCGCGTCGCCGGGCGGTGAGCCCACGGGAGCATTTTCGCCACCCGGATTGGAAGACCCTGGGCGAAGGTCGAATCGACCGACCCACTCCGTGCTGGAGTGAGGCCGCTTACCGCCCGGAACCCGGGCCTAATCGACGCCGTCGTGGCTTCGCATGAGATCCGGCTCTTACCGGCCGGCGCGGCGATCGTGCTGCCAGGTAGTCCCTATGGAGAACTCCCAGCGCGACTGCGCGCTGGGGACTCGCTCACCTGGGCGTATCCGCTCACCCGTTCGTATCCGCTCACCCGTTCGTATCCGCTCACCGCCCTGCACGGACCCGTTGTCGCCTTGGAGGCGAACGGACACACGGTCACCGACCTTTGCTGTTAGCGACCGGTGAAGAGGTGAACTCGGGAGACACCCACTTAGCAGCACTTGGGCGCCTCGACCGGCTCCCCTGGACTGACGGAAATGTTCTTTGGCGCTAACACGGTCGTTCCTTCGGGCGTGGAGGGGACATTCTGCGTCGTCCTGTGTGCCGTTTGATATGCGAACGACCTTCGGTGGCGAAGGGGCATCCCAGTAGGTTCGCCTCGACCGTCCCCAAACCTCACGGGTGCCCCTGACCCTGATCGCCGGGACCGGGAGACAGGGGTCGCGCTCAATTGATGGTGCCGGCAGGTACCACCCACTCGCACTGCTGGCCTGTCACCTTGGCGATCAAGTCGAAGTCCGAGTCGTAGTGAAGCAAGACAAGTCGCTGCTGCTCTCCTGCGGCGGCTATGAGCAAGTCGGGCACCTTGCGACCCCTTTGGCTTCGGGAGGCGAGGAGACGCTGCACTTGCCGGGCGCGCTGAATGTGCTCCGCGGTCGTTTCGACCAGATGGAACACCGAGAGGTCGGCCATATCCTGGTCCCATTCGCGAGCGTTGCGGCTCCCATAGCCGACTTCGAGGTCGGTGATCCCGGCCCGGCCTACCCGGCCGGCTTCGGTGAGCGGGTCGATCACCGCCCGCACTGTCGGTTCGCTCAGGCGGCCGATCACGCTGGTGTCGACGAGGTGGGTTAGCGCCACGCTTCCTCACGAGGCGGTAGCTGCCGTCGGCCCAGACGCTCGAGGGCCTCACGGACCCGGGAGTCTCTGCCCGCACCGACCCTTGTCAAGGCCTCGTTGACCGTCTCCTTCATATTCGCGGTCCCCAACTCAGCCTGGGCCGACGCAAGAGCCTTCTCGTCAATGTCCACTAGGTGCTTCGACATGCCCTTAGTATATACGCGATCTGGGTCGTATATCTAGGTTCACGTGTTCGAGTCGACAGGGACCTGGTGCAGGTCCAATCCCCCAAGATCGGCTCTCAGCGTCCCAGAACTCCGCATCCCGAGCGTCACCAACGCCGGCTTCGAGACGCTAACTCGCTGACTGAGGGGCCTTGGAGTGGGTGAAGTTCCCTTCGGTGAGGCACAGTGCGGCAACACTCAAGTCGATCTCACCTGAGGGGATACGCGTCGTAGCGAGCTGTCGACCGAACAGGCAGGCGTCAAGCGGCCCGCCGTGCCACCCGACGCGCGCAAAATGACCCGTGACCATGGATTCCGACCAACCGCCGCCAACGTCTGATCCCGCGACCTCGGAGGTCGCCGGATCGCAGTCCGTTCCTCCGGTGCTGATCCGGGCACTCGAATTCATTCGATCCTGGTTCGACAGGTTCCAGGAGAGTGCCGCGCCACCCCCTACCTCGCTCCACCACTACACGGACGCGCGATCGCTCATCAGTATCGTGACCACGCAAGAGCTTTGGGCGACGAACGCCGTTTTCATGAACGACCAAACAGAGGTATCTCACGCCGCCACGCTAATGAGCCGACTGCTCCAGGAGGGGGAGCCAGCAGCAGGCAGCACCGGCCCGGATATCGCCATGCGACATCTGTTGCAGTACGTCCACAGCTTCGTTGAGATCTACGTCGTCTCGTTCTGTGCGGATGGCGATCTGCTGAGTCAGTGGCGGGGCTATGGCGCCTCGGGCGGGTACTCCATCGAGTTCACAGGGAAGGAATTAATAGCCTTGGGCCCGGGGCGCCCGCGGCTAGTTCAGGTGATTTACGACGAGGAGAATCAGGTTGAACAACTACGCGAACTGCTCCGCAGCTGGCGATCGATGCTCTCATCCGTCAGCTCCACCGAGCAGGAGTGGTATGAGAGTGCTGCCCTGCTGGCGCAGATCTTCGCGGTCCTAGCAGTCTCCTTCAAGAACGACGCTTTCGCCCAGGAGAAAGAGTGGCGGCTCTGTTACACACGGCTCCGACTACCAGAAACCCTCCCCGACGAGCACTTCGCCGTGGATTTCCAATCGACAGGCGGAGGCGGCGCGGGCGGTTTCCTCGAGGCCGTACTAGTCGTGTCGAACGGAGCCACCTACCTGCATTGTGACTGTCGGTAGCGGAGGCCAGGGCCGCCCCCAACCCATCCTCGGTTCCGGACCCGGAGCCGCTGGAGCCGCGGGTGGCCCATCGGATGTCAACTACATCGCAGGTGGCAGTGGAGGAGGAGTCACCGCCACCGGAGGTAGTCCCGGGGGCGGCGGAACCCCCGACATCTCCACCCTTCCTCCTCGG
>JAKCEB010000078.1 GCA_021838305.1 Actinomycetes bacterium | reverse complement strand
CGCTCCACCTCGCCGCCGCG
Organism: Actinomycetes bacterium; assembly: GCA_021838305.1. Classification (GTDB taxonomy): domain Bacteria; phylum Actinomycetota; class Acidimicrobiia; order Acidimicrobiales; family Palsa-688; genus JAJZAM01. Next base: position 11,375 of record JAKCEB010000078.1, on the reverse strand, counting down.
CTGGAACTAGGCGACGACCTCGACGGAATCGTTACCTACGACGAGCGGCTCGCCGACGCCGCACGGTACCACGGAGTCGAAGTTCTAACGCCGATGTGAACGCCCGGGTTCAGCGATATGAGGTGCTGATCGACGCGCTCGAGGGACGCTGTAGATGCGCAGCCTTTCGACGCGGCGGTCGCTGAGGAAGGTACGAATATCCCTTGGGCCGTGGTGAAGGCCTACCCCGGCTGGACGTGACGACCTACCGCATCAACTACACCATTGCCGACGAGGTGGTATTGATCGTGGTCCTTGGGCGTAGCCGCGGGTCTATGAACGGGAAGGCATGGCGCTGTCGATGTGGCCGTAGGGAGCCAGAGCTTCGGAGGCTGACGTCGATACCACGGGTTGGCCGTCGAGATCGTGACGACAGGAGCCGACGGCCGCAACAAGCTCGTAGGTCCGAACTGGTCATTGCGGTGGGCGGGCGCGCCTAGCACGCAGCTCGCCACTGCGTTGATGCAAGGGCGGGCAAGAAAATGTGGGTGGAGTATCCCATATCAAACAGGTTGCGCGATGGCTCGGCGCAGGGTCTCGAAAGCACTCTGGAGACTTGGGTAGCAACCGAGGACTGCAGCCTCGCCGCCAGCAGTCACTGCACCAGGGGCCTTTAACAGCTCGATGCCGATAGGCTCCCCAGCAGCGTTCACATCAACCGAAACGAAGTCCCCCAGCATGTCAGTGCTCGCTACCTCGCCGTCAGTCAGTTTGACGTATGTCGCGTCAGCATCGGGATCATAAGTAACCATCACGACTTCAGGTTACCGCCGCGGGACCGCTCTGAGTTCCATGACGGTGATCACTACGAGTGGCTCAGGCTCAGCGACCACAACCCGAAGGACCCGGCCTGCAGAGGTAGTGCCTATGATTGACCTCCGATCCGGTCGGTCCTCTGTGACCGCGGTATCCGCAGGACCCGCCAGTATCTCGACCACCTCGGCTTCGTCGATCAGCCGCTCCTCCATGCGCTGGCGAGCGTGAGCGCTGAAACGGGGCTCCATTTCCCAAGAACTCTACCGAAGGTAAAGGCGTGCGCGGCTGAGAGACCTTGGCCTGGCTGTCTCCAACGATACCTGTGTCAGCTGTGACGCCGGAGCGGAGCCTGTAACTTATTCTGTGTAAGGGGCTTTATGTCCTGGTAATTCTACGGCTTAGAGACCGTCGAGTTGAGGCCTTTCAACGTGTTCGGGCCGCGCCAGCGACCCGACAGCGCCTACGCCGCAGTGATCCCGATCTTCATCGACACTTTGCTCACCGGCGCATCGCCGGTCGTCCACGGGCGACGGCGGCCAGAGCCGGGACTTCACCTACGTCTCAGACACTGTGGCTGCTTTCGTCGCGGCAGCGGATGCCCCCGCGTCGTCTTGCGCCGGAAAGGTGTACAACGTGGCGAGGGGCGGCGAGCACACTCTGATCGATCGTCTGGCGGCGCTGGGTGAAATCATCGGGGTCGACGCGACCCCGACCTTCGTCGAGGCTCGCCCTGGTGATGTCCGGCGAAGCTGCGGGGATTCAACAGCCGCCGAACGGGATCTGGGTTGGGGAGTCCGGGTGGGCTTCGAGGAAGGTTTGGGCCGCAGCGTCGAATGGGTCTCGACGCGCCACGCCTGAAGGCGTCGTAGCCGGTTAAGGCCGCCGATCAAGGATTTTCGGGACGCAAAGCTTACCGTGGCGTCACCGTGACCGAAATGGCCCCCCACACGTTTCAACCGTGCACAGTGGCATCCTGAATGAAACCACGACCTCACCAGCACAGCGGCACCTGGTCGCTCGTAGAAACTCAAGTCATTAACCAGCGGGACCCGGCGAAATATCGGCGGCCATCCGTTAGGCCTAAACAGAGTCAATACCTTGCAGTTGCGTTACGACAGTTGGCCGGCCTTCCGACCGGACCTATCCCCGTCGACCCGCCTTACCCCCGATATGAGCCTTCAGCCAGCTCCCTCGCCTCGAGCGAACGGAATCAGCGATCGCACGCTCGACTGCAACCACGGTCTTATCCCATCCGTATCGCTCCTCGACCCGTCTGCGTCCAATGGCGCCGAGCGCGTCGTCCGGTCTTGGTCCCCCAAGATCGAATTCAACCGTTCGCCCAGCGCCGACGCCGATCCCGCGGCACCTGCCGGTTGCGGGCGTCTAGTCGTCGCCTGCGTCTAGTCGTAGCGTGCGTCTTGTCGTCGCGGGAGTCTTGTCGTCATTGGCGATTACAAGAGCGTAAGCTGCTCCACCCGTGACATCCTCGCGCTGAGCGGCTCCCACGAGCTCGAAGCGCTTCGATCGGCGCGCCTGACTTGTAGACAGTCGATGCGAAGGCTTCGCCGGCCACCGTTAGCGTCACAGACCGCGACGCTACCGTCGCGTTCGAGGCCTACGACGACACCGACACGCCAACGTCCACCCAAGGTCGGTTGCCATCTCACGTCAGTTCCGGCGTTCAAGCCGATCCCCGCCAGCGGGTCGCTCCCGCTGGTAGTGCTCTTCGCCTCAGTGCGTGACTGTCGTGTGCTTGAACTCATTGAGCTCTGGCCATCCTGATACAAGGTCTAGGACACGTTCGGTTGTGCGTATCGCCACGTCTGGGTCGCCTTGGGGGCCGCGCATGAGGCGGACGAACACAGCTTGGCGGTCCATGACGAACGTCGGCACCCCGAAGACTTCCAGTTCGTCAGACGCTTTCGTGTGCTCCGCTTTGAGGGTCTGAAGCGGCCAGCCTGCGTTGACCTCGCCGAGCACGCTCGCGCCGTCGACGCCGGCCCGGTCAAGGACTTTACCGACGATCGAGGGATCGCGAAGATCGAGTGCCTCGTCGTGGCGGGCCGAGAACAGGGCCCGGTGGACGTTTCTGAACGACTCCGGCAGGCGGTCCCTGACGACGATCCCGGCCAGGTTGGGAAGCATCCCGGGATAGCGATCCGGTTCCTCCCAAACGGGAGTCTGGCCTTCCTCGACGTGACTCTGATCCAGCGAGAACGCCCAGAAGCTGACGTTCCAGTTAGCGCCAGCCTCGAGGCCAGTAAGCAGGTGGTCGTGCGCTATTCGGGCAAACGGGCAACGGTAATCCCAGGTGACAGCGAAACTTAGGGCCATGCCTTAGCCAACCCCGCAGTCCCGCTGCTCATTCCGCGGTGCTCATTCCTCGGTGCCCTCATTCTTCGGTGCCCTCATTCTTCGACGGGGACGAGCTTGCGCAGAGTCTCTCCCAAGACGACTCCGGTAAGTACGCCCCCGATGACGTCGGATGCGTGATGGATACGTACGTGGATCCTGCTTGCTGCGACCACGACAGCTAGGACGTAATAGATCGGCCAGGCCTGGTCGTCGTCGCGTAGCAAGGCGGCGCCGAAGAACGCTGCAGCGGCATGGCCGCTCGGGAAGCTACTGGTTCGCGGTTGACGCAGATGCAAAGGTCGTGGGCCTACGTGGACCGGACGGCTCCGCCGGAACAGCAGTTTGACCGGCCCGTTGACGACGACGGACTCGACGGCGAGGCCGACAGCTACCCGGGTGAAGCGCCTCTTCCACGCCGCTCCGCGTTGAGCGCGCCGGGCGGCTTGGACCCCCGCCAAGGCGAGCCATACGACCCCGTGGTCGCCGACCGCGCTCGCGCTGTACATGACCAGATCGAGCACACGACTCGACCGCAAACGCTCGTCAAAGAAGATGTCTACCGTACTGTCAAGAGGCTCGAAGGCGCGTGGGATGGGAATAGCGCGGGGAATCGAAAATGTCAGCATGGTCCTCATATTTAGGTGTTTAGGATCGGTTCGTCGGTGCGTGCTTGGAGGAGATCGAGGCTTCCGCCGACCGCAGGGCAGAACTGTCTGTATGAGCAGTAGGAGCAAAGCCTTCCGGGTTTCGGCCGGAAGTCCTCCCGATTGCAGGCTGACACGACCGCCGTCCACAGGGCTCCCGTCTGTCGCTGGAGCGCAAGTACGGACTGCTCGGAGGGCGTGGCTGATATCGCCAGGGGTTCGCGAAGGTGAAGCAGCTGTACCCGGTCGGGGCGTCGGCCTAGCACCGCCTGGCAGAGGAAGGCGTAGAAGTGGACACCGCCGAGTTTCGACTGCTCGAAGTTGGCGGACGGGGCCCGGCCGGTCTTGTAGTCGGTGACCACCAGGTCGTCGCCATCGAGCTCCAGACGGTCGATTATCCCCGAGAGTCGTAGCGACCCGACTTGGGCGGACATGCGAAGCTCGGTCCCGAGCACGCGCACGTCGTTCGGGTCCTCGAGGCGGAAGTAGTTGTCTATCAGCCCAACGGCGTCCTCGACGAAGTCGGCCCGCTGCACGTCTGAAAGAGCCAGGTCGCGGTACTCGTCGCCGTCAAGGACGTCGCTCGCTGCGGCGGTCAGCTTGCGCACAGCGGAGTCTCGAGTGCGATTAGGCGGGTCTTCCTCCCACATGAGCAGTTCCAGTGCCCGATGCACAAGGGTGCCTTTGGCTGCATAAGGCGAAGGTGGTTCCGGGAGACGGTCGATGTTCGACAGGCGAAACGCGAGGGCGCAATCCTTGAAAGCGGTCACCTTCGACGGCGACAGGGAGGTCGGTATCGGCAGGGCCATTTGAGCGCGGCGTGGCCAGACTTAAGGCGAATCGAGCAGGGACTGGGCAAACGCCTGGCCAACAGCGCTTGGGGCGGTCATCGGCCCGAAATGATCGAGCGAGTCGAACGCCTCGAAGCGCCCGGACGGAATCCGCGAGGCGATCGCCTCGGCCCACAACCCGACGGGATCGCCGCCTTTCCTGCCGGCGAACACAGTGACCTTGGCCTTGACTTCTCCGAGCAGGTCCCAGGTGGGGCTCGACGGTGCCATCTCGAACACCGCCGCCTCGTCGTCGGGCCTGCAAGCGAGGCTGACCGACCCGTCGGGTTCGTCCACGAAGCCGTATCGCACGTAGTCATCCAAGGCGGCGGGGTCGAAGGCCGAGAACGGAGGTTTCGAACGGTAATTCTCGAGAGCCGCATCCCGCGACGCGAACGTCGCTCGTCGCTTCCTTGCAAGTGTCGCCAGGGACACCGGGCCACGTGTCTCGGCGGAGGCGTCGCCGGTCGGCACGGCGTCGTCGCTCGGCACGGCGTCGTCGCTCACCTTGGCCTCGGCGCTCCGAACGGCCTCGAGTCGATGCGGCGGAACGACCACCGGCTCGTAGCAGCATATGGAGGCGAAAGTGCCGGGGGCACGAGCCTCGGCTAGTAGCACCACCCCGCCGCCTAGAGAATGGCCACCCGCGCACCACCCGTGGCCGCCGATCGTCTCGACGACCTGGAGCAGGTCGGAAGCGAAGAGATCCCACGCGAAGCGGCCGTCCGGCGGCCGAGCGGACGACCCGTGCCCTCTCTGGTCGAGCGCCCATACGCTGAAATGATCGGTCAGCTCCGATGCGACCGTCGACCAGCAGCGCCCGTGGAAGCCGGTGGCGTGCGCAAGCATCAGGGGTGGCCCGTCGCCGCCGAGGTGGTGTACCGCGAGATCGAAGCCCGACGATCCTTTCATAAGTGTCGTCTCGGCTTTCACCGCCGCCAACCTAGACGATCCCGCTCTGCTCGTAGCGGCTTCGCGGCGTCGACGCGTCGTCGAAGCGTCGTCGCTTCGTCGCTCGAAAGGAGCGGACAAGTTTCGCGAGACGAGGTCGGCCAACTCCCGAGCGTTGTCGACGGGGGCCGCACCAGCGGCGTTGTCCATGATCACGTGAACTTCGCTGGCGGAGCTGGCGAGGTCTTCGATGGTCGAAACCCACGCTTCGAGCTCGGCCGGGCTGTATCGGTGAGGAGACCGTCCCCGGTTACTGCCCTCCGGATCCGGCCTTCCCGCGAACCTGATGAAAGCCAGGTCTGAGGTGCTTGCGATCGAGCCGCCTCGAACCCCCGGCTCTTGCGGTGGGGAGGCCGTGCACGCCAAGGCGAGGTCACGCTCCTCCAGCCAGTCCAGGAGCCCGTCGCGCTCCGCCGACGGATACCAGCCAGTGCCGGGGACGTCGACCACCACACGGAACCCTTCGAGGTGGGCGGCGGCACGCTCCAACGCGTCAAGGTTCGCCGGACGAGGCGAGAACCACGCCGGATAGCGCAAGACGACCGCTCCCAAGCGCCCCGCATTGAATAGGGGCAGCAGTGCGTAACGGAACCGCTCAAAGCATTCGTCGAGTACCTCGGCCGGCAGGTGGCTTGCGTAGAGCCGCCGGCTGTCCCTGAAGCGGGGGAGGATCGCCTCCTGCAAGTCCGGCCACAGCGAATCTTGGACAGCGGCACCGTAAGTGAGAAGCGACCAGGCGCACACGTCGAAGACAAATCCGTCGACGGAACGCTCCGCCCATTTCGAGGTAACCGGTGCCGTCGGCGGGTAACGATATGTCGTGGTGACCTCGCAGACCGAAAACTCGGATGAATAGAAGCGGAGTCGCTCCGCCGCGCCCATCGACTTGTTCGGATAGAACGTCCCTGCCCGCACGAGCCGTTTGTCCGCCCACGAGGCCGTCCCGAAACGGATCTTCGAGTCCTCTATGCGCACCGCCGCACACCCAGAGCGCCCCCCGCCTGGCGACCAGTCAGTCGTCGCGGCGGGGATGCCCGCCGGTTCGTCGAATGCGCTCACATTGCAAGGCTAGGTTGGCGGTGTGACCTACCGGGCGGATCCAACCAGGTGGGGGGTGTCGACAGGCTTCCACGATGTAAGCGGCGGATGGCACGAAGCCTCCCAGGAGGCTGTAAGCGCCGTGCTCCACTCGATGGGGGTTGATACAAGTGAACCGCCGCCGCCGCTGGCCGTCACGGTGAGAACCGACCACCAGCTGCCGTCTTTGGGTTCAGGTGTCGTCGACTTGGAGGACGGGTCGCAAATCGCAGTTGGCGACGGTGCGCTTCCTGCCCATCTGCCAACGGGATATCACCACTTCAGTCCAAACGGGAAGGACTCCTACCCGCTCATCGTCAGCCCGGGAACGGTAGCGGACCCCGAACGAAGGCAGTGGGGTTTCGCCGTCCAGCTTTACGCGGCGAGGTCACGTCGCAGCTGGGGTATCGGCGACCTAGCCGACCTCTCCCGGATATCCAGGTGGTCACGAAGCCTTGGCGCAACTTTCGCGATGGTGAACCCGCTTCACGCCCCGAGCCCGGGAGCTCGAATCGAGCCGAGCCCCTATTATCCGGGCAGCCGCAGCTTCAGGAACCCGCTGTATCTGGCCGTCGACGAAGTCCCGGGATGCGGCGGTATCGCCGAGGTGGCGGAGTCCGCTGAACGCGCCAGGCGCCTCAACTCTGATCGGCGGATCGACCACAACCAAGTCTGGGAGGCGAAGTCGAAAGCCCTGGAGGCGATCTTCGCTGCGCGGGATGGGTACGCGACGGACGCTTCGTTGCAGGCTTACATTGACCGCCAGGGGGCGGACCTCGCCCTGTACGCCACCTTCTGCGCTCTAACCGAACGCTACGGCACGGCGTGGCGCGAATGGCCGGAACACCTTCAGACGCCGGCGGGGGCGTGTTCCGACGAGGTGGTGAAAGGGGCGGACTTCGCTCGTCGTGTCAGATTCCACAGTTGGCTGCAGTGGCTGCTGGACGGCCAGCTCGCCGACGCCGCCGCTGACCTTGGCGTGGTGGCGGACTTGGCGGTGGGGGTGGACCCGAACGGCGCAGACGCCTGGCTGTATCGTGACAGTTTCGTCGAAAACGCAAGGGTCGGTGCGCCTCCCGACGAGTTCAACACTTTGGGTCAGGACTGGGGACTCGCCCCGTTCGACCCGTGGAGGCTGAGAAGCAGCGCCTACCGCCCGTGGATCAGCGCCTTGCGGGCAACGTTCGGGCATGCGAAAGGCATCCGCATCGACCACATCATGGGATTGTGGCGACTCTTTTGGATTCCGGCTGGGCACTCTGCCACCGACGGGCTTTACGTGCGCTACCCGCACGACGACCTGCTCAACATCCTCTCCTTGGAGGCGGAACGCGCCGGGGCCTTCGTGGTCGGCGAGGATCTCGGCACCGTCGAGGAAGGGGTGCGAGAGGAGCTCGCATCTCGCCGGATTCTCTCGTACCGGCTTTGGTGGTTCGAGGACGCACGAACCGAAGCGTGGCCGGAGTTATCGATGGGGGCAGTGAGCACTCACGACCTGCCGACCGTCGCAGGTGTGCTGAGCGGGTCGGATCTAGAAGCGCAACGCGAGATAGGTGCCCGTCCGAACGAGGAATCGTCCGCCCGCCTACTTGGAAGGGTTCGCGAAGTCGCCGGGACCGACGAGGCGGTGACGGCCGAGGCGGCGATTGCCGCTGTCTACGCCGATCTGGGTCGGGCTCCGTGCAGACTTCTCACAGCGACGATGGACGACTTGGCATCGGTAGAGGAGCGGGCGAACATGCCGGGCTCTACCCAAGACGTTTGGCCGAACTGGTCCTTAGCGCTGCACTTGCCTCTCGAGGAGCTCGAGTCGGTCAGTCTTGCCGGCGAGATCGCTGCCAGCCTGAACCGGCCTTAGCTCCGCCGTGGCCGGGCATGCGGTCAGACCTCGGCGGCGCCAGGTGCTTCCGGGCTCACGCCGCAGTGGATGTCCGCAGCGTAGCGCCGGTCATACCAGGGGCCGAGGGCGCATCCGAGGACACAAGGGCCACGCTGGCGCCGAGGAGGGACGTCGCCTCGGCCTCGAAGCGGGCCATGTCCATGAGAGTTCGGCCTGCAGCGACGTCGCCCACCAGCCACCCCGGACGACCGTGGCGCAGACCCGTTATCCCATGGGCCGCCGCCAGGTCGATCAGCACCGCCGCGTACCGGTCCAACAGCTCCTCGTTCGCTGGCTCCAAGGGGGCGCTCATCGGTCCTGCAACTTACGGATAAGGCTATCACCGGCGATCTGCTGCATTACCTCATGGTATACAGCAAGTGATGAACGTCCGTACGATCACTGAAATCCTCTTCGGACGAGAGAGCCGCCGGCTAGAGACGGACCACAACCCTAAATAGTCCGGAGTTGTATTTAGGGTTGCACTACACCCATGCCGTGGACCGCCGATCATCACAGCCGCACACCAACCACCCTCCCCCGTGTGGCCAGCGCTAATGGCTAATCGAGGACTAGCGGGAATGCGACATCGGACAACCTGGGACGCGGACTGTGCGTGTAATTGCACGAAAATTGTGCAATTACACGCACAGTTCTCTTGCGGCTAGGGCCACGGGCGCTTTCTGGCGATCGTTATAGGCGAATTGCGGCAAGTATTTGCCACTACAGAAGCCCAATACGCGAAACCTCGACCGTATTAAGGGCTTCGTCGAGTGCTGGGTACCCGGAGCGTCCCCGGCGCCCAGACCTACACGCCTCCGATCATCGGAGTCGACCGCTCCCCGGTATTCGCCCAGGACCTTGAGTTACCGACAGCTGGAGACGACTGGCCCCGCCGCTGCGTGTGGCCTTCCTGGGGACGTGGCAGGTTGGGTCTGAGCCGGGCGAGGCGGCGGGCGTCGCCGGTGATGGCCACCCCTCGTTGAGCGGCGTCACGGGGATCGAGGTATCCGGCGAGGAGGCCGAGGATTAGATCGGGCGGGCCGTCGAGCACGACGTCGGGAGATGGGAGGGGCTCCGCTCGCAGGGGCTCCGGTCGCAGCGTCACCTTCCCGCCTCGCGATTCGATGGTCGCCACCTCGTCGCCGATCCGAACCTCGACGATCAGGGTCGGCCGTCGTTCGTCGAGGCCTTCGAAGAGTACCGACACCGGGTGGGCGAGCCACGCGGCACGAAACGAGTCGTCGCTGGCGGGCCTTACCATGACCACGGGGGCCGACCACCGAGCGAAGGCGTACAGGGGCTCACGCAATCCCTCGCCCCATTCGGTTAGCGCATAGCGACCGTCCCCGCTGTGCTCTACGACGCCGGCCCCGATGAGGTGTCGGAGCCGCTCGGCAAGCAGGTTCGACGCGATCCCGGGTAGCCCGTCGCTCAACTCACTGTAGCGAGACGGGCCGCCCAGCAGCTCCCGCACGATCAGCAGCGACCAGCGCTCGCCGACCACGTCGAGGCCCCGGGCCAAGGCGCAGTAGTGACCGTAGGATCTCATAGGGCCACACTATCACTTGACATTATCAAGTAAGTGGCTTTAATATGGCAAGTACCTAGACGGTAACCGTTAGTAAGGAGAAGGACTATTTCATGACCAGCGACCCGATCGGACAGCTCGCCTCTGCCCTTGATGCCACCGGGCGAGTGCTGGCCTCGATAGGAGAGGACCAGTGGACCCTCCCGACCCCATGTACGGAGTGGACTGTCAGCGAGCTCGCAGGCCACCTCGTCACCGGGAACGCCCTATTCGCCTCGGCGCTCGGAGCACAGTCGCTCAGCGCTGCAGTCGGTGCCGAAGTCGGTGCCGAAGGTGGCATTCCCGACGCATATGACCAGTCGGCAAAGGAGCTCGTCGAAGCTTTCCGACAGCCAGGGGCCCTCGACAACAGCGTCGCTGTGCCTTTCGGCAACGTGCCCGGACTCGCAGCGCTGCACCTTAGGATCACGGAGATCCTCGTCCACGGTTGGGACCTAGCCCGAGCGACGGGCCAGGCAGCCTGGTTCCCCGAAGCCCTTGCCGAGCAGGAACTGGCCTTCAGCCAAGCGAAATTGAGCGAAATCCCTGCCGGACGACGGCCGTTTGCGCCACCGCAGCCAATTGCTGACAGCGCGCCGGCGATCGATCGACTGGCGGCCTGCCTGGGCCGACGGGTTACCGCGAGCGCCGAGGGCAAACCATGACGGCGCTCGGCAATAACGCACACATCTTTGCTCGCCCCTCACGGCGCGCCGAGCTGCTCCGCTGTTTCGATGCTCTCGTCGGCTCAGAAGGCGTGGCTAGCGTCGAGGGCCCAGGCGTCGTTCCGATGTCGGTAATCCGCTTTCCGGGTGGTGGCAGCCTCAGCATCGAGTTCACCGACCTTACCCCCGATGACGACGAACCGCGTTTGGGCGCCTGGCTTGAAATACGGTCCGCAGACCCGGCCGCCCTGATGCGCAAGGCCCTCGAAGCGGGCGCCGTCGAAGTGACACATCCAGGGCATCCCTACTACTTCATGGCACCTGGCGGTCAAGTATTCGCGATTGCCTCCCTTGCATCTCGGCCGTAATTTTTTCCTACCTGGTTGCTATCTCGTTCGAAGTGGAGGGTAGGAATCCGGCACCTACCGTGAGATGGAGGCATCCTCATGCCCAAAATGGACAAGAACGGCGAACCGAGGACAAGCGAACTGCCGTCCACGTTGCGTCGCTCGCCTGCTAAGGCCCAGCGGACGTTCGCCGAGACACTCGACTCGGCGCTGCATGAGTACGGCGAGGATCGCCGGGCCTATCAGACCGCCTACGGCTCTC
>JAKCEB010000077.1 GCA_021838305.1 Actinomycetes bacterium | reverse complement strand
AGCATGCCGTATTCCTCGCACGCGTCCCCCTTTCGTCGATCGTTGTCAAACTCTTAACTGACTAAGAGATTAGTTAGCTCTCCAACCTAATTCAATCGGAGTTTTACCGGGGCACGTTTCCTCGAGTCGCTCAGCGGGCGATGTCGCGCCAGGCTCCACGGTCGGAGCGCGGTTCGCCGGGGAGCCCGAGGACTCTCTCTCCGATGATGTTGCGCTGGATCTCGTCGGAGCCCCCGGCGATCCTGTAGCCGGGTGCTCCAAGTAGGTGCTCGCTCCAAGCAAATGTTCCCCACTCGCCGGTGTCCGCCGTGATCCGCGCTCCGAGCAGCTCCGCGGCAACTGAGCCGATCTCGGTGAGGCCCTGCACCCACGCAAGCTTTCCGGTCGATCCTTCCGGACCTGGCGGTCGACCCGACTCTGCTGACGCTTGGATGCGCGAGCGGTTGAACGACTGCAACCGCTGGTGGATGTACACCGACGCAAGCTTCTGTCTCATAACCGGTTCGCCGGTGCGATCGAGCCAGCGGGCTAGGCCGAGCAGCCGCTCCCAGGATCCTCCGACCCCCCGGCCTCCGGTCCCCCCGCGCTCGAAGCCGAGCGTAGCGAGCGCCACCTTCCACCCTTGGCCGACTTCGCCGAGGCGAAGCTCGTCGCCTAAACGCACGTCGTTGAAGAAGACCTCGTTGAAGGAGCTCCCACCCGACATCTGGCGGATCGGTCGCACTTCGACGCCCGGTGCGTCCATCGGCACGAGAAACGCTGTCATGCCGGCGTGCTTTGCGACGCCGGGGTCGCTTCGAGCTATCAGTTCGCCCCAGCCGGAGAACTGCGCACCCGAGCTCCACACCTTCTGGCCGTTCACGACCCATTCGTTCCCGTCCCGTACGACGCTTGTGCCGAGACCGGCGAGATCCGATCCCGCTCCGGGCTCCGAGAACAGCTGGCAGCAAAGCTCGTCGGCCCGCAGGAACCTCCGCACGAAGCGCTCCTGCTGGGCGTCGGTACCAAACAGTCGCACCGTCGGAGCGATCAGACCGGTCGTGACGGCAAACGTCTCATGGCCGCCGGGCGCTTTGAAGTCGGATTCGATCGATCGGTAGACGCGCTCGTGTTCCGGCGTCAGTCCCGCACCGCCGTAGCGCACGGGCCAGGTGATGGCACCGTAGCCGGCGTCGAATTTTTCCTGCTGCCACTCCATGAGCCGGCGGAGCAGGTTTCGTTCCTCCTCGAAGGACAAGCAATGAAACACCGATACGTCGTCGCTGCCCTCACCCCAAACTTCGCTGGACTCGTCCGCTGGTTCGAGACGCTCTGCGAGCCACGAGCGCGCTGTTTCAGCGAACTCGGCAACGCTCGGCGCATAGGTTTCGTCGACGCTCATGCAACCCCAGTCCCTCATCAGTAATTGATCGATACGTTAGTATCGGGGTGCTCGAATCGCCAAAGGCACCGGGTCGTCGGCCGGTCCGGTTCCGGGGAGGGACAATCGTATCCATGTCGTCGACTGCCAGCACTGACCCTGCCCCCCCGATACCGACGGTCGATCATCCGAGGACCTTCGAGTATCCGAGAACGTCCCCAGCGCAGCGCCTGCGTTCCCTCGTGGACCGAGCCCTCGGAGCCGACCGCAGTTTCGGGCGTGCCGAAGCCGTCGCGGAGGCGAACCCAGCGGATATTGCCCATTTCCTGCATCCACACTTCGGAGCCGACGAGTCGCTCGAGGTCCTCGGTATCGGGGTACCCGCCTCTCCCGGCGCCGCATCCGGCTACATCGTCTTGTCCGCCGACGAAGCGCTCCATGCTGCGGAGCGTGGAGAGTCCGCCATTCTGGTGAGAACGGAGACAGGACCGGAGGACGTCCTCGGAATGCAGGCCGCTGCGGGCATCCTTACCGCGCGGGGCGGCCTCGCGAGCCACGCCGCGGTCGTCGCACGCGGGTGGGGCATTCCTGCGGTGGTCGGGGTCAAGGATCTCCAGGTGGATGCCGTCGGGATTACGATCGCAGGCCACAGCATCGCCGCAGGCGAGATCATCTCCATCGACGGCCACACCGGTGAGGTGTACCGCGGCGCGGCGGCAGTGAGCACCGCCACCGCGCCCCCCGAGATGGAGACCATCCTGGCGTGGGCCGACCAGCTGCGCTCCGGCCGTTTCGGTGTGAGAGCCAACGCCGATGACGCCGAGTCGGCCCGCCACGCGCGCTCCCTCGGCGCAGACGGCATCGGGCTGTGCCGGACCGAGCACATGTTCCTGGCCGAGGACCGGCTGCCACTGGTCCGGAGGCTCATCCTGAGCGACGACAAGCAAGTCGACGAAGAGGCCCTCGTTGCATTGGAAGCGGTCCAGACTGTGGACTTCGAGGCTCTGCTCGAGGCTATGGACGGGCTGCCGGTAACGATAAGGCTGCTCGACCCGCCCCTTCACGAGTTCCTTCCGGCTCTCGAACCGCTGATCGTCGCCGAAGCGACCGGCACCCTCGACGAGAAGTCAGCAGCCGAGCTGACAGCCGTCAGACGTCTGTCCGAGACGAACCCGATGATCGGCACCCGTGGCGTTCGCCTCGGTATGGTCAAACCGGGCTTGTATCCGATGCAGGTGAGGGCCATAAGCCGCGCCGTCAGCGCCCTGCAGTCGAGGGGACATTCCCCTCACGTCGAGGTGATGATACCCGTCGTAACCGACCGGTCCGAGCTCGCCTTGGCGCGGACGTGGGTCGAGCAGGCGGAGCTCGAAGCGGGTGCAACTGGGCCGAACATGGCGGCCGTGAGCGTAGGAACCATGATCGAGACGCCCAGAGCTTGCGTGCTCGCGTCGGAGCTAGCGATCGAGGCAGACTTCTTCTCTTTCGGGACGAACGACCTGACCCAGCTGACTTTTGCGTTCAGCCGTGACGACGTGGAGGCGGAGCTCATCCCGAGTTACATCCGAAACGGGCTGTTGGAGCACAACCCCTTCGAGGTTCTCGACCGCGAAGGGGTCGGCTTTCTCATCAACCACGCGGTCACGACAGCCCGAGGCGTCGCTCCGACCCTCCCGATAGGGGCCTGCGGCGAGCAGGCCGGCGACCCCGTATCGGCCCGCTTTCTCGTGGCCTGCGGCCTTGACTACGTGAGCTGCTCGCCGTTCCGCCTTCCGGTCGCCCGCCTCGCGGTCGCCCAGGCGCTGCTCGAGCTCGGCCTGGTCGACCCGACCGAGGTGTTCGGGCCCGACGAGGGCGATCCGGCCAGGGACCGCGATGGCCACGCGGCCGGCGGTTCTGACGCCAACGGAGCCGGCGACGGTTCACCAGACGTCGAGCTCGCGGATACCGGACCGCAAATCTCGACGTTCGACGTGATGCACGCACTGCGCATCAAGGGTTTTGCAACCCTCGACGTGCTCGGCGAAATGTGCTCGGCCGACTCTGGATCGGTCGAGGACATACTCGGACGTCTGCAGGCAGGCGAGCTCACCCGGTTCCACCCGGCCCGGGGATTCTGGCAGTTGACGCCGGCAGGTCGCCAGCACCACGCCGACCAGCTTGCCGGACCGCACAAACCAGATGAGGAAACCGTCGCGCGCCTACGCGAGTCCTACTCGAAGTTCTTGGAGTTGAACGTCGCCTTCAAGGAGCTCTGCGTCGCATGGCAGGTCCGCGATGACACAGCCAACGACCACAGCGATCCCACCTACGATGCCGCCCGGGTGCACGACCTTCGAACACACCACGGTCACGCCTGCGACGTAGTCGGGGAGATGGCGGTCGCGCAAACACGAATCGGTACTTACCGGCCGCGCCTCGACGACGCGATCGCGAGAGTCGAGGGCGGGGAGCGCGACGCTTTCACCGGGGTCATGAAACGCTCGTACCATGACGTGTGGATGGAGCTCCACGAGGACCTGCTGCTCACCCTCGGGATAGACCGAGCAGCCGAGGGCAGCTTCTGATCGCAGGAACGCATCCTCGATCGGCTCGATCGCTACAATACTCTTATAATGATTCCCCAGAAGCAGGCGCCCGGCGTGTTCCCTTTCTATGGCGAGGAGGATCGAGGCCCGCGCAAACGGAGCGGACCGCTCGCCGGGGTCCGCGTGGCGGACTTCTGCTGGATGGGCGTCGGATCGGTAGCGACACGGCTTCTCGCCGACTTCGGTGCCGAGGTCATCAAGATCGAGGACCGCACCAGGGTCGACATGCCGAGACGTTTGCCTCTCTACAAGGGGGAGGTGCGCAACTACGGCCAGCAGGATGCTACGGCCGACCCGAATCGTGGCGGGCTTTTCAACAACTACAGCCGGAACAAGCTCGGGGTCACGATCAACCTGCGCACCCAGCGCGGTCGCGAGCTAGCGGAGCAGCTGGTCGGCGCGAGCTCCGTCGTCACCGAGAACTTCGCCCCCGGCGTCATGGAGAAGTGGGGTTTCACCTACGAGCGTTTCCGCGAGCTCGTGCCGGACGTCATCTACGCCAGGATGAGCGGCTACGGGCATTCCGGTCCCCACGAGAACTACCGCAGCTACGGACCGATCGTCCAGGCAGCGAGCGGCCTGTCATACGTCGCCGGTCTCCCCGGTCGCGAGCCGTCGGGCTGGGGACTCTCCTACATGGACAACATGGCCGCGTACTACAACTCTGCTGCCCTACTTATGGCCATCTGGAACCGTCGGGCGACAGGGGTCGGCACGGAGATCGACGTCGCGGCGGTCGAGGTCGGCGTGAGCCTCCTAGGTCCGGTGCTATTAGACGTGACGGTCAACGATCACACGACGCAGCGACCTGACTACCCGACCGGGAACCGCCTCGAGCACCCCCAGGCTGCCCCGCACGGCGTGTACCCGTGCGCCGGTGACGACCGCTGGGTTGCGATCGCCGTATTCAACGACGACGAATGGTCGGCGTTGCTGACGGCGATGAGCTCGCCCGAATGGGCCTCCGGCCCGCTGTTCGCCACCCAAGAGGATCGCTTCGCCAACCAGGACCTCCTCGACGGTCATATCGCAGAATGGACGGCAAACTACGATCCCCACACGGTCATGGTCCGCCTGCAGGCTCACGGTGTCCGCGCCGGCGCAGTGCAGAACCCGCAGGACCTGAACGAGGTCGACCCGCAGCTGGCGTGGCGGGGCACCTTCTTCGAGATGGACCACCCTGTCATCGGACCAGCCCGATTCGAGGGCTTCCCGGCGTCGATGTCGGGCCAGGGCCCGGACCACTGGAGGTCAGCGCCGTTGGTAGGCGAGGACAATGCCTACGTCTTCGGCGAGCTGCTCGGCATCGACAAGGTCGAGATCGACGAGCTGGCCGAGGCGGGGGTGATCTGAAGTGACGGTTCAGGACCACCTACTTCCCCTAGGCGCGCCGATATGTGATGGCCTGACCGTCGTCGAGATCGCCGAGGATCCCGCCGGCGAGCTGACAGGCAAGCTGCTAGCCCAGTACGGGGCTCGGGTCATCAAAGTCGAGCCTCCCGAAGGCTCGCCGACCCGGCAGATCGGACCGTTCGCCGGCGGCGAGCGGACTCCGGACACGAGCCTGACGTTCTGGTACTACAACCCGTCGAAGCGATCGGTCACGGCGAGTCTGCCTGGCGATCAGGAAATGCTCGACCGCCACCTGCGCGATGCCGACGTTCTGATCCTATCTCTCACACCCGCCCGCCAGCGCGAGTTGGGAGTCGACCCTGCAGTGCTAGTCGGGCGCCACCCACGTCTCGTCGTGTGCGCTATCACCCCGTTCGGCCAGGACGGCCCCTGGTCGGGATATGCGAGCTCGGACCTTGTGGCCTTAGCGGCGGGCGGCCTGCTTAACAGCTGTGGCTACGACGACCACTCGATCCCCCCGATACGCCCCGCCGAGAACCAGGCTTACCATGTCGCGGCGAGCTTCGCCCACATATCTATATTCCTGGCGCTCATCGAAAGACAGCAAACCGGTAGCGGCCAGGTCATCGACGTCTCCGTTCACGATTGCGTCGCAGTCAGCCCGGAGCTCGCCAATCCGTACTGGTTCTATCCCAAGGCGCTGGTCAAACGACAGACGTGCCGTCACGCGCAGCCTTCGCCCACCCAACCCGCCTTGTTCTCGACGCTTGACGGGCGCTACGTCTACTTTGCCCTCATCCTCGGCGACGCCAAACCCTGGCAGAACCTAGTCGAATGGATGGACGGATTCGGGATGGCCGCCGATCTCACCGACGCCGGATACCAGGAAGTGTCCTTCCGCCAGGCGAATTTCCCTCACATCCAGCAGATGATCGAAGCGTTCTTCATGGTTCAAGATGCGAGCACCATCTACCACGAAGGCCAAGCTCGCGGGCTTCCGATCGCGGTCGTCAACTCACCCGACGACGTTCTCGTAGACGAGCACCTCGCAGCCAGAGGGTTCTTCGAGACTGTCGCCCTGCCCGACGGTCGATCCGCAGTGTTCCCCGGAGCCCCTATCCGATTCTCCGCTCACCCTGCGGTCGCGCAGTCGCACGCCCCGCTCCTCGCCGGCGGCGACGAGCCGCCACCGGCTACGTGAACGACCGTCCCGCGGCTTTTTCCCAATCGGGCGACGCCACCGCGAACGTGTCTCCCCCCGAAGTCGCGGCGGTGAGAGCCGGCGAGGATCTAGACTGGGATCGTCTCGCGAAATACCTGACGAGCTTGCCCGAGCTGCGTGAGGCCCTCGTCGACATCGACGGCCCTTTCAGCGTGGAGCAGTTCCCGAACGGGTCCGCCAACCTGACCTACCTGCTGCACTTGGGCGCGACCTCGGTGGTTCTGCGCCGACCACCATTCGGGCGGATCGCCCCCGGGGCGCACGACATGAAGCGCGAGTACCGGGTGCTGTCACGCCTGTGGCGTTCCTATCCCCCGGCGCCCCGAGCGCTTCACCTGTGCACCGACATCGACGTCGTGGGAAGCGATTTCGTCGTCATGGAATACCGCCGGGGGGAGGTGTTGTGGGGTCAGCTGACGCCCTCCATGGCGGCGCTGCCGGATGCGTCGCGCCGGGTCGGCCGGGCGACCGTCGACGCACTCGCCCAGCTTCACATCCTCGATCCGAGCGAATGCGGGCTAGGCGACCTCGGGCGACCGGAAGGCTTCGTGGCTCGCCAAGTTGACGGGTGGGCCAAGCGTTGGGAGCTCGTGGCTTCCGAAAGCGAAGCGACGCTCATGGGCGACCTCGCGGTCGCCCTTGCGACCCAGATGCCCGAAACTCAACGGACCTCGATACTCCACAACGACTTCAAGGTCGACAACTGCCAGTTCGAGCCCGGAAACCCCGACCGCGTCAGCGCCGTCTTCGACTGGGACATGGCCACCCTCGGCGATCCGCTGATCGACCTCGGCACGCTCCTCAACTACTGGCCCGACCCATCCGACACCGCCGACGACAAGCCGATAACGCCGCCCGGCCTGGACCGGATGGGGCTTCCGACGAGGAGCGAGGTCGTCGAGCACTACAGCTCCGTCACAGGGCTCGACGGCTCGAGCGCGCCGTGGTACGAGGCGTTCGCGTGCTTCAAGACTGCGGTCGTCGTCCAACAGCTGTACGCTCGCTGGGAGCGCGGTGAAAGCAAGGACCCTAGGATGGCCGACCGTGGGGCATGGGTAGCCCCGATGGCCCGCCGGGCCGCTCGAATCCTCGAAAGGAAACCGACCTGATGGTCGACGATGCGTCCCCGCTGGCGTTGGCCGGCAAAGTTGCCTTGGTCACCGGAGGTACCCGAGGACTCGGCCGTTGCATGGTTGAAGCGTTCGCCGACGCCGGCGCCAGCGTCGTCATATCCAGCCGCAAGCTCGACGCGTGCGTCGAGGCTTCGGAGTCGGTGCAGAGCCGGACGGGACGGCGCTGCCTTCCTTACGCATGCCATGTGGGCCGCTGGGACGACATACCCGGGCTGATCGACGCGGCGTACGAGGAGTTCGGACGCCTCGACGTGGTCGTCAACAACGCTGGGATATCACCTCTTTATCCGAGCCTCGACGCAGTCACCGAGGAGCTGTTCGACAAGACGGTAAGCGTCAACCTCAAAGGACCTTTCCGTCTGTGCTCGCTCGCGGCTACGCGCATGAAGCAGGCAGGAGGCGGCTCGATCATCAACGTGAGCAGTATCGCGGCGGTACGTCCCACGCCGAGAGAACTTCCCTACGCAGCCGCGAAAGCCGGCCTCAACGTGCTCACCACCGGCTTCGCGATGGCCTACGGTCCCGAGGTCCGGGTGAACACGATCATGGCCGGCCCGTTCCTGACCGACATCGCCCAAGCGTGGGACATGCAGGCCTTCGACAAGCACGCTGCCGCGTTTCCACTCCGGCGTGCCGGCGAACCCGACGAGATCGTCGGCGCAGCGCTCTACCTTGCGTCGGCGGCGTCGAGCTACACCACGGGCACCGTGATCACCGTCGACGGCGGAAGCTCAATCGCCCGCATGTAGCAGGTAGTCCGCATGTATCGGGCAGTCCGCAGCACCAAGTCCCACCTCCCGAGGAGAAGCCCCCGACAACCATGAAAATCCACATCGACGAGAACCTCTGCGCCGGCCACGGTCGCTGCTACACGCTCGCGCCTGAACTCCTCGAAGCCAACGACGAGGGTTACCCGACAGGCTTGGGCCACGATATCGACGTCGCTGCGTCATTGGAGGAAGCCGCGCAGCGGGCTATAGCCAACTGCCCCGAAGGCGCCATAGCCGTCGTGGAAGGCTCCTGAGGGGAAAAAGAAACGCCTGCAGGACGCTCAGGCTGGATCCCACTGCGCCAGCGTCACTTCGTCGCTCAGCACCTCGAAACGCGCCCGCATCGCCTGACCGCAAACCAGCACCGGCGCGCCGTCTAAGTAGCCGACCAGGCGTGCGCCTGGCGCATCGTCCAGGTCGACTAGGACAACCGTATACGGGACCGGAAAGTCTGGGTGGACCTGATGGTGGACGACCGTCCAGGAGTGGACCCGGCCCAGGTTGGAGATCGTCTTCCAACGGGTGTCCCAGCTGCCGCATTCGTGGCAGTAGGCGCTCGGCATGTGCAGAATGGTGCCGCACGAGCTGCATTCGAGTAGCCGGAGCTCTCCTTCGCGCGTTCCTTCCCAGAAGCCTTTAGTGTCGACGTCGTCTGTCTCGGGGAGAAGCCTGCGTGGCGCTTCCATCAAGCGCCCCTGAGGATCAGCGCGCTGCCCGGGGGCAGAGGGGTCGAGGTGACGAGGCAGGTCTCGGCGCCGTCTACCTGCGACGTCGAGGTACCCCGGATCTGGCGCACCGCCTCGACGATGTGGCTCATCCCGTGAACGTAGCCGTCCGAGAGGTGGCCCCCGCTCGTGTTGATAGGTATCGCCCCGCCGAGATCGATGGCGCCGCTCGCGACGAAAGGGCCTCCCTCACCTTTGGCGCAGAACCCGAAATCCTCCAGCTGCAACAACACGGTGATCGAGAAGCAGTCGTAGAGCTGGGCGACGTCGATTTCGTCCGGGCCCATTCCCGCCCTTGCGTAGAGTCTGTCGGCCGTCGCCTTGGCCGGCAGGGTCGTGATCGTCTCGCGCATCAGGACCGGGAACTGCACTCCCGGCTGGGGATTGCGTGGGCTGCCCTGCGCGACGGCCCGGATCAAGGCGGGACGCTGCGGGCCGTCCTTGGCCCGCTCCGCGCTCGTGACGACCACTGCGCACGCCCCATCGGTCTCCAGGCAGAAGTCGAACAGCCTTAGCGGGGATGCGATCATCCTCGATTCCAGGTAATCGTCGATGGTGAGCTGACGGTCATGCATCTGCGCTCCGGGATTCGCGTTGGCCCGTGCGCGGCACGTGAGAGCGATCTGGGCGAGCTCATTTTCCGTGGTCCCGAATTCCGCCATATGGCGTTGGGCTATCAGGGCGAAGATCTGGCCGGACGTGAGAAGGCCGTACGGTGCGAAGAACTCGTCGTAGGTGTTGTTCCCCCCGACTGTTCGCTGAGTGGCAGAGCTTCGGCCGTAACGCCGACCAGAGCGGCCGTTCAGCGAACGGAAGACCAACACGTTCTTGGCCATGCCGGCCAGGATCGCCGCAACCGCCTGGCCGACCATCGCGCACGGCGCTACTCCGCCGACGCTGACGTCGCCCATGTAGGCCAGGTCTCCGATACCCAACCCATGCACCAGGTCGTTGTGGCGAACGAGGTCCAAGTCGCAGCGCACGATGCCGTCGATATCGCCCGGTACGAGCCCGGCGTCGTCTATCGCCGCCAAAGACGCTTGTAGGGCGAGCGTCAGGTCACTCCGCCCGGAGTTGCGGCTGAAGTCCGTCGTGGCGATCCCCGCTATCGCACACCGATCTCTATGCGAGAACGCTTCGTCAGTCACTCATCGCCTCCCAGCCGTATTCGTTATCACAGTTTGGAGATTATCCGCTACCTCGCAGAACCGTTCGTTGGCGTTTGCGCCTGGCGGACTCACGTCTTGAGCCCAGAACACCAAGCTCGTAAATCCCGCTTCGACGTAGCGTGACACTAAAGCGGGGTCAGTGGAGCGGACCCGGACGTGACACTCCACGCTACGACCCTGCGCCTCGCTCAGTTTCGCAAGGCCGTCACGCAGAGCAACTGCCTGTTCGAAGTCCGGGGTCGCCGAGCTGAACCATCCGTCCGCGACCGACGCTGCGCGTTGTAGCGCCGCAGGGCTGTTACCGCCTGTGACGAGGCTGATGTTGACAGGTTCCGCGCAGACAGCCACGTCACAGAAATCGAAGTGCTTGCCGTGGTGATCGAACCGGCCCCCCGCCCATGCACGGCGCAGAACGGCGATGCTCTCGTCAAGGCGGCCCGCTCTTTCGGCGAACGGCACCCCGAGAGCCGCGAACTCCTCTCGGAGCCATCCCGCCCCGACGCCGAGCATGAACCGGCCTCCGGCGATCGCCTGAAGCGTTGCGGCAGCACGGGCGGTGACGAGCGGGTGGCGCAGGGGAAGGAGGTAGATGCCGGTCGCTATCCTGATCCGAGATGTCTGAGCGGCGACCGCTGCGAGAGCGACCATCGGGTCGACGAGCTGCGTGGAGCTTTCGACGATGCGGCCGGAGCGGAAGTCGTCGGAAGCGAACTTTTCGTCGTTGCTCTTGGCGGCGTCGTGCGTCGGGTGGACCGAACCGTAACTGCCCGGGTCGATCAAGTGCTCACCGAGCCAAAGGGTCTCGAAACCGGCACCGTCCGCCGCCTTGGCGACCTCGACGAGACGAGCCGGGCTCACGTCGTAGAGCGATACCCCCAAACTCACCTGCCCTGGCACGGTCGTTTGCGACGCCTCGGTCACTCGAGGTGGTAGAGCTTGGCGGCGTTGTCGTGGAGAATAGCCCGCAGGTCGGCTTCGGCTATACGGCTGAGGCCGTCGGCGATGAAACGGCGCGGCGACACGGCAGAAGTCGCCGGCCCCGGGGACATGCTCGTCGGGTGCGGGAAGTCGCTCTCGTAGAGGATCCAGTTCGACCCGAGCTGCTCTACGGCTGACTCGACCGTGTCCGTCTCGAACCAGAAGCAACCGTACATCTGGCGTAAGAAGTACTCACTCGGCAGAAGGTCGTATTCCGGGTGCTCTTGTGGCACACCGCAGTTCTTCCACTGCCAGTCGAGGTGGGCGAGAGCGAAAGGTATCCACCCGACGCCGCTTTCCACCGAGACGAACCGCA
>JAKCEB010000076.1 GCA_021838305.1 Actinomycetes bacterium | reverse complement strand
TTGTCAGCCTTGTTACACTCGACTTGTTAGGGCACTTGCCCCTTCCTCTGGGCGTCGCCGGACACGAGGGATCGACTGTCGTGATCGGCCTGAACGGCCTCCGGCTGCTGCGGTCACGGGCTTGGTCTGCGAAGCCGTGACTGTCCGGCGAATTTGGCTAGTGGGAGACGGCTTTGCGGTCCGCCTCGCGAAGACGTGCCGCCATCGATGCCAACAGCTTGCGCGACACGGCCGGGACCTGATCGAGCACGGCAAGAAACTCCCGCTGTCCGATGACGAGCATCTCGGCAGGGCCTTCGGTGGCGACCGAGGCGGAGCGCGGGCCCCGGTCGAGTAGTGCCAGCTCGCCGAAGTAGTCCCCTTCGGCCAGCTCAGCGATTTTGCGGCCGCCTCGGCGCACGGTCGCGGTGCCGTCGAGGATCAGGTAGAACTCGTGACCGAAATCGCCTTCTTTGACCAGTTCGCTGCCCGGCGCGACGCTGACCACGTCGGACGCACGAGCCACGAGGGCCAGCTCCTTCTTGTTGAGGGAGGAAAACATTCCTACGCGGGCGAGATGCTCCAGTTTGCGGTCGGCTGCCATGAAAGCAACTCTAGCCGATGACATGAGTGGCGGCCTGAGCCCAGACGAGGTCAATCTCATCGAGGGTGTAACACGGCGAGAGGTACCGCGAATGTTGAGCTCCGACGGTGCTAGCGCAGGTCCAAGATCACCAACTTAGGCGCCCGCGTCTTGTCTGTAGCCCAGGCAGCGCACGGTCCTGGCATCGGCCGGCGCCGTCGGTGACGAGCCGGTACAGAAACAGTGCCCGCCGTAGCACGAGCGCTATGCGCCACGGTCACAGCCTCCCAGTTGTCGCAGTAGCGCCTCGACCTGCTGTTCAAGTGCAGGTATCGCATCGGCTGCTTGCCAGACCCGTTCGACGTCCAATGCGTCGTAGACGTGCACCAAGATGTTTCGCTGATCGACAATCCGCCTCCACGGCACCTCTGGATGCTCGTGGCGGAAGTGCTCGGAGAGCCGGTTGGCGGCTTCATCGAGGAGGGCAAGCTCGAAGAGGATCGCGTCCCGGGTGAGTTCGTCGTCCAAGGCTGCTCGGCCGACGGCACTGTGCCGGGCGATCCGCCGGGCGTAACGCAGCATGTCTTCTAGACTCTAGAGCGCTTCGGACAGCAAAGCTTCAGAAGGTGGAACCTCCACGTCGGTTGGCGCGGCATGAATAACGCGCCTGCGCTGGAGACTACGAGGCCAGCCCAACTCGGAGGTGAGAGGGTGCCCTCGCTCGGAGCATTCTGCGAAATATCCGCGTCCTGACAGATGCGCCTGGCGCCACGGTCCGCTTACCATTAGGAGCGTTGGCTCGGCCACCAACTGAGCTGACGAGAGATGACGACCGAAGCTCGAGTCGTCAAAGGTAAGAGTAAGTATCCGCGTTTTCGACGAAGTAAGTGGGAACAGTGTTGGTTGAGGGGCTGACCGGACGGTGCAGAGTCGCTGCTGGCTTCTTGAACGCTCGGCGCAGCCTGCTCGTCTGCTGCGCTCTCACGGTGCCGGTACTTGCGGCGTGCGGAGGATCCTCGACCAGCGCGGCGGCCGGTTGGTCACGGCCTCAAGCAGTCGCCGGGAATTTCCGGCTGCTCCGCCTGTCGTGCCCTGCCTCCCGCTACTGCCTCGCGGTAGGAAACACAGCGTCAGGGACCCCTGGGACGGTCGTCTGGAACGGCAAAACTTGGGGCAGACTGTCCCAAGGTCCTTCCAGCGGTCCGGCAGCGCTGAAGCTCCTGTCGTGTGGGTCACCCGGCTTTTGCGTGGCATCAGATGGTTCGACGGCTTGGGAATGGAACGGGCGATCTTGGAGCAAAGGCGTACTCGTCACCCCCGACGGACATGTGGCGCCGGCAGCGCAATTGGACGGGCTTGCGTGCAGTACCGGCTTCGCATGCGTGGCAGTCGACGGGCAACGCGAGACGTTCTCGCTACGGAACGGTGACTGGACGGCGTCTGGTTCGCTTGCGGCTCTTCCGCCCACTGCGCCGACCGCGAACGAATCGATCGGGGCTGGCGGGATCTCGTGTGGCTCGCCGACGTCATGCATGGTCGTCGACAGCGAAGGTTTCGCATACCACTGGAACGGCAAAACCTGGCAGGCGCCGCTCGATGTCCTGCCACCGGGCAACGGATTTGTGTCGTGCCCGACGGCTGGCTGGTGCATGGCGATGAACGCGCACAGCTATGAGGTGGTGTGGAGCACGAATGGGTGGGGAGCATCTCCAACGTTCGTCGATCCTCGAAGCATGCAGCTATCGCAGCGGTCCGGCGGAAACGGGGTCGTTCCCTGGGGGCAAGGAGATTTCGGGGTTCTCGCACTGTCATGCGGCTCTGCCTCGCTATGCGCGGCGATCGACGATGCCGGATTCGCCGTGACCTACCACAGCGGCCGCTGGTCCCTGCCAGCGGGCATAGGACCAGCCCTCGATAATGTCGATACCGTCACGTGCTCGGGTTCTCGGGCATGCTTCGCAGTTACCCAAGGCAACGTTGCGTCTGCCGACTACTCGTAGCGGTGCCATCTGGAGGGGCGGTGGCCGCGGGCTGGAAGATCTGGCTAGCGCGCCTCGACGGCAGGATCTCGCAGTGCTCGATCACGAAGCGGGCGTCGGCCCGCGCGACCCGGTGGCGCCGAGCGGCTGACAGATGCGCGCCCCGCCGAGTCCTCGTACAATCAGATAGCAGGGCCATTGTGGCTGTAGTCGAGGGCAGACCTGGCAGCGCTTCGGCTGGTGCCCAGACCACGGCGCCGGCTTCTGTCAGCGTGTTCGGCGACGCGGTAGCGTACGGGGCGCCGGCCGGGGGCGGGCTCAACGCCCCGCTGGCGGGTATGGCGTTGACGCCGGGAGGGCACGGCTACTGGCTTGCGACCACCGGCAAGGCCCTGCCACGCCGACGCCAACGCCGTCGGTGTTGGCCACCTGTAAACTCCCGGGGACTCCGCCGTCGGTCAGGCCCAGCGCGATCGTGCTCAACTGCGGGGACGGCAACGCCTTCCTCGGCCATCTCGTCTGGTTGTCGTGGACGCCGAGCACTGCCACTGCCACCGGGATCCACACGTACAACACCTGCCACCCCGGCTGCGCTAAGGGAACGTTCGTTTCAACGCAGGCCAGCGTCCGGCTGGACTACCCGGTGCGGACCGGCGCCGGCGTGGAGTTCGGAGGGATCAGTTTCACCTACCCGTCCGCGTCCGCGCCCGGCGGCTACTACACCGAGACCACGCCGGCGCCAACCAGTCCGGGCTGACCGATGAGGTCTCACGACGAAGCAGATAGTGACGTCAGTATCGGGTGGGGCCACTTCAAACCAGCGAAATGGCTCCAAGTGGGGCCATATCAGAATGGCATTCCCACTCGTAACTCAACGCGGCGGATGGCCGGTACCTTGAAGGTTGCTGATGACAGGAACTGCCACGTCAACCGAGACGATCCCTGGTGCATCGCGCATGGATCAGCGCTTCGCCGTAAGCGCGGTGTACGTCGCTGCACTGTTCCTCAGCATCATGGACGTGACCATCGTCAACGTTGCCATTCCGACTATCGGGCGCGACTTTCGCACCTCGGCAGCGTCGGTGGACGTGGTCGTGATCGGGTTCTTGGTGAGCCTGGCGGTATTCATCCCGGCGTCGGGCTGGATCGGGGACCGCTTCGGAGGCAAGCGCACCCTTCTGGTCGCAATCGCAGTCTTTACCGTGGCTTCGGCCCTGTGCGGCTTCGCCACCAGCCTGGGCGAGCTTGTCGTGTTCAGGATAGTTCAAGGTGTGGGCGGCGGGATGCTGACGCCGGTTGGCATGGCGATGCTTTATCGCACCTTCCCTCCCTCCGAACGGGTCCGCTTGGCTGGGATCCTGATGATACCGACGGCCATGGCACCGGCTCTCGGGCCGGTTATAGGCGGCCTGCTCGTGACCGACCTGTCGTGGCGATGGGTCTTCTTCGTCAACCTCCCCATAGGGCTCGCTGCCGTGATCTTCGGTGCGCTGTTCGTGACCGAACAGCGCGAGTCGAAGCCTGGACGCTTTGACCGTTCGGGTTTTGTGCTGGCAGGTGTGGGTCTCGGGGCGCTCATGTACGGCGTGTCGGAGGGTCCTTCCCAGGGTTGGGGATCGATCCCGGTCCTGACCACGATTGTCGCCGGCGTGATACTGCTGGCCGCCATGGTGCGCGTGGAGTTGTCCGTCGAGGAGCCCATGATCAACCTCGGGCTGCTCAGCGACCGATTGTTCCGAGCGACAAACGTCTTGGTGGTCGTGACCATGACCGGCTTCTTCGGGGTGCTCTACCTGGTGCCGCTCTACTACCAGGACGCCCGAGGCCTATCTGCGCTCAACTCGGGGCTCGGCACCTTCCCCGAAGCCATCGGCGTCCTCGTCTCAGCGCAGGTCGTAAGCCGGTATCTATATCCGACTATCGGGCCGCGGCGGCTGATGGCCGCCGGTCTGGCCGGCATTGCGGTCGTCACCGTGGCGATGGCCGGCGCTAGCGGGCCTTCCACGAACCTGTGGTACATGCGGGCATTGATGTTCGCGCTCGGTCTCTGCCTGCCTTACGTGATGATGAGCATGCAGGCGGCGGCCTTCGCGACGATCTCACCTGCGTCGACCGGACGGGCCTCCACCCTATTCAACGCCAACCGCCAGCTCGGTGGGGCGATCGGGGTTGCATGGCTTAGCACCGTCCTCGCCGCCATCGGCCCTACCCGCCAGGTGGGTGGTCGCGTCATGCCCCACGTTGCTGCCTACCAGGGGGCGTTCATCGCCGCGGCAGCAGTGGCGCTCGTCGGGTCGGCAGCCTCTCTGCTGACGGTTCGCGACGCGGAAGCCGCTTCGACAATGGTGAAGCGACGAGTGCGGCCTCGGGTGTCGCAGGAGTTGAGTTAACACTCCCGCAACACTCCCGTGAAGTCCGCGAAACATGGCCTCTCTATCCTCAGGGGCGTCCACTCGGACTTTCGACCGGCGCCTTACCGGCGCCCCGACCCACTTAGGAGGGGTCTTTGTCATTGATGATGACCGCCCTCGTTCAGGCCAGCAACGCAGCAACTGTGTGTGGCAAGAACGCGGCATACGTCGGCAACACCCTTGCCAAACCGATCAGTTGCTCAGACCCGAACTACATCAACACCGGTGACACGGCGTGGCAGCTCACTGCGGCGACGTTCGTCGGGTTGATGAGCCTCCCGGGTCTGGCTGTCCTCTACGCCGGACTCGTGCCGAAGCGCTGGGCGGTGAACACCATGTTCATGGCCTTCACCGGGTTCTCCACGGTTCTAGTCGTGTGGGTGCTTTGGGGATACAAGATGGGCTTCGGCTCTCCGATCGGCGGCGGGACCGCAAATACATACACCTACCATTACACCGGCAACTTTTTTGCCAACTTCTTCAACAACTTTGTAGGACACCCCGAGACGATCAACGCCGGTCATGCCCAGATAGGCCAAGCGGCGCTTCCGATCGGCACGGCCGTCCCGCTGCAAATGCCGACGACGGCATTGGCGTACTTCCAGTTCGTCTTCGCTGGGATCACGCCGTTGCTGTTCCTTGGTAGCGTGCTCGGGCGGATCAAGCCGATCGTGTGGCTCATCTTCGTGCCGGCGTGGTGCACCTTCGTCTACTGCGTTAACGCCATGCTGATCTGGGGCGGCGGCTACTGGGCACACGAGGGGGCACTCGACTACTCGGGCGGCTACGTGATCCACCTGGCGGCTGGCGTATCCGGGTTCGTCGCAGCCTGGGTGATCGGTCCTCGCCTCGCGAGAGATCGTGCGAAGTGGGTTCCCCACAGCTTGACCATGGTTTCGGTCGGGGCGGGAATCGTGTGGCTAGGCTGGAATGGCTTCAACGGCGGAGACCCGTACTTCGCCAGCACCGACGCCGCTGCAGCTGTCATCAACACAAACGCGGCTACGGCTGCGGCCCTGCTCACCTGGGTCGTTTGGGACATGGTGCTCTCAAAGCAGCGTAAACCCACCTTCCTCGGTGCCATCAACGGAATGATCTGCGGACTAGTCGGAATCACGCCTGCAGCGGGCTACGTCAGCGGCTCGGCTGCGCTTTGGATCGGGATCATCGACTCGACCGTCGTCTGGTTCGCCTGGACCTACCTCCAGCCGATCACGCTGCGCAAAGTCGACGACGCTTCGGGTGTCGCTTACACCCACGGCATAGCCGGCCTCATGGGAGGTCTGATGGTCGGGGTGTTTGCCGATCCGTCGATGATCATTTATGCGAGCAGCGGTGGGAGTCCCGTGACCACGGCCGGCTTGTTGTACGGGAACCCGAAGCAGCTGTTGATCCAGGCCTTGGCGGCTCTGACGATCATCATCTGGGATGGCCTCGTCACGTTCTTGTTATTGAAGATCATCGGGTTCTTCACCAGAGGACTGCGTATGACCGACGAGCAGCTCGAAGCTGGCGACGTCGGCATCCACGACGAGGAGGCCTATCCGGTCGACGACGGCTTCACAAGGGTCGGCGAGATGGCATCGGTCGGGGCAGGTCCGAGCCTGAAAGGTGCGTTCGCCGAAGCAGGACTAGGCTCAGGTGGAGGAAACCCGGCGGTCGTGATCGCCGATCCCACGGGTGGCGCAATGTCGAGAGAGGCCGGTGATCTGCGATGATGTTAGTGACAGCAGTTATCAAGCCGTTCAAGCTGGACGCCGTTCGCGAGGCCCTTGAAGCTGCCGGTGCCAAGGGCGTCACCGTCAGTGAAGCCCAGGGCTACGGACGCCAGAAGGGCCACACCGAGGTCTACCGTGGCGCTGAGTACCAGGTTGCTTTCACCCCGAAGATCAAGGTGGAGGTGCTTGTCGACTCGGCGTCGGTCCCTGGCGTCATAGATGCGATAACCAAGGCTGCGAGGACCGACAAGATCGGCGACGGCAAGATCTGGGTGACGCAGCTCGACACGGTGGTGCGGATACGCACGGGAGAAACGGGCCCGGATGCCATCTAGCACCAGCGCTGCCCGCCAGTACAAGACGGGCCGCGTGACGCCGGCGAAGCGGGACTTGAAGCCCGCCAAGCCGGAGAGCTTCAAGACACGTATGCTGGGCGTGATGAGCGGTGAGCGCTGGGACGTGAGCCAGTCCCGTTCGGTGCGTTCGGGCTGGGCGTGGCGAGGGATGATGGTCATGTCACTCCTGGCACTTGGAGTGGCGATCATCCTCGCCGGGAACCATCAGGCAACGCTCGGCCTCCTGTGGGTGGTCATCGCCTTAGGGTGGTTCGGTGTGTCGATGTGGATGTGGAGGATGCACGCCCGCTACATGCGCGGCGGCTGAAGCGCATCGAGTATCGCAACCTCGATTAGCTCGATGAGGGCCGGGTCTTCGACCCGGCCCTGCTTCGCGTCGTGGACGTAGAACACGTCGATTGCCTCGGCGCCGAGGGTGCTCACAAGCGCGCACGTGATCGTCACACCCGACGAGGCGATGGCTCTCGCGACCTTGTAGAGCACCGGGCCCCGGTCGGGGGCTCGAACCTCGACGATCGTCGACGTCGACGACTCGTTGTCGAATATGACTGCCACGTCGGGCATACGGGCGGCGACGCTCACCTGGAACTTGCGGTAACGGGCCTCGCGCTCTTCGAGGCGGCGCTCCAGGTCGGCGTCGCCGGCGAGGGCGCCGCTCAGCTCCTTCGCGAAACGCTGCCAGTCGGGCAGATGATCAAACGCCGGTGCCACCTCGAAGCGAAGCAGCGCCATGCCGATCGTCTCGTCCGAGATCGTCGTCGCAGATCGGACGTTGACCCCCGACAGCGTTAGCACGCCCGCTACTACGCCGAGCAGGCCTCGCTGGTCCGGCGCGGCCACTCGGAGGGAGCTTCCGTCGACCATCACCCGCAGGTCCCCGTTCGCAAGGAGGGCAGCCTCGTCGGCGCTGAGAGCGGCCCGGCCGGCCTCAGGGGGTGGGCGGCCCTCGAGGACCGCCGCCGCCTGGGTCGCTAGCCGGCTGACGAGACCGGCCTTCCATGTCCCCCACGCCGCCGGCCCCGTTGCGAGGCTGTCGGACTCGGTGAGAACGCTTAGCAGCTCCAACGTGTCCTGATCGCCGACCGCTGTCGCCACTGAGGCGGCTGTGGCGGGGTCGTCGAGGTCGCGCCTGGTAGCGACATCGGGGAGAAGAAGGTGGTAGCGGACCAGCGCTTGAAGAAGCGAGCGGTCGTCGTCGCTCAGGCCCATCCGGGCCGAAAGCGACTCGACGATCCCGATCCCGAGAGCGGTGTGGTCACCGCCGCGCCCTTTGCCTATGTCGTGTAGCAGGGCACCGAGGAGCAGCAGGTCCGGCCGGTGTACGGCGCTTTGGCGCGACGCTGCGTTCGCCACGGTCTCTAGAAGATGGCGGTCGACCGTGAAACGGTGGTATGCGTTGCGTTGAGGCCGATGACGTACCGCCGCCCATTCCGGCAGGTACCGCAGCCACACGCCCCGCTGGTCGAGGGCCTCGACGGCCGCAATCGCCGGGCGCCCGGCGCCGAGAAGGCGTAGCAGCGCTTGAAGCGTTGCCGGCGTCCAGGTCCCGTCGGGGGGCAGCGCCCGTTTCGCGAGTCGGTCGAGGGCGGCGCGTGCCATCGGCAGGTCCTGCTCGGCGGACGTCGCCGCGAGACGCAGCGCCAGGGACGGGTCGATCGCCGGGTCCGCCGCCCGGAGAAGTCCGATCTCCCCGTCACGCACGACGATCCCCGGCTCCAAGCCGACGGCCTGCCCTCGCTTCTTCGAGGCCAGATACGGTGAAGTCATACGCCGCCAAGCGTCGTCGGAGGCCCAAGCGATCGTCCGAGCCGACCCGGCGACGCGCGCCATAAGTGCGTCGGCGTCGGGCCGTCCGTGCGTGTCGAGGGTCCTCCGTGCTTTCGCGACGCGGTCCTGGTCTTGTAGGAGCAGCACGTTGGATTTGGTCGTTGCGTTGCGCTGAAGCTCGACGCGCGCCGCGCTCAGGGTCTCCTCGGCACGTGCCATTGCGGCGTCGGCGACTGTCGAAGCGAGGTTGGGTTCCACCGAGGCGAGGCTGCGGAGCAGCTGGACGTCGCGCAGCCCGCCGCGGGCCTCTTTCAGGTCCGGTTCGAGGAGGAAGGCGAGGTCTCCGAAGCGGTCGTGGCGGTCTTTGACGACGACGTGAAGGTCGCCTAGCCACCGGGTGGACCGTTCGCGCCACGCTTCGACGACTTTGTGCCGGGCGGTCTCGGCGAGAGTAGGGTCGCCGGCTATGAGGCGCATGTCGAGCAGGCCGAGTGCCACTTTGACGTCTGAGTCCATCGCCGTCCCCAGCTCTTTGATCGTCCGGACGCTGTGATCGAGGCTGATCCCGCTGTCCCAGATCGGGTACCACAGGGCGTCGGCGAGCTTTGCGACGTCCCTGGCGCGCCCGTCGTGGATCAACAGCAGGTCCAGGTCGCTACCGGGCGACAGCGAGGCGCGGCCGTAGCCGCCGACGGCGACCAGCGCTGTGGAAGCCTTCAGTCCCTGCGGCCTGGAGTCGGTGTAGAGACCGCCCAGCCATTCGTCGACTATTGCCGCCCAGGCTGAACACCAAGCGCCGCCGGTGAGCTCTTCGTCGCCGCAGAGCTCGGAGCGTCTCGTTCGTAGGGCGCCCAAGCCGGTGGGGTCGGCGGTTGGGTCTGCGTGCTGCAAGACTTTTACGTCCGGTCGCCTTGGCGCCGTACCGCTTCGGCTGCGGCAGCTATTGCATCGGGGTCGCCTAGCTCGCGCATAGAGGTGACGGCGAGCCTCTCGTCGAGCTCGTAGACACGCGGTACCCCGGTCGGTATTTCGAGGGCTGCGATGTCGGAGTCGGTGATGTCTTCGAGGTGTTTGACCATGGCGCGCAGGCTGTTGCCGTGGGCTACAACGAGGATCGTCGACCCCGCCAGGAGCTTGGGGGCTATCACGTCGTAGAAGTAGGGGAGCAGCCGTGCGACGACGTCGGCAAGGCATTCGGTGGCGGGAAGGGCGCCGGGCGCTACTGCGCTGTAGCGGCGGTCGGTGGTCGTGTCGTAGCGGTGTCCGGGTTCCATCGGGGGCGGGGGCACGTCGTAGCTGCGCCTCCACGCTTTGAAGCGCTCCTCGCCGAAAGTCTTGTTCGCTTCCACCTTGTCGAGGCCGGTGAGCGATCCGTAGTGGCGTTCGTTGAGACGCCAGTGGCGGGTGACGGGAACCCAGCTTTGCCCCATCTCTTCTAAGACGAGTTCGGCTGTGTTGATAGCCCTGGTCAGGACCGAGGTGAAGAGCGTGTCGACTTCGATGCCGTCCTCGGCGAGGAGGGCTCCTGCTGAGCGGGCCTCCTTTTTCCCTTGCTCGGAGAGGGGCACGTCCCACCAGCCTGTGAAGCGGTTTTCGAGGTTCCACTGGCTCTGGCCGTGCCTGACTAAGACAAGTCTTCCCATTATGCGAAGCGTAGCCCGATCCGGGTTGGCCGGCTGAATCACCCTGCCGATCTGAGCGCCGACCGCGGGTACGAGCGGCCTAAATCGCGCTGTGCGCGGCTTCAGTGATGACGAGCTGAGGAACGACGAGGGGCTCTCGGGTTCTTTCGAAGAAGGCGACACAGCGGTCGTGGTCTGGATCGGTCCGGATTGCGGCCGCGATGAGCGGACCGGCGTCGACGACTATCGCCACCACGATGGCCTGGACGGGACCTCAACCGCTGCGTGGCCGACTGAACCAGTGGCCTACCTCACTGCACACGTCCTGCCTAGAAAGAGAGGGCGACTGAAGATTTCTAAGTCACTATGACTCAAGTTTTGCCTACACTGGTCCTCGAACCATCAACTAAAACTCTCGGAGGCACGAATGCCCAAGGCCGTCGGTATCGATCTTGGTACCACTAACTCAGTCGTCAGCGTGTTGGAGGCGGGCGAACCGGTGGTTATACCCAACGCGGAAGGCGCGCGTACCACGCCGTCGGTGGTGGGCTTCTCGAAGTCCGACGAGGTGCTGGTCGGCGAGGTGGCCAAGCGCCAGGCGATAACGAACCCGGATCGCACGATCCGCTCGGTCAAGCGCCACATGGGCGACAACTCGTGGAAGATCGCGATCGGCTCGAAGAGTTACAACGCCCAGGAGATCTCGGCGCGTATCCTCCAGAAGCTCAAGCGGGACGCGGAAAGCTACCTCGGCGACACCGTCACCCAGGCGGTCATCACCGTTCCCGCCTACTTCGACGACGCGCAGCGCACCGCCACCAAGGAGGCCGGCCAGGTGGCAGGTCTAGAGGTCCTGCGTATCATCAACGAGCCGACCGCCGCGGCGCTTGCTTACGGCCTCGACAAGGAGGAGGAGCAGACCGTCTTGGTGTTCGACCTGGGCGGCGGTACTTTCGACGTGTCGGTTCTTGACATCTCGGAGGGCATTTTCCAGGTCAAGTCGACCAGCGGGAACACGCATCTGGGCGGCGACGACTGGGACCAGAGGGTCATCGACTGGCTGGTCAAGTCGTTCAAGGACACCGACGGTGTCGACCTGTCCGTGGACAAGATGGCCATCCAACGCCTGAAGGAGGCGGCGGAGAAGGCGAAGATCGAGCTTTCTGCGGTTCAGGAGACCACGATCAACCTCCCGTTTGTCACCGCCACTGACACTG
>JAKCEB010000075.1 GCA_021838305.1 Actinomycetes bacterium | reverse complement strand
TCATCGCACCGTGCAACTGCGCCCCGCAGTCGCAGCGCATCGATCCGAACACGTCGCCGGTGAGGCACTCGCTGTGCACCCTGACGAGGACGTTTTCTCCTTCTTGAGGCTCCCCCATGACGAACGCAAGGTGCGTCTCGCCGTCGAGGACGCTCGTGTAGGCGAGACAGCGAAACTCGCCGTACGAAGTAGGCAGGCGTGCATCCGCTGTGCGCACGACCAGGCGCTCGGTGCGCCGACGGTAGCGGATCAGGTCGGCAATGGTGAGCATCGGAAGGCCGTACTTAGCCGCGAACTGCTCCAGCTCGGGCCGCCGGGCCATCCCCATACCGTCCTCGGTGACGATCTCGCAGAGCACCCCTGCGGGCGACAGCCCTGCGAGCCTTGCAAGGTCGACGGCGGCCTCAGTGTGACCGGCACGCTTGAGCACACCACCGTCGCGGGCGCGAAGCACGTGAAGATGGCCGGGGCGCAGCAGATCGTCGGGCGTGGTCCCCGGCTTGACGAGCGCCTTTGCAGTCGCCGAGCGATCCTGAGCAGAAATACCGGTCGTCGTGCCGATCCGCAGGTCGACGGTGACGGTGAACGCAGTCCTCTGGCTTTCGGTGTTCCGCTCGACCATCAGCGGCAGGTCCAACTCGTCCGCCCTGTGGTTGGTCACGGCCGCACAGATCAGTCCGGACGTGTAGCGCACGAAGAAACCCATCACCTCAGGCGTAGCGTGCTCCGCTGCGACTATCAGGTCGCCCTCGTTCTCGCGGTCCTCGTCGTCTACGACGACGACCATCCGCCCCGCTGCGATCGCCTCGACCGCCTCGTCGACAGTAGCGAAGGTCATCGAGGTGAGCTTCCTGTCGCGCGTGCAGCGGCGCTCGGCGGGGTCGGCGCGTCCGGGGTGGTCGGCGCGTCCGGGGTGGTCGGCAGGTACGGGGTGGTAGCCCCTGCGGACAGAAGGCGCTCAACATACTTGGCGATGACGTCAACCTCCAGGTTCACAAGTTCGCCGGCTACTCGACGCCCAAGCGTGGTGGCCCCCATGGTATGGGGTATCACTGCGACAGCGAAGGAGTCGTCGCCGACGGCGACCACTGTCAGGCTGACACCGTCGACGGTAACCGACCCTTTTTCCACGACGTAGCGCGCCAAGGACGCCGGCAGCGACACTCGAAGGTCCGGGGCGGGGTCAAGTACCCGGCCGACGCCGTCAACGTGGCCCTGCACGAGATGGCCGCCGAGCACGTCGCCGATACCGAGGGGGAGCTCGAGGTTCACCGCGTCGCCGGCCTCGAGGCCGCCCAGATTCGTGCGCGACACGGTTTCCTCGACTGCGTCAGCCGACCAGCGGCCGGCTGGGACCCAGGCTCCAGGCTCGGCCGCCGGGGCGCCCGCTACCTCGACAGCGGTGAGGCAGCACCCGTTGACCGCCACCGAGTCCCCGACGTTCAGGTTGCGCGCCACGGTGGAAGCAGCGAACGCAAAGCGTCGGCCGCCGCCCGAATCGCCGGTCGTCGAGACGGACTCTACGACGCCCATCTCCAAGACGATGCCCGTGAACACGCCATCACCGTAGGCCATCAGTCTTCCGGTTGGCCACACCGCTCCGGCGCCAGCAGGTCCACCCTCAGGTCAGAGCCGAGACGTCGCACCGACACGATCCGGCCCCGCATGATCGAGCTCATGCTCTTCGCGCCTGGGCCGGCGAACATCGCGATCCCGTCGTCGCCGCCCATCAGGGCGGGAGCGAAGTAGAACGTGTACTGGTCGACGAGTCCTTGGCGCTGAAACTCTCCCGCGACGCGGGCACCTCCCTCGACTAGCAGCTGCAATATTCCCCGGCTACCCATCTCGTCGAGCAGGTCGGCCAGACTGCCGTCGTGAAAATGCGCCGGATGGACCTTGGAAGCGGGGTCGACGCTGCCCGGTGCGCCGAGCACGATACGTAGCGGGTCTCGCCCGGGAGCGTCGCGGACTGTGAGAGCCGGGTCGTCGGCTCTCACGGTGCCCGCACCGACGACTATGGCGTCGCTGGCGGCGCGTAGCCCATGGGCGTCGGCGCGAGCCTCGGGACCGGTGATCCACTTCGACGACCCGTCAGGCGCCGCGATACGCCCGTCGAGCGTGCCGGCAAGCTTCAGCACCACCCAGGGGCGACCCTCCCGACGATGCTTCAGGTAGGGGGCAAGTGACGATTCGACTGCGTTCGACGAGACCCCGACATCGACTTGTATCCCTGCCTCGCGCAGCTTCTCGATACCGCGGCCCGCCACCTTGGCGTCGGGATCGACGACACCCACGACGACCCTGGCGACGCCGGCGTCGACCAGCGCGTCTGCACACGGCGGCGTGCGACCGTGGTGTGAGCACGGCTCCAACGTCACATACACGGTGGCCCCCCGTGCGTTCGTGCCCGCGGCCGCCAACGCTGCGGCCTCGGCATGCGCTCCCCCGGGCGGAGCTGTCGCCCCGGTCCACACGTCGGGAACATCGGATTGGCCGCTTCGAGACTTCCCGACGACTAGCGCTCCCACCCAGGGATTCGGGGAGGTCCACATACGGACGGCCTCACCGATCTCGACGGCCTTAGCCATCCATACAGCGTCATCCACGTTGGCAGGGAGGTCCGCCACGGGGTTGGCGGCGTCTCGGTTGGAGGCGTCTGGGCCGCCAGCGTCTGGGTAGCCGGCGTCGTGCGGGCTCACGGGTGCGACGCCGGTAGCCCCCCGAGGAGATCCAGTGCGTGCGGGAGCACGTCGATGATCGCCCCTAGGCATTCGGCTGCACCCTTGGGCGACCCGGGGGTGTTCACGATTATCGCCTTACCGCGAATGCCGGCGATTCCGCGCGACAGTCGCCCGAGAGGACTGACGAGTCTCATCGCCTCGGCCAATCCGGGAGCGTCACGCTCGATAACCTCCCGGGTGCCTTCCGGAGTTAGGTCCCGCGGAGAGAACCCGGTCCCGCCGGTCGTCACGACCAGACCGTGGAAGCTCGCGCTCGTCTTGGCAAGCTCCCCGGCGACCGACGCGACCCCGTCAGGCACGACGGAGCGGCTCACGACCGAGAATCCGGCGGCTTCCAGCACCTCGACGAGCGCGGCACCGGAGCGGTCCTCCCTGGTGCCGCCGACGACGCCGTCGGAGACTGTGACCACTTTGGCAGGGCGCCCGTTGCTTTGCGCTGCCGATGTCCCCCCGGAGTGCTCCCCCATGGTCATTTACGGTATCTCCTCGTCGGCAAATGCGGATTGCGCTGCGATTCGGATATCCCGGGCGGCACCGAGCGGGTCTGCACTCCCGAAAATGGCGCTGCCTGCGACAAAAATCCTCGCTCCCGCCGCCGCGGTGATGGGTGCTGTGTCGACATCAATGCCACCATCCACTTCGATTTCGAACTCCAACCCGTCCCTCCGGGCGATATTCGCCGCCCACGCAATCTTGTCTACGGCGACAGGCATGAAGCTTTGGCCGCCGAAGCCGGGGTGAACTGACATCACGAGAAGCAAGTCGATGGCCGCAAGGAAAGGCTCGCACGCCTCGACAGGCGTCTCCGGGTTGACCGCGAGGCCGACGCCAAGACCCAGCTTCCTGCACTCGGCGATCAACTCGGTCGTGTCACCGACCTCCACGTGGAAACTGCAGTTGCTCGCTCCTGACCTGGCGAAAGCTTCGAGGTAATCGCCCGGGTTGGTCATCATGAGATGGCAGTCGAGGAATGCGTCGCAGTGCTTGCGGATCGCCGCCACGACGGGCGGCCCGATCGTCAGGTTCGGCACGAAATGCCCGTCCATCACGTCGACGTGAAGCCAGTCCGCCTCGCCTATCACCCGGTCAACCTCGGCACCAAGTTCGGCGAAGTCCGCCGAGAGTATCGAGGGGGCAATTTTGACATGTTGGTGCGCTACGGGCACGGGTTCAACCTAGCGGACTCGCCGCTCAACCTGAGGCCCAGCACGTACATGCCGTCGCTGTCCGCATCCTGGGGAAGGAGCAGGGCCCCCCGACCGAGGGCTCTCCACGGCGCGCCGGGCGGCGCAAGCGCGATCAGGGCGGGCGCGACAGATTGGAGCCACCTGTCGAACTCGATGGTCTCGGCGGCCGAGACGGTACAGACGCTGTAGACAAGGCTGCCACCGGGACGGAGCAGTTGTATGGCCGAGGTGGCGAGGCGGCGCTGAAGCGTCGCGAGGCGACCCATGTCCGAACGCCTGCGACGCCAGCGGGCATCAGGGCGCCTACGAAGAACTCCAAGCCCTGAACAGGGCGCATCCAGCAGGATCGTCTCGAAGGATCCCGAACGCCACGGCGGATCGGCTCCGTCGGCGACAACTGTGGCGAGCGAAGAACACCCGACGTCGGCCGCGTTCCTCGCCACGACTCGTGAGCGTGCCTCGGAGACGTCGGCTGCTACGACGAATCGCAGATCCACGGGGTGCGTCTCTGATCCAGCAAGTGACGGGTTTCGCTCCGGCGCGCTGGTCCCGGCGAGCGCGGTCGCTTTGCCGCCTGGTGCGGCGCACATGTCGAGTACCGGGCCGTCGCCCGCGAGCGACGCCACGTATTGCACAACCATTTGGCTCGCCGGGTCCTGGATGTAACCGTCGGGGCGTACCGACACGCTTGCCGGGCGGTTCATCGCTTCGAGGGCCGCCCTTGCGTCCACCGCTCCTAGATCCGACTCGAGTACGTCGACCACCCAGTCCGGGTAGCTGAGCTCGGTCCCGACATCCGGCCATCGACCAGGTCCGTCGGCAGAGTCGTCGGCAGAGTCGTCGGCAGGGAGGTCCGCAAGGTCGCCGGCAAGGTCGTCGGCCACGCGTCGAAGCACGGCATTGACCATCGAACGGCCCGGACCACGGACCTCTTCGACGGTGGCGCCTACCGCAGCGCGGGCCGGTATGCGGGTCCATCCGAGCTGGTACGCGCCGAGGTGCAACGCAGA
Organism: Actinomycetes bacterium; assembly: GCA_021838305.1. Lineage (GTDB taxonomy): Bacteria > Actinomycetota > Acidimicrobiia > Acidimicrobiales > Palsa-688 > JAJZAM01. The sequence goes on along the minus strand of JAKCEB010000075.1, from coordinate 6,805 downwards.
TCTTATGTCGGGGTCCAACCCCTCGCTCGGCGACGAACTGCGTCCTTGCGCTCGCGTTCGGCGCTTGCCGGTGTTGCGCGCCTTGACGTGGCGGTCGACGAGCCATGCGCACGCCCGCCGCATTCTGCATGTGCCATAGACGAGCTCTGTCGCCAATCGACGATCGCGTTCGTCAAGTGCCGACGCTCCTAACAGTTCTGGAAGCACGACGTTCGCCCGTGCCCCCGCCTCGATTGCTATGAGTGCTTGGAGAGCGAGTCCCCTCGAGGTCGCCTTTCCCGTCTGGCCGCTCATCCGTCGGCGTGGCCGACAGTGACACCACCAGTGCTTCGGGGCGTGTCGGCCTCATTGCTCACGTCGAAGGCCTCCCCTGCGACAGGGCGAACGCCACGCAGCCAGGCGGCACCGTCCATGACGTGTTTGCCTTGTGGCTGGACCTCCACCAATCGGATAGCGCCGTCACCTGTATAGACCTTGTCGCCACTGACCGTTCCCGGTTCGCCCTGCCCAGAAGCCGCTTCGGTCGCGTGGACCAGGAGCCTCTGGCCCCGCCACACAGTCCAGGCCCGGCCTAGACGAACCACCCGCGAAAGTTCGCTGGTGGGCCGGTTCCAATCCAAGCGCAGGTCGTCGGGAGCGATTTTCGCTGCGTAGGTCGCCTCGCCCTCCTGTGGTCGGGGATCTCCGAGCCCCGTGTCGAGGGCTTCGACGAGCAGCGCCGCTCCGAGAGTTGCGAGGCGCTGCGTCAGCTGCTGCGAGGTCTCTGCCGCTCCGATCGGAGTCTCCGCCGAGCGGTAGACGCCCCCGGTGTCGAGGCCTTCCTCGACGCGCATCAAGCAGACACCTGTCGTCGGATCCCCTGCAAGTATTGCCCTCTCGACGGGGGCCGCGCCGCGCCAGCGGGGCAGCAGCGAAAAGTGCACGTTGACCATCTCGAGTTTCGCGAGGACGTCTGCGGAGATGATCCGCCCGAACGCTACGACGATCCCCAACTCGGCGCCGTAGTCGAGGCAGGCAGCAGGAGAATGAACCACCGGTATTCCACGCTCGCAGGCCAAGGCGCTCACAGGTGTCGGGCTCGGTGCTGCTCCCCTGGATCGCCGCTTGTCAGGCCTGGTCGCGGCGACAACCACTTGATGGCCGGCATCGACGACGCGATCGAGTATGTGGGCTGCAGGTTCGGGTGAGCCGAGAAAGGCGAGTCTCAGCGCTCAGGCCTCTTCGAGCTGCGATCGCCGGCGCAGCTCTTTCATCGCCTGCTTCTTCTGGTCCTTATCGAGCAGTCCGATCAGGAGCCGTCCGTCGAGGTGGTCGAGCTCGTGCTGGAAGCAACGGGCCTCGAGTTCGTCGGCCTCGATCGACACTTCTCGGCCGTGAAGGTCGTAGCCGGTCAGGTGTATCTCCTTCGGCCGTACGATCGGGAAGAACAAGCCCGGTATCGACAGGCACCCCTCGTCGTACTCCCACTCTCCCCGGAAGTCGGAGATCGTCGGGTTGATGATCGTCACCGGGTCGGCGTCGTCGCCCATCTGGTAGACGAACATGCGCTTTTGCACTCCCACCTGTGGGGCCGCGAGACCGAGGCCGTTGGCCTCGTGCATCGTCTCGACCATGGCCTCGGCCAGGGCGACGAGGCGCCCGTCGACGTCGGTGACCTCTTTGGCGGCCTGGGTGAGCACTGGATCACCGAACAGTCGGATTTGGTAGGTCGCCACCTGCCCATGGTAACGCTGGGTGGGACCCAAACCGCGTTTTCTGCGAACCTTGAGCAGTGTCCCACTACTTCGACGAGCAACCCCGCGTCGCGTCCCGGCCAGCGTCGGTGCACATGAAGCTTCGTGACTTCGAGGCGGAACTTGTTGCCGACCGAGGCGTTTTTTCCGCGACGAGGATCGACCCTGGTACTGCGCTTCTCCTCAACGTCGGATCAGTTTCGCAGGGTAGCCTTGACTCGACGGGAAACCTGCTCGACCTCGGTTGCGGGTACGGTCCGATCGCTGTCACCCTGGCTCACCGCAACCCTCGGGCGACAGTCTGGGCGCTCGACACGAACCGGCGGGCGCTCGACTTGGTCGCGACGAACGCGGCGGCGCTCGGATTCTCGAACGTGATCGCAGCGACCGCAGACGAGGTTCCCGCCGACGTTCGATTCGATCAGATCTGGTCGAACCCGCCGGTGAGGATCGGCAAGGCGGCGCTCCAGGACCTCCTCTTGGCCTGGCTCTCCCGTCTCGTCCCCGGCGGGCGAGCCGTCATGGTGATGTCACGCAATCTCGGGGCGGATTCGCTGTCGAAGTGGCTCGAATCGAACGCGATGACCGTGAGGAGAAACTCCTCCAAGCGCGGTTACCGGATACTCGAAGTGCGGGGCCTGCCTGGCGCGGCAGGGACACACGAGGCGGCAAAAACACCCGGGGCGGCAGCGACACCCGGGGCGAAGGGGACCTGCGGCGAAGGGGAGGCGCGTCAATGAGACAGTTGCGGCCAACCGACCTGAAGCGCCTGCACCGGGAGTGGAACCGCCGGAGCGCTGCACGAATCGCGCTCCTGCTCGACGGTGTGCAGTCCCCGTTCAACGTCGGTGCGATCACTCGGACAGCAGCCGCGTATCGAGTCGAGCACCTGTACCTGTGCGGGCAGACCCCGCCGCCTACGATGGCTAAGGCCGCGAAAGTGGCCCTCGGGACCGAACGTTATCTGTCGTGGTCGCACTCCGAGCGCGGCGCCGAGGCCGTCGGGAAAGCCCGAGACGACGGCCTGTTCGTCATCGGGTTGGAGTTGGCGGACGGAGCAACCCCGCTTCACGCGATCGAGGCACCTCCCGACGTCTGCCTCGCTGTCGGCAACGAGGACCACGGGCTCCCACCGGGAACCCTGGACGCCTGCGACGCAGTCGCTTTCCTGCCGATGACAGGCCGGGTCGGTTCGCTCAACGTTGCGACGGCCACAGCGATCGCGCTGTACGAGCTGCGCCGGCGCGAATGGACCGGTGACTCCGCCCTGCTCGACCTCTCAGCGCCTGGAGACCCATGATGCACCGACGGCGTCGTGGGCGTCGACCAGCGCTACGCACGCCGCAATTTCAGCTTCGCTCATACCCTCCGCCGCCCGGAGCGCTATCGGCCTGATAGAGATACCCCCGCGTGGCGCGAAGTCACCGAAGACGCGCAGCCAGCGTGGGGAGCAGGCCGTCACAAGGTCGTCGGCCACACGGTTGACGCAATCCTCGTGGAATGCCCCGTGATCACGGTACGCGCCGAGGTACAGCTTCAGGCTCTTGCTCTCGACGCAGCGCTCGCCCGGAACGTAGTGGATGTGGAGCCGACCGAAGTCGGGCTGGCCTGTCACCGGGCAAAGCGCGGTGAACTCAAGACATTCAAGGCCGACAGCCCACCCGCCGCCTGGGTGCGGATTGGGAAACGTCTCGAGCATGTCGGCCCTTGGGTCCTTGTATCGGTACTCGCTTCGCCGTCCGAGAAGAGTCAGGTCGGAAGTGTCGCTCACCGCGCTTCACGGTAGCCGCCAGGCGGGGGCGCAGCATTCAGAGGTAGCGGGAATGCGACATCGGAGGGTCCGGCGAGAAGACTGTGCGTGTAATTGCACGGGAAATGTGCAATTACACGCACAGTCTTCTCCAAGACCGCCTCAGGGGGCAATTCTGAGGATCGTTATAGGTGAATTACAGCAATTGTGCCACGCCGAGACGGCAGTCCGGACGCCGAACAGCAGTTCACAGCCGCTGCGGATCCACCGCAACACGAACATTCCCCCCGGGCGGCCCAACCGAGCGAAGAAGATCGCAAAGCCTCCGGTGATCAGGGGCCTTCACCAGCCACTTGCCGTCGTTCGGTCCCATGACTTCTACGGTTCCATCGTGGCGCTCGCGAAGCGACGCGATCCACGCTTCGCCGCCCGCTCCCGAGATGAGCGCAAGAGCCCCGTAAGGCGGGAGTCGCAGCGCTCTCCGAGCCGAATCCTCCTCGCTCAGAGCGACAGCCGGGTCTCCGACCGTCGCCGCCTGAAGCACCGGATGATCCGGCATACGCGTCTGGACCACTACGAGGCCCGCGGCGCCTCTAACCAGTCGAGAGGCCGTCGACAACAGCGCAAGCGAGTGCTCGGCCGCGCCGAACCGCGCCGCGAGCAGCTCCCGGTCGAAGTCCAAGAACACAATCGTGGCGAAACCGGAGGAGGGATCGAGACGGCGAAGCAGGGCCTCGGTTCCGACGAGGACGCTCGATGAGGGAAAGTCCTTCGTGGCAGCCGTGACCTCGCCGACGTCCCTCCCGCCGAGGCGTTCCAGGTCCTCCCGAGCTCTAGACGTGCCCACACGCAGCCACGACAGCCTTATCGATGTGCAACTTGCGCACACGTAAGGCCGCATGGCGCCGCAGCCCTGGCACGAGAGGACTCCCGGTTCGGGCGACGACACCGCCGCGTGGCAAACATCGCAGCGCGCTACCGTCCCGCACGCCCCGCAGGCGAGCAGCCGCACCCGTCCCGTCGTGTTCAAGACGCACGCGACCTTCTCGGTGCTCCGAAGCAGATCCACGAGGCGGCTGCTATACAGCCCCAGGCGGGGATCCTCGCTTCGCTGGTCCACGAGCTGCATCGAGGCCCAGCCGGCTTTCTGCTTGGCCGCCTCGAAAGTTGTCGTTGGGCCGAGCGCGACCAGTTCCGGGCCGGGGCAGGAGGTAATCAGGTAACAGGGGACGCCGGCACGCTCGGCCCGCTCGACTGCTACCCCGACTGAGTTCCACGTCGGCGCCCGCTCGGAGGTGTGCAGCTCGTCGTGGGCGTCGATGACCACGACGGCGGCGACTCCCGGGCACGGCGCCCAGGCGGCTCCTCGGCTTCCGACGATCACCGCCGCTCCGGCGCGCGCCTGTGCCCATTCCTCGGGGAGCAGCGCCACATCGCCGCCGGCACGCCGCAGCCGCCTGGCGAGGACAGCAGCGCGAGAAGCCGTCGGGACGATCACCAAAAGCGGGCCGAGCTGCGCTGCCTGCGCGACGATTACCGTCGGATCCTCGGCCGGCCCGATGGCTACCACGTGAGCACCCGGGCCGGTCGGCAGGCGCAACGCCGGTGGAGGCGCGGGAGGAGCCAGGCGGGGGGCGGGAAGGTGACGCACCGCATTTCGCGACGACGCCGTGCCCAGGAAAAGCGCCCTGTTCGCCGCCCACCTCCAGGCGGCCCACGCCGCCAGATCGACAAGGTCAGCTGTGGGACCCCACCCTCGGAGGGCGGCCACCGCTTTGAGTGCCGGCCGGGACCCCTCGGGCGAGATAGCCAGGTCCGGATCCCTCGACAGTTCGCCGAGGGCGACGATCCATCCACCCACCCTGCGACCCGCGAGGTCGACACGGACCTTGCAGCCGACCTGCGCCTCGTCGGCGAGGTGAGCGGGGACTGTGTAGTCGAACTCCTTGTCTATTCCCGAGACGTCGGTCAGCACCCGGGCGACCAGCGCCCCGGTCATCGTCGCCCTCCTCGCCCCGGTCATCGTGGCGCCCGGCGGTCGGGTATCGCCTATCCCGAGATCCTTCAGGCTCCGATTGCGCTCTTGAACTCGTCGAGGCGGGAGACCTTCTCCCACGTGAACTCTTTGTCTGAACGCCCGAAGTGCCCGTAGGCGGCGGTGCGCTGGTAGATCGGGCGGCGCAGGTCGAGGTCGCGGATGATCGCTGCCGGTCGCAGGTCGAAGACTTCGGTGACGGCACGCGAGATGACGGCTGGGTCGACTTTTTCCGTGCCGAACGTTTCCACTAGCAGCGAAACCGGGCGCGCCACCCCGATCGCGTACGCGACCTGGATCTCGCAGCGCTCGGCGGCGCCGGAGGCAACAACGTGCTTCGCTACCCATCGAGCGGCGTACGCTGCCGAGCGGTCCACCTTCGACGGGTCCTTCCCGGAGAAGGCTCCGCCCCCGTGGCGTGCCGCTCCCCCGTAGGTGTCGACGATGATCTTGCGTCCGGTAAGTCCTGCGTCGGCGTGCGGTCCGCCCTTCTCGAACTTACCGGTCGGGTTCGCGAGGATCCGGTAGCCGTCGTCGGCGAACGCTGCCGGGACGATCGGGGCGATTACATGGTCGCGCAGGTCGGGCAGGAGAAGGGTTTCTATGTCGATGTCCGGCTTGTGCTGGGTGGATACCAGCACGGTTTCGAGCTTCACCGGGCGCCCGTTCTCGTAGCCGAACGTGACCTGCGTCTTGCCGTCCGGACGCAGGTAGCCGAGGGTCCCGACTTTGCGGACCTGCGAGAGGCGCTGCGCTAGGCGGTGTGCGAGCCAGATCGGAAGCGGCATCAAGTCGTCGGTTTCATCGCACGCGTAGCCGAACATCATCCCCTGGTCGCCTGCGCCCTGAGCGTTCAGGATGTCCTCTCCGCTCGTCCCCGAACGCACCTCCATGGCGGTGTCGACGCCTTGGGCAATGTCGGGCGACTGGGAGCCGATAGATACCGCGACCCCGCACGTCCGGCCGTCGAAACCGACGTCTGAGCTCGTGTAGCCGATCTCGGTGACTACGTCTCGTACCAGCTTCGGTATCTCCACGTACCCGTTTGTGGTGATCTCGCCTGCGACGACGACGAGACCCGTCGTGAGCAGCGTCTCGCACGCGACCCGCGAAGCGGGGTCCTGGGTGAGCAGGGCGTCTAGCACCGCGTCCGAGATCTGATCGGCCATCTTGTCGGGGTGACCTTCGGTGACCGACTCCGAGGTGAACGTCCAACGGCTCATCACAGCTCCTTAGCTTCGAGGAGCATCGTGTGTGCTCCGGGTCAAGAGGTTAGGCTCCGGGTCA
>JAKCEB010000074.1 GCA_021838305.1 Actinomycetes bacterium | reverse complement strand
CAGTAGCGCAACGCCCCGAGCAGGTTGCCGAGATGGGGCTCGCCGGTCGGCTGTATCCCTGAGAGCACCCGTGGGAGTGTCGAATCGCCTGAGATGACCACCCGCACAGGCTAGTTCCGCGTAAGTCCCCTCGGCTTCCAATAGAGTCTCACCATGCCCTATACGGTTAGCACTCCCGTATTCGAGGGGCCCTTTGACCTCCTTTTGCACCTGATCAGCCGCGAGCAGGTGGAGCTTTGGGACATATCCTTGGCGGACATCGTCGACGGCTACGTCTCCACCCTCGCCGAGATCGACTCCGTGCTCGACCTTTCCACGGCCACCGAGTTCCTCCTCATAGCGGCTGTCCTCCTCGAGCTGAAGACCCGGAGACTGCTTCCCGGTCGAGCCGAGACGGAGCCCGACGAGGAGCTGTCGCTTTGGGAGGAGCGGGACCTGCTCGTCGCACGGCTACTCGAGTGCAAGACGTTCAAGGACGCTTCGCGCGAGCTCGCCCGCAGGATGGACGGGGCGGCGCGAAGCTGGCCTAGACGTGTCGGGCCGGGGGAGCGTTACCGGGACTTGAGCGAGGATGTGATGTCCGGAGTCACCGCCGAGACTCTTCGCGACGTAATGCTCAAAGTCCTCGAACCCAAGCCGGTGCCCAGGGTCGAACTCGACCACGTCGCACCGATACGGGTGAGCGTCGGCGAGACCATCCGCGGTTTGATGCGGTCGTTGCCTTCCCAGCCCCGCGTTGCTTTCAGCGAGCTGGTAGCAGGTCTAGGCGAGCGCATCGAGGTGATCGTCTACTTCTTGGCGCTACTCGAGCTTTACAAGCAGGGCACCGTCGACTTGGAGCAGGCGACCACCTTCGGGGCACTGCACGTCGTGTGGCTCGGCGTCGCCGACACCGAAGCGGGCGGCGTTGACTCTGTCGAGGAATACGAAAGCTACGGTGTGTAGGTGACAGAGGACCACAAGGCAATCGAGGCGATCGTCATGGTCGCCGAGGAGCCGGTCGAAGCCGGGCTGCTTGCACAGCTGCTCGAGATATCCCCGTCGCGGGTGACCGAGATCTGCGACTTCCTCGCTGAGTCCTACCGCCGCGACTCCCGTGGGTTCGAGCTGGTCCGGGTGGCCGGCGGCTACCAGTACCAAACGACGTCGGAGATGGCGCCCTACGTCGAGCGCTTCGTCTTGGACGGCCAGGCGGCGAGGCTGTCGGCAGCGGCGCTCGAAGCGCTGGCGGTCGTCGCCTACAAGCAGCCGGTGTCTCGCGCGCAGGTCGCGGCGATCCGCGGGGTCAACGCGGATGCCGTGATGAGGACGCTCGCAGCCCGCGGGTTGATAGCGGAGGTCGCGAAGGACCCGGGTCCGGGGCAGGCGGCTCTTTATGCGACGACCACCCTTTTTCTCGAGAAGCTCGGCCTTTTCAGCATCGACGACCTTCCGCCGCTCGCGGACTTCGTGCCTGGAGCCGAGATCATGGACTCCCTCGAGCGCAGCCTCCTTGCCGGCCCCCGCAGGCAGGATCCGCAGGTCGCAGCTGCCGAACGGATCGACTTGCGAGCGCCCGACGACATTCGAAGCGAAGTTGTCGAACCCGACCTCTGAGGCCGGAAGCGACGCCCCGGCAGGGATACGACTTCAGAAGGTTCTGGCCGCCGCCGGACTCGGCAGCCGCCGGCGCTGCGAGGATCTGATCTCCGCCGGCCTGGTCGAAGTCAACGGTACGACGGCTGTCCTCGGAAGGCGCGTCCACCCCGACACCGACCGGGTTACCGTCGAAGGGATCGACGTGGCCACGAAGGCTGGACTCGTCTACTACGCACTCAACAAACCCGCCGGTGTGGTCAGCACGGCGAGCGACCCGCAGGCGCGCCCTACCGTCGTCGGGTACGTCCCCGCCGATCCGAGGGTGTTTCCCGTCGGGCGCCTCGACGCCGCCACGGAAGGCCTGATCCTGCTCTGCAACGACGGGACCCTGACGCAGCATCTGACTCACCCGTCGCACGGCGTGGACAAGGAGTACCTCGCCCGCCTGCACGGTCAACCCAAGCCTGGAGCGCTGCGCCGCCTGCGCGAAGGTGTCGACTTGGACGGGACGCCCACAGCTCCGGCGAAAGTCTCGCTGGTCGAGCCGGACCTTGTCAGGATCACCATCCACGAGGGACGCAACCGCCAGGTCAGACGCATGGCCGAAGCCGTCGGCTACCCGGTGAAGCACCTGGTCAGGATCAGGATCGGTCCCATCCGGCTGGCCTCACTCGCTCCTGGGGCGTACCGCACGCTAAGCCAGGAGGAGGTTAGAAGCCTCGAGCGTGCCGCAGGGGGCCAAGCCAGTGGGTAGCGCAGGCATAGTAGGCTCCGCCGCCGTGGTTGATGCAGGCGACGAGGGCGACACGGGCGGCCGTATCGCGCAGGTCGTAGGCGCTGGCCTCATCGGCGGCTCGATCGGTGCCGGTCTTCGCGCAAGGGGTTGGAGTGTCGCGGTGGCTGACCTCGACGACTCCAGGTGCCGGCGGGCGGTCGAGATCGGCTCCGCCGACCGGAGCGGGTACGACCCCGCCGCCGAGATCGTCTTCGTGGCGGTGCCACCGTCGTCGTGCGCCGAGGTGTCACTCGAAGCTTTGGAAAAATTCCCGTCGGCGGTCGTGACCGACGTCGCGAGCGTGAAGCGTGTCGTCGTCGACAAGGTCACCGACGCAAGGTTCGTCGGAGGACATCCGATGGCCGGATCGGAACAGGACGGCGTCGACGGGTCGGATCCCGACATGTTCGTCGGCGCCACCTGGGTCCTGACCCCCGAACCGGGGACCGATCCCGTCGCGTTCGCGACGGTCCGCAGCGTCGTGAGCGGCCTCGGAGCGAACGTGGTGGAGCTCGAATCGTGGCGCCACGACCAGCTGGTGGCGCTGGTCTCCCACGTCCCGCACCTCACAGCCGCGACACTGATGAACCTTGCCGCGGTCGCCGCAGACGAGAACGCCACTCTTCTGCGTCTTGCCGCCGGAGGCTTTCGCGACATGACCCGCATCGCTGCCGGCGGGTCGGCTATCTGGCCGGACATCTGCGCCGAGAACCGCGACGCGATCCTCGACGTGCTCGACCGCCTCCAGGGGTCGTTGACGCAGATCCGCCAGGTCGTCCTCGCCGGGGATCGTGCGGCGCTGCTCGGCATGCTCGAGAACGCTCGAAGCGCGCGGGTGAACCTGCCGGGGCGCCTCGCCGAGCCGGAGACGGCAGCCGAGGTGCGTGTGGTTGTCACGGACCGCCCCGGCGTGCTCGCCAGCGTCACGACCCTGCTCGGCGAGATGGGAGTCAACATCTGGGACCTCGAGATCGCCCACAGCGCCGAAGGCGAACGCGGTGTGCTGGTCGTGGTCGTGGACGGTGCGGCCACCGAGGCGGTACGTCACGCGCTTGGGGAGCGTGGATTCCAGTGCTCGATAAGGCCGGTCGGAAGTTGAGCTCGCTCACGTTCGGCCCGCAGGGCGCTTCGTTGCGCGGCCGTCTTCGCGTTCCGGGCGACAAGTCGATATCGCATCGGTCGCTCCTGCTGGGAGCGCTCGCCTCCGGAACGTCGCGCATAACCGGCCTTTCGGCCGGCTTGGACGTGCAAGCCACGAGGAGGGCGGTCGCGTCGTTCGGCGCTACGGTCGAGCGGGGTGCGAACGACGGCGAGTGGGCCGTGACCGGCGGAAAGCTCGCAGAACCCGACGACGTCATCGACGTCGGAAACTCGGGGACCGCCATCCGCCTGATGGTCGGCTGGGCCGCCGCGATCGACGCGTTGACCGTGTTGAAAGGAGACCGGTCGATCGCCCGCCGCCCGATGGGCCGTGTAGTCGAGCCGATCAGGTCGATGGGCGCGAGTCTCGACGGGAGAGGAAACGGGAGCCTTCCGCCGCTGGTCGTGAGGGGCGGCCACCTTCACGGGATCGACTACGAGCTTCCCGTGCCGAGCGCTCAGGTCAAAGGCGCGATCCTGCTCGCCGGTGTCTCCGCGGAGGGCGAGACGACCGTGCGAGAGCGTCACCCGACGAGAGTGCACACAGAGGAGATGCTCCCTCTTTGGGGTGGGCGGGTTCGTCTAGGCGAAGGGTCGGTGACCGTCGTGCCCGGGCCGCTGTCGCCGTGTGACTTCGACGTTCCAGGGGACCCTTCGCAGGCGGCGTTCTGGATTGTCGCGGCGTGTATCACCCCCGGCAGCGACCTGACCGTGCAGAACATATATCTCGGGGCGCAGCGAGCCGGTTTTCTCGCGGTGCTCGAGCGGATGGGCGCGAACGTGGAGGTCGCCGGTTTCGACGATCGGCGCGGCGTCGGCGACGTGCGGGCGCGCTTCGGCCCGCTTGTCGCCACGCAGGTCGGCGGTGCCGAGATCCCCGGTCTCATCGACGAAATTCCCGTGCTCGCGGTCGCTGCGGCGTTCGCAGAGGGGGCGACTGTCTTCTCCGATGCCGGCGAGCTGCGCCACAAGGAAAGCGACCGGGTTGAGTCGACGGTAGGAGCGTTACGGACGCTCGGCGTTTCCGCGGAGGGCAAGCCGGACGGGCTCGTCGTAGAAGGCAACGCCGGAGCGTCGCTGAAAGGCGGAATCATCGACTCCGAGGGAGACCACCGGGTTGCTATGTCGATGGCGGTCGCGTCGCTTCGCTCGGTGTCTCCTGTCACAATTGACGCCTGGGAGTCGGTGGCGACGAGTTACCCCGGCTTCGAGGAGGACTTTGCAATATGCACGTCGAAGCGCACGTCGTAGCTCTGGACGGACCCGCCGGCTCGGGTAAGTCGACCGTTGCGCGCGCTGTCGCCTCGAGGTTGGGCTTCGACTACCTTGACACCGGGGCGATGTACCGTGCGGTCGCGTTCGAGGCGATCCGCAGGGGTGTCGACCCCCAGGACGCCGAGCGGGTGGGCGAGATAGCCAAACGCATGGACCTGGAGGTCGGCGAGCGTGTCGTGGTCAACGGGGCTGACGCGACCATCGAGATCCGCGGTCCAGAAGTGACCCGCGCCGTGAGCAGCGTCGCCGCCCACCCAAAGGTCCGATCCGAGCTTGTGCTCCGGCAGCGCGAGTGGGCGACGGGAAGGTCGGGGGTCGTGATGGAGGGACGTGACATCGCGACGGTCGTGTTCCCCGACGCCCAAGTGAAGGTATTTCTCACGGCGAGCGAGGACGCGAGAGCGGACCGGCGCAGCAAGGAGATGCGCGACCGCGACTACAGCGACGTCGCAGCCGACATGGTGAGACGCGACCGCGCCGACTCCACTCGCGCAGCCTCGCCGCTCAGCGCCGCTGCCGACGCGATAGTGCTCGACACGACTGCGCTCAGCAGCGACGAGGTCGTCGACAAGGTGCTGGAGCTCGCCAGATCCAAGTGGGGGGACGTGCAGTGATGAACGCAGCAGTGAGGAACGCAGCAGTGAGGGAACGGTTCGCGCTCGGCTGGTATGCCTTCGCAAGGGGGCTCGTCGAGCTTGTGTCGAGGCTTCTTTGGCGCGTAGAGGTCGTAGGCGCCGACAGGCTTCCTGCCAGCGGCGCGTACGTGATAGCCCCGGTGCACCGCTCGAACATCGACACCCTCCTCGCAGGGTGCCTCACGCACCGCCGGATCCGGTTCATGGGCAAGGACAGCCTTTGGAAGTACCGGTGGTCGGGGGCGCTGTTCAGCTCGCTCGGTGCGTTCCCCGTCCACCGTGGTGTGCCCGACCGTGACGCTCTACGCCGCTGCGAGGAAGCGGTCCGCTCGGGGGAGCCCGTCGTCTTGTTCCCGGAGGGAACCCGCCAGAGCGGGCTGCGTCTGCATCCGCTCTTCGAGGGAGCGGCTTTCGTCGCTGCGCGCGCCGGGGTGCCGATAGTCCCCGTCGGTATCGGGGGAAGCGAATGGGCGATGCCCAAAGGCAGCCGCGGCGTCAAGCTCGTCAAAGTCGTTGTGGTCGTGGGGGAGCCGATCCAACCCCCACCGCCAGGCCCGTCGGGGCGGGTACCTAGGAGGGCGGTCTCCGAGCTCACCGCAGCGCTCGCCGTCGCCCTACAGGAATCCTTCGACGAGGCGCTCGTGCGGGCCGGTAGGCGTTAGCAAACCTTGTCGGCTTCTAGCGACCGACCGACAGCTTCGCCAGCGCGGACGCCGCCGATGCGGACCTGTCGTCGGTAGGGACGGTCACCGTCGGGTCAGGGGCGAGCGCCCCCAGAGCGGTGAGCGTGCCGAGACGGCGGAGGGTCTCGCGCAGCTCGCGTGGGAGGGGAAAGTACTCGTCCTCGTCGGTTTCGCGGACCTCCTCGACACCGTCGAGGGGGTCGAGGGCAGCGACGAGGGCTTCGACGAGCTCCTCGGGCGCGGACGCTCCGGCAATAACCCCGACCGTCCCGTAGAGGTCGTCGGGCAGCTCCGACGGGTCGTCGACGCGGAAGACCTTCTCGCAGCCGGAGCTTTGCGCGGTCCGCACGAGGGCGAGGGTGTTCGACGAGGTGCGCGAACCGACGACGACGACACAGTCGCATCTCCCGGCGATAGCTTTGAGGGCCCGCTGGCGGTTCGTCGTCGCGAAGCACAGGTCGGACGTGCCCGGCATCCACAGGTCAGGCCAGCGCTGCTTGGCGGCCTCCATGATCGTCTGCCACTCGTCGACGGCGAGAGTTGTCTGAGCCAGGAACGCCACGTCTCCTGGAGTGTCGGGGATCGCTGAAAGCTCCTCGACGCTTTCGACGCGCTTGACGGCGTCGGGTGCTACAGCTTCGGTGCCGATGGCCTCTTGGTGGCCTTTGTGGCCGACGTAGACGATGCTGTATCCCTTGGAGGCACGCACTTTCACCTCGTGGTGGACCTTCTTCACGAGCGGGCAGACCGCGTTGACGACGATCCCGCCGCGCCGGCGAGCCTCTTCGACGAGCTCGGGCGGCGAGCCGTGCGCCGAAAGCATGAGCGGCGCCCCCGGTGGGACCTCGGCGAGGTCGTCTACGAAGCGCACACCTGCCGCCTCGAAGCGTCTGACGACCAGGTTGTTGTGGACGATCTCATGAAAACAGTAGACCGGAGGCTCGAACACAGTCGTCATCCACGCCAGCGATTTGATCGCCATCTCGACCCCAGCGCAGAAACCGCGAGGCCACGCGAGGAGAACCCGATCAACCCGATGCACTATCGCAGAGTACCGTGTCTGGGTTATGTCTTTGCCTGTCGTGGTGGCGGTCGCCTCCGGATCGCCTGCCGCACGCGCCGGGCTGCTTCCCGGAGACCAGATCCTGTCGATGGACGGCCAGGAGCCTCGCGACGTCATCGAGTACCAGCTGATCGCCGACCAGGAAGCCTTCGACGTCGAGGTGCGTCGGGGCGGGATCGAGATGTCTGCCAGGGTGGAGCGCGAGGGATTCGAACCGCTCGGCATCGAGGTCGACGCGGCACTTTTCGATCGTGTGCGAACGTGCGACAACCACTGCGCTTTCTGTTTTATCCATCAACTCCCCAAGGGGATGCGCAAGAGCCTGTATGTGCGCGACGACGACTACAGGCTTTCGTTTCTTTACGGGAACTTCACGACCCTCACTCGATTCAGCGAGCTCGACCTCGATCGGGTCGTCTCGGAGGGCCTGTCGCCGCTGTGGGTGAGCATCCACGCCACCGACCCCGATGTTCGGGCTTCGATGCTGCGCAACCGTCGCGGGGCTACGAGCCTGCGCTGGCTTCGGGCTCTGCTCGACAACGGGGTGCGTGTTCACGGCCAGATCGTGGTATGCCCGGGGGTCAACGACGGGGAGGTGCTCGAAGCGTCGATGGCCGGGATCATGGACTCCTACCCCGAGTTGGCGAGCGTTGCGTGCGTCCCGCTCGGCGTGAGCAGGTGGAACGTCGAGTCGACGATGAGGCCTCACAGCGCCTCTGAGGCTGCAGCGGTGGTCGATCTGGTGGAGGAGTGGCAGAGCCTGTTCGTCTCGGCGGTCGGCCACCCGATGGTCTTCGCGTCCGACGAGTACTACCTTCAGGCGGGCCGGCCCCTGCCTGAGCTGGCTTCGTACGGTGACGTCGCCCAACACGAGAACGGCGTAGGTATGACGAGGCTCTTCGAGGCCCAGTTCTGCGGAACCGCCGGCGGTGAGGACGCCCGGCCGGGCGGGTTCTTCGCGTCTGTGGACGGCGCCCCGGCGAGCGGCTACCGGGCCCCTCGTCTCGGCAAGGGCCGGGACGATGACACCGATTGGACGCCAGTCGAGCTCCGGGAATCGACATCGTCAAGGCAGGCCGCGGTCAGTGTCCTCACCGGGGCGTACGCTGTAGAGGTGATACGCCCGCTGGTGGCGGCCGTCCGACCGGACGCCGAGGTGATCGGGGTACGCAACGAGTACTTCGGAGGCAACATCTCCGTCGCCGGTCTGCTCACCGGCTCCGACGTGTCGAGGGTGCTCTCCGAGTCGCCGGAAGGCAGGCGTTACCTTCTGCCCGACGTCTGTCTGTCCGGGGGCGTGTTCCTCGACGGGGTGGCCGTCGCCGACCTTCCCCGACCTGTCGAGGTCATCCGCACCGACGGGGCTGCGCTGCGGCGTGCCCTGGCCACAAGCCCGTCGTGATGCCGCTCGTCGCGGTCGTCGGGCGGCCTAATGTCGGAAAGAGCACCCTGGTCAACCGTATCGTGGGCAGACGCGAAGCGATCGTCGAGGAACACCCGGGGGTGACCCGTGACCGCAAGTTCTTGGCGGCGGAATGGTCAGGACGGCCTTTCACGATCGTCGATACCGGCGGATGGTTGACGAGTGGATCGAGCTTGGACCGCCAGGTGTCGCGCCAGGCGGAGCGTGCGATCCGCGACTCCGACGCGGTACTGTTCGTCGTCGACGGGACCGTCGGAATCACCGACGACGACGCGAAAGTCGCTGCCCTCCTGCGCCGACTAGGTCGGCCGGTGTTGCTCGTCGCGAACAAGGTGGACTCGTCGAATCGTGAGAGCGACGTCTGGGGCTTCACCAGGATCGGCCTAGGGGACCCGCACCCGATCAGCGCCCTGCACGGTCGGGGTACCGGGGACCTGCTCGACGCGCTCGTAAGCATGTTCGCGCCGCTCGAGGAGCCGGAGTCCGGGGGAGACACCGGCGATGGCCCCGACGGGCCGCCGAGCGTGGCGATCGTCGGAAGACCGAACGTCGGCAAGTCGACGCTGTTCAACCGGTTGATCGGCGACGAACGTTCGGTGGTTCACGACCTGGCCGGCACGACCAGGGACAGCGTCGACACGTTGATTTCCACGCCTGACGGCGACATACTGCTCGTCGACACGGCGGGCATGCGGCGCAGGAGCAAGGAGGCGGAAGGCGCCGAGTACTACTCGATGGTCCGGGCGCTGCAGTCGCTTGACCGGGCTCGATGCGCCGTCATGGTGATGGACGCCTCCGAAGGCATCACACGCCAGGATCAGCGCCTCGCGGAGCGCGTCGACGCGGCCGGCGGCCCCGCCGTGCTGGTTCTCAACAAGTGGGATGTGCTCGACGCGGAGGGCCGCGCTGCGATCCGGGCGGAGGTGGCCGACCGCCTGGCCTTCCTCGCTTACGCGCCTGTGCTCACGCTGAGCGCCAAGACCGGGCTGGGCGTGCACAAGCTGCTGCCCGCCGTCCATAAAGCTATCGAGGCGTCAGCCAAGAGGGTGCCGACAGCGGAACTGAACCAGGTGATAGCGGCCGCGCAGGCCGCCCACGCGTCACCTGGCGGCAGGGTGCTCTACGCAACGCAGGGGACAGTCGACCCGCCGACTTTCACCTTGTTCGCGACCAAGACGATCCCCGGCCCGTACCTGCGATACCTGGAACGGCGCCTGCGGGACCATTTCGACTTCGGTCCGACACCGCTCGTGTTCCGGGTTCGCAGACGTACTTCTTAAGACCGCCGATTCGCATGATCCGGTGACAGAATCCCCATCGGGGTCGCTGCGCAGGTAGCCTGGGTGGCATGCCCCCCAAGCCGTGGCTGGCGGTAGCTGCGATACTCTGCGTTGTCGCGGCCGCCTTGTGGGGCCGTGCGGCGGCTCGCCTCGCTCGCGCAGCCCGGCGCATCAAGGTCGAAACCTCGGCGTCGTCGAACGGCCGGGAGGCCCACGAGCTGGCCCGGGCGGCCTTCGACAAGGACCTTCACGCGACGCTGCTGTACGCGATCCTCGCCGTTGCCCTCGGGATCGGGGCAGAGTCGAAGTCGACGTGGTTTTCGATCCCCCTTGCGGCCGTGGCGATACCGGTGCTGGTGACTGTGCGCTTCGCGCCCCGTTTTCTGGCTGAAGCTCGAACAGCCGAGGTGCGCGCCATGCTCGAGCGCCGGGCGGAGGAGGTGCTCGCCCAGGACCAGCTCGCTCCGAGGCGTTGGGCTGACCGTCTGGCCCCAGAAACTCTCCCCCAGGTCGAGGGATTCGAGCTCGGGCGGGTCTACGAGCCCGGCAGCGGGATGATGGCGGGTGACTTCTACGACGTGTTCTCGACGACGGGAGGACGCCTGGCGATCGTCATCGGCGACGTCGCAGGGCACGGGATCGACCCTTCGATCACGGCTTTTCAGGTCAAATACCTGCTCCGAACCTTTATCCGCCAGTTCCGTGACCCAGCGCAAGCTTTGGAGGAGCTCAACCGGGCGCTTTCCGTAGGTAGCCGCCCGGAGGATCTAGTCTCGGTCTGCGTGGTGGTCCTGGACCCGGTAGCGGGAACTCTACGCCACGCGTCGGCGGGGCACCCGGCCACCTGGCTGTGGCAGGACTCGGAGATACACGCCCTCAGGGCGACCGGCCCCCTTTTGACCTTGGATCCTGCGGGAACTTACTTTTCGAGGGAACGGCCACTCCTAGCCGGCGACGTTATTCTCATGTACACCGACGGCCTCGCCGAAGCGCGGTCGGGAGGTCAGATTTTCGGGGAGGACAGGATCGCTGCCGCTCTGCGACGAGATCCCGGCCAGGACGCCTCGATCCTCTGCAAAGACCTTCTCGAAGCAGCCCGCGACTTCGCTTCGGGCCCTCTCGGCGACGACGTGGCGATCCTGGCGGTGAGGAGGGTATGACTCCAACCGAGACGCACCAACCGGGTGCCTGCCAGCGGTGACGTCGCTCTCTGAGAGGGCCACCCATGCCGTGGTGTGAGGACTGCAGCCACTTCTGGAACGCCAAGAACCTCGCCGAGAACGGAGCGTGCCCGACCTGTGGAACGGTCCTCGAGACGGGACCCCGTAAGGTCCCGTGGCATTTCAAGGCCTTGCTTGTAGGCCTCGCCGGCTATTTGATCTACCGGATCTACTGGTTTGCGGAGTGGCTCCCGAAGCACGTTTGACTCGCGGTGCGTGTCGTCGGGTAAGGTTCTTGTGTAGTTTTCGGGCGGTGGCGCAGTTTGGTAGCGCACCAGACTGGGGGTCTGGGGGTCGCGGGTTCAAGTCCCGCCCGCCCGACGCACGCAACGCAACGCAACGGTAGCCAACGCAGAGCGGCCCCGCCGGTAGAATCGTTGTAGTGGACACGCTCGAAATGATCCGCCAGCTCGAGGCCGATCCTGGATTGCGCGCGCAACTGCGGGTGCTGCTGCTCACCGAGGAGGTACTGCAGCTTCCACAGCTGGTAGCGGAGAACGGCCGGGATATCCGGGAGCTCCGGCTGGTGGCAGAGGCGACGTTGGAGCGTCTCGGGTCGCTGGAGCGGGGCCAGGAGGAGCTGCTGGGTCGCGTGGGGTCGTTGGAGCGGGGCCAGGAGGAGCTGCTGGGTCGCGTGGGGTCGTTGGAGCGGGGCCAGGAGGAGCTGCTGGGTCGC
>JAKCEB010000073.1 GCA_021838305.1 Actinomycetes bacterium | reverse complement strand
TCGTAAGTAGTGGTCGGAGCGGAAGAAAGCGTCGAACCCTGCCTCTTCCGCCTCGAGGGCAACCCTGCGGAGGTCGTCGTAGGTCGCGCCCTGTTGTGGTTCTGTGAAAATACGAAGCCGCACCATCTCTTACTAGCACCAAGTCCAGCCGATTGGCTCGCCACGGTGGCTCCTCCGGCGCCTAGCATCGCAAGCCAAGGAGGGAAACCGTGGACCTGGAAGGAAAAGTTGCGGTCGTGACGGGCGCGTCGAGCGGTATCGGCGAGTCAGTGGCGCGGTCTTTCGCAGCGGCGGGGGCGTCGGTGGTGGTCAACTCGTCGTCGTCGGTGGACGCAGGGCGACGCGTCGCAGCCTCGCTGCCCGACGGCCTTTATATCCAGGCCGACGTAGCCGACGACGACGCCTGCCGTTCGCTCGTCGACGCCACCATCGGGCGCTTCGGAAGGATCGACGTCCTCGTCAACAACGCCGGAACGACGAAGGTGATCCCCCACGCGGACCTCGATGCGGCCACCGACGAGGTTTGGAGAAGGATCTTCGACGTCAACGTGCTCGGGGCTTGGCACATGACGAGGGCCGCGCTTCCTGCTTTACGTGCGAATGGGGCTGGCGTCGTCATCAACGTGAGCTCGCTGGCCGGGGTACGCCCGGTGGGTAGTTCTATCCCCTACGCGGCGTCGAAGGCCGCCCTCAACCATATGACGTTGCTACTGGCTCAGGCTCTCGCACCCGAGGTGCGGGTCAACGCGGTAGCCCCGGGCCTCGTCGACACCCCGTGGACGGCTGACTGGGATGCTGTCCGGGAGGCCGTACGCTCGCAGGCGCCGCTTCGCCGATCGGCACTACCGCACGACGTCGCCGAAGCAGTCCTCGCGCTGGTGACCAGCGGGTTCGTGACGGGCCAGGTGCTCGGAGTGGACGGGGGCATGTCGCTTCGCTAGACACCTACCAAGCTGGTGCACACACTTCGAGAAAGGTGCTTGAGTTGGCAGAATTCCAGTTGATTACCGAAGGGCTTCTTTTTCCCGAAGGTCCGGTCGCGACCTCGGACTCCAAGGTGGTCCTCGTCGAGATCTACAGCGGTCATTTGACCCGGGTCGACGTCGATAGTGGAACGCTGGATCGCTTCGCAGTATGCGGTGGAGGACCTAACGGAATCGCCGCCGGGCCCGACTCGATGCTCTACGTTTGCAACAACGGGGGGTTCGAGTGGCACGACCTGGGCGGCCTGCTCGCGCCCGGGCACCAGCCCGGGGATTACAGCGGGGGGAGGATCCAACGAGTCGATCCCGCGAGCGGGACGGTGAGAGACATCTACACCCATGTGGGTGCCCACCAGCTGCGGGGACCGAACGACATCGTGTTTGATGAAACTGGCGGCTTTTGGTTTACCGACCTCGGCAAGACCCGCCAGAGGGAGAACGACCTCGGAGGTCTCTACTACGCGAAACCCGACGGCAGCTCGGTGGAGGAAGTCGTTTACCCTCTCACCCAGCCAAACGGCGTCGGCCTATCCCCAGATGGCAGCCGTGTGTACGTGGCCGAGACCGGGCCGGGCCGCGTGTGGGCCTGGGACGTCGAAAGCCCAGGGAAAGTGGCGCGTAATGGGATTGGACCGGGTGGAGCGCAGCTGTTGTGGGGCTTCGACGGCTACCAGCTGCTCGATTCCCTGGCGGTCGACTCGGAGGGCAACGTGTGCGTTGCGACACTGATCACCGGTGCGATAAGTGTCATCAGCCCCAGCGGAAAGCTCCTCGAGCAGGTTGCAGTACCCGAACCGGACCCGTTCGTGACGAATATCTGCTTCGGAGGCCCGGACATGCGCACTGCCTATATAACCTCCTCGGGCAGAGGGCGCCTTTACGCTACGCAATGGCCGGTTCCCGGCCTCAAGCTGGCTTTCAACCTGTGAAGCGTCGGCGTTTTGGAAGCGAAGACAGCGACTGGAGCCATCTTTTCCCATAGCCCGAAGAAGTCACTTGGATTGTGATATCACAATGCTATATTGCCTGAGGAGGACAATTCAAGGAGAACTTTCATGGCGACTGTCGCAAACGGGCCCCTCGGCGAACAGGCAGCTTGGTCGTTGAACGGCGTCAAGGTCCTTGTCGGCGGGATAACGACAACCGCTCTCGCCGGAGTGCTTATGGGCCTAGGAGCCTCACAGGGGAGTTGGGGTAACGCCGGTGCCGCGACGATGCTATCGGTCGGAATTGCTTTGCTTCTGGCGGCGCAGTTCACAATGCGAGGGCTCACCTCAGTAGTCCCAGGAGAGTCGAGAGTCGTACAACTGTTCGGTCGCTACAAAGGAACGATCCGCTCGGCGGGCCTGCACTGGGTGAATCCGGTCTCGCAGAGGAGAAGGCTCGTCACGAGGGTTCGCAACCATGAGACCGCGATCGCGAAAGTAAACGACGCCGACGGGAACCCGATCGAGATCGCAGCCGTCGTCGTCTGGCAGGTTGACGACACTGCGAAGGCGATGTACTCGGTCGAGAATTTCTCGCAGTTCGTGGCCACTCAAGCGGAGACGGCTGTCCGCCACGTCGCCTCGAGCTACCCCTACGACTCCCGAGGCAGGGGCGGCCTGTCGCTTCGCGACAACGCCGAGGAGATCACCCATCGCCTATCAGAGGAGATTACCGCCCGGGTCGCCCGAGCCGGAGTGCGGATTGTCGAGTCGCGCCTCACGAGACTTGCCTACGCCTCGGAGATCGCCCAGGGGATGCTGCGCGTGCAGCAGGCGAGCGCCGTCGTTGCGGCCCGCCGCCAGATCGTTGACGGTGCCGTCGGGATGGTCGAACTCGCGCTGCAGCGCCTCGAAGAGAACAACGTCGTAGAGCTGGACGAAGAGCGCAAGGCAGCGATGGTTTCGAACCTGCTGGTTGTCCTTTGCAGCGAACAGGCGACTCAGCAGGTTGTAAACACCGGCACCCTCTACCAGTAGAAGGTTCCTACGCCTTCGTGACCGAACGCAAAAGCCTCCTTTTGCGATTAGACCCCGCCGTCCACGACGCTCTCGCAAAGTGGGCAGAAGACGACCTGCGCAGCACGAACGCTCAGATCGAGTTCCTCCTGCGCCGGGCACTTTCTACGGCCGGGCGGATGCCCAAAGGCGTCGGTGACGTGCGCTCCCCTGGCCGCCCGCGCTCCGAGCGATAGAGTGAAGCTCACTGGCGGTAGTGCTCGACCGTGTCCTCGCTCCTAACGGTAGCGTCGTCTGGATCGGCGCCGGCGTTCCGCCTGGCCCGTCGCTGGCGGAGCAGGTCCCAGCACTGGTCCAGGGCCACCTCTACCGACCGCAGACGCCCGAGCTCCTCGCCGGTCAGGGGCTCGCCCACGTGGGCCTGCTGGAGAAGGTGCTCCTCCTCTGTCAACTCGTTGATACGGGCTACTACTTCAAGGTCGTCCACCGGTCAAGCTCCTTTTGTCGCTTAGCGCATCGTAGCGGTGGCCACCATCTTTCCCGACGTGTCGACCAAGCGGACGATCGTGGCGCCATGCGCTGCCGCCGGGATGTAAGTCGCCCAGTACCCACCCTGGGCTGACACGGCGAAAGTTCCGAGCGTCACGACCTTCCCGGACGGGCTCACCAGCTCGCAACGCAGCGTGCCCAGATGGCTACCCGAAATGCCCATCGACATCCACGGACGGCCGTCGGAGTCGACGAACACCTTTCCGACCGGACCCGACGGCCCGACCAGAAGCGTGGCGTACCAACCTCCAGCGCTAGCGCCCGAAGCCACAGGGTTGGTGCTCGAAGTGCTGCCTGCCGCCATGCCAATCGCTGTACCGGCGCCCACGACGATCGACGCAGCCGCGGCGACTGCGGCCACCTGCCGCCATGTGAAATTTCGCTTATCACCCCGTTTGACTGCCGCGCGAGATGCCCGTCTGACGCGGGGATCAGCGAGTCCCTGAGGCATCACGGGACGGAGACCGCCGACCCCGTCGAGGCGGGCGAGCACCCTGTCCTCGAAGCCCGCCTGCGGCTCTACCGGCGGGGCCTGCGCCGCGACCCGATCGGCGACTGCGCTCAGCTCGAGCAGCTCCTCCCGACAGGTTGCGCAGTGCGAGAGGTGCGCAAGCATTGACGTGCGTTCCTCGGGATCAAGGACACCCAACGCGAACTCGGGTAGCGCCTCGGGATGAGCGGAAGGCTGAAAGACGTCAGTCACTTGCCGGCTCCACAACTCGCACGTCGACAACGGTGTCGCGGAGGTTGTCGCGGAGGCGCCTCATCGCGGAACGGATTCGGGTCTTCGCCGTCCCGAGAGGTATCCCCTCGGCCGCGGCGACCTGTGACGCGGACATGCCGACCATGGCCGCTAGGACGACAGCGCGGGCCTGCTCAGGCGGCAATTGGCGCAACGCGCGGCCAACTTCGCGGCGGGACTCCGACTCGAGGGCCTTGTCCTCAGGGTCGTTCGGACCGGCCGATATCGCAGCGAGTAGTGCGCCGACCTCCACCGGGTACGCCTTTTTCACCCTTGTCGAGTCGATCGCCAAGTTCCGGGTGATAGCGGCGAGCCACGTTCCGACTGACCCGCGCCTTGCGTCGTAGACCGACCCGTGACGCCATGCCCGCTCGAATGCCTGTTGGGCCACGTCCTCCGCGCCTGTCTGGTCCCCGAGGACGGCCAAGGCGACACCGTAGACCCTCGACTGGAAGCGGCGGATGAATGCAACCGAAAGTTCCCGGTCACCGCTCGCGAACCCGCTCAGCAGCGCTTCGTCGGAGAGGCTCGATACCGGAATACCCATGTGCCTCACATCCTATCTACGAGTCACCGGGCCGATCGGATTGGACACCAACGGGCGCCGCACCTGTCGTGGCATAGAAATTGTGGCAATCCGTTCGAAGACCCCAAGTCGTAGGTAGAGATGCGAGTCAACCTCGAACGTCCAAGCCCAAACAATCCATCAGTTCCCTGCCGGGCACGCCCGGCCGTAACATGCGAAAGGTGCAACCCATGAGGAGAACGACCGGTGCTGCGGTAGCCGTAGGCATGGCCCTGGTGGCCGCCGCCTGCGGCTCTTCGACCAAGACCTCAAGCGCCTCTGCGCCTTCGAGCGCCGCTTCGGCGAGCACGACAGCACCGGGCACGACCATGTACGCAAGTCCCACAACCGCCGCGGGATCGACTGCCGGCGCTGGGAGCTCCACGCCGACGATCGCAGTGCTGTCAGACTCCATGTACGGGAACATCCTCGAGAGCAACGGAAAGACGCTGTACTCGTTCTCCACGGACACCTCTACGTCGAGCTCCTGCTCAGGAGGGTGCGCCGTTGCGTGGCCGCCGCTCGTGACGACCGGTACGCCGACCGCCGCAAGTGGCGTCAACGCGTCGATGATCGGCCACATCATGGACTCGAACGGGAAGATGCAGGTCACCTACAACGGCCACCCGCTCTACTGGTTCATCAGGGATATGAAGGCGACGGCACCGAACACCACCCTCGGGGAGAACGTCCACGCGTTCGGGGGTGTCTGGACGGTGGTGTCGGCGTCCACGGGTAATCCCGTCATGGCTGCGGTTTCTTCGTCGGCTACGTCTGCCACAACTGTCGGCTCCGGGTACTAGCTCGCGCAATGGCAGCGCTCTCCCCCAACGACGAGCTTTTCGTTCACCAGATCCCTCTGCCGCTCGGCGAGGTCGCCGAGGCGAGTCGTTGGTGGCGAGAGAGCTACTTTTTCGAGTTGCATAGACCGGACGCTGCGGGCGACGTCGTGTTCATGACGATGGCGCACTACCCGGCGACGGCGACGATGGATTCGCTTCAGATGGGTCGTGTCGAGGGAAAAAAGATCCTCGGTCGCCTGGAGCGCCCTGACGCCGGCGATCCGCACACTCCCAGCGTCCACGGGGCGAGCGTCCAGGTGATCGAGCCGTTCGAGCTGATCAAGCTGTGGGCCGATCCGGACATGGCGGCGATCGGGCTCGACGTCACGTTCCGGGCGAGGACAAAACCGTACGGTCTTCGGCGGGGCACGTTGCGCGCTTTGGACGAACTCGTGTGGGACCAGAGTCACATCCTGCAGTCCGGCGTCTATGAGGGCACCTACAGCGTCGACGGGCGGACGTTTCCAGTTGACGGGTGGCTCGGCCAGCGCGACCATTCGTGGGGGGTACGCGACCACGGGAGATGCCCGCTATGGATCTGGCTGCAAATTCAGCTCGACGACGGCTTTCTGGGCGTGTGGCACTGGGAGTTGGCCAACGGCACCCCCGTCTACACCGACGGCTGCTGGGCCGGAAGTGATCGCTCCGATCCGGTCCCGATCGTGGATTTCCGCCACGAGCTCACCTGGACCTCAGGCGACGCCAAGCCGGTGAGCTACGGCGTGAACGGCGAGGCGGTGGTCGGCCTCAGCGGCCACTGCGAGTTCTTTCTCGAAGATGGCAGGGTGATAGCCGTCGAGGCGCAAGGAACTTTCGATCGCCCCTACGAGCCGTTTCACCGCGGAGGACTGTCCCAGGTAAGGGTTACAACGGACGACGGGAGGTCCGGTAGCGCCATCTACGAGATCACCGGGGCACGACACCACAAATACTTTCCTGACACCGTCGTAGAACGACCCCTCCCGCAGTGAACGTAGGCACCGGACCCCGATCAACTAGCGAGATACCTTCGACGCTCAGCCCGCCGGGAGTCACGACCGCGATGGCGGGAGTCCTCGGCGGGGCAACCGTGACCAACGTGCGCGCCGAGCCGGTCGGCACCGGCCAGATGGCGGACTGCTGGCGATGCCACCTCGAATACGACCGAAAGCTCGCCGGGCCCGGATCGGTGATCGTCAAGCTTCCCTCGTCGGATCCTGTAAGCGTCGAGACAGCGGTCGCTCTTCGCAACTACGAGATAGAGGTCAGCTTCTACGTTCAGCTCAGCCGCGAGCTGGACGTGAAGACCCCTGCGTACTACCACGCTTCGCTCGACCCGGGCGGAGCGAACTTCATCTTGGTCTTGGAGGACGTTGCTCCTTCACGCCAAGGCGACCAGCTGGCCGGCTGCAGCACCGACGAAGCCTTCCTCGCGATATCCGAACTTCCAGGTCTCCACGCCCCGCTTTGGGGTAGCGACAGGCTCCGTACCCTCGGCTGGCTGCATCGCAGCGGCCCTGGGACTGAAGGCGCGTTGCCGGCCCTCGTGCGGGCTCTGCACACCGGATTCGTCGAGCGGTATCACGAACGGGTGGACCCCGACGTTCTCGTGACCGCCGAACGCCTGATGGAACGCCTCGACGTGTTCGACTCGGTCAAGCCGGGACCCTGGACCGTCACGCACGGCGACTTTCGTCTCGACAACCTGCTCTTCCCGCCGGCCGGCGCACCGCAGCGAGTCGACGTCGTCGACTGGCAGACAGCGTCACACGGGCCTGGAGTAGCCGACCTCAGCTACTTCATCGGCGCTTCGTTGGAACCGGCCCGGCGGGCAGCGGTCGAAACTGACCTTGTCCGCTCGTACCAGGAGCGGATGGGGGCGGCCGGGATAGACATCGGATGGAACGCCCTGTGGGAGAGCTACCGCCGCTACAGCCTCGGAGGTTTGATCATGGCGATAGCAGCCTCGATGCTGGTCAGGCGGACCTCTCGCGGCGACGACATGTTCATGGCGATGGCCAACCGCCACGGCCGCCACGCGATCGACCTGGAGGCTCTCGAGCTGCTCACTTAGGTCGCTAGGGTTACTGGGCGAGCAGCAGCTGCGTCGACACCTTGTTGGCGCCGTCAAGTGCAGCGGAGACCGCCATACCGGACTGCTCGGCGATCTTTCGAAGCTCAGCCAGGCGAGGTAACTGGTCTTGGGACTGCGAGACGACGATTCCTTGGTCGGTGACCTCTACCGACATTTCGTCGCCGGAGCGGGCGAGGCAGCGCAGGAACTCGCACGCGACCCGCAAAGCTGTCGGGTCATACAAAGGTCGCGTCGATGCCGTCGACAGCTCGCTCGGGGTGCCTGTCACTTCGCGGATGATCGCCAGTTCCGTTGCGACCCCTACACCCAACGATCCATCCCACAGGAACGGTAGCTCGACCCCTGGGCCCGCGACTTCGTGCCACTCGCGCTCCACGCGAACCCGCTCGAGTGCGAGCGCGACATCCACAGAAATGTTACGGCGGTTGGATCCGCTCGTCGCCGCCCTGTCCTCGACCTGAAGAGCGCGCTCCTCGGCTCTAGATGCGCGTTCGTCGGCTTCTTGCGCACGCTCCTCGGCTCTCGAAGCGCGCTCCTCCGCTTTGGCGACCAACTCGTCCGCGTCTCGAAGTCGGTTCGACTGGCGCACGATACGGGCCTGGTCGCGACGGCCTGCGACTAAGGCTCGCCTGGCCGTCCAGCCAAACACGGCAGCTGCGACCGCGGCGACGGCAAGGACAACGGAAAGAGCTAACGTCACGCCCCGCTACGGTAGCGACCCGGGGGCACGTCGTTTTACGCCCCGGACTGATCGACGCTACGGCCGCGCTGCTCGTCGCCTATGACCAGGAGGTTCAGATCCGCACGTCGAGTGTCGCCTTGCGTGCCCCGTCGAGCTCGCCAGCCGCAGAGCTTCGATACCGGTCGACCCCCGACTGCCTTTCGGTCGAAGGCGTAGACGAGCCCGGTGCGGGAAAACCTCGACGGCGGTCCTGTAGGAGCCTCCGCTCGCGCCTACGTGGACCGGGCGCCGTGGCGCCCGCCGTGTCCTCGTAGTCGTTGATGTGCTCCGCCAGAAGCCGGTAGCACTTCTGTGCCAGGGCGACGGCCTCCTCGCTGGATTTCGTGCTTCCTGCCTTGGCTAGCAACGCTCTGGCCACGTCAAGTCTCGAGCGGTCAGAGTCAGCCGGCATGTCGACGACTTTACGGCCGTCTCAAAGCCTCGTAAAGATCAGGTAGAGCGATCCAGGAAATGCAGGAAACGCGGGACGCGCCCTAACAAAAAGCTCAGGAAACGATCTCGCTCGTCTGCATGACGGGAGTGATGTTCGTGTAGTTCGGTACGTCCGCCATCACGTCGGCAGTGCCAGGTGCAGCCATGGCGGCGGTTAGAGCGTCGAGCGACTCGAAACGGAAGTGGACTGCGGCCACGTACGGACCGTTGATCCCCTTCTCGATCTCGGAGTCGGCCAACCCCCAGGTCTGCATAGCGAGAGGAACGTGCTTGCTTCGGTAGTACTCGTGGTCGAAGGTTGACCCCTCGCCGCTCGGGTAGTAGACGCTTACTTTTATCATGCTCTATTAGTACATCATCCTTGGGTCTCGGTAGTGCTTGAACTCGATCAAGTTCCCTGAGGGGTCGCGCAAGACGAAGGTGACGTGCTCTTCGACCATGTCCTTGAACCGCGGTTCGCAGGCTTTGAAGAACGGGATGTCCCGATTGACGGCGCAGAACAGGACTGAGTCGAACTCGCTTCGATCGACGAAGGTGACCCCGAAGTGGCGTGGGTAGAGGTCGGGGTTGCGGTCCCACTCGTCGGAGAGGTGGCATACAACCTGGTCGCCGAAGAAGTCGAGGGTTATCCGGTCCTCGTAGCGTCGCGCGAGGTGGCAGCCGAGCTTGCCGACGTAGAAGTCCTGGGCCTCGTCCAGGTCCCGGACGGGTATCGCCAGATGGAAGACGTTGCTGGAGCTACGCATTTATTCGTTCCTTGTTGAAGCTCGTGAATGTGTCCGACCTCAGACCGAGGCGGAGTGTCTCGAGGCCGATTACGTCCCCTGGGGCGACGTTGCCCAGATTGACGTTTGATCCCGCCATCTCCACGAAGTAGACCTGCAGCCGCTTCGTGGGTGCCTCGAAGAGCAGTTGCGACCAATCGATACCGGCCGAGCTGAACGCGTCGAGGATGTCCTCGCGGGCGGTTCCATCCGGGCGGCATATGCCGCTCTGGCCGCTCTCACGGGCTTCGGCTGTCACGAGCCACGCCCCGCTTTGAAGGTCCTGTCTCGCCTGAAGGGCAAGATCCGCAGCGTCCGAGGCGCCCGCTCTGACCTGGTCTTTGTATCCGATCTCGGTTATGACCGTGAAGTCTCGTGCGGCTCGGCGGATGTAGCCGTCGCGGTCCTCGGGGGATATCTCGATCGTGCCGTCCGAGATCTCGACGTGGCCGACGCCCAGCTGCCCACAGAAACTCAGGTAATCGTCGAAGCGTCCGGCGGACACGAACTTCTCGAAGAGCGTCCCGCCGAAGTAGGCGTCGATCCCCTCGTCGCGCAGCACGTTCAGCTTGGCCTCGATGAACGGGGTCACGAGAGCCGTTCCCCAACCGAACTTCACCAGGTCGATGTGCGGGCCGGCGCTGGAGATCGAGTCGGTGAAACCGGCCAGCGGCATCCCCGAGTCGATCATCATCGTCAGGCCGGTCCGGCGAGGCTTCCCGGTTCGCAGCGGTAGGTCGAGGGCTGCGGCCGCCCGGGTCACAGCGCTGCGGCGGGTTTCGGGTGCACGGTTACCCCCGGCTGGGTGCATGTCGCGACTCGCTTCGAAGTCTCTCGATCTGTCGTTGCGGCTGTTGTCTTTGCCACGCCCGTCGAGAGGTGAGCCGTCGCAAGGGTTGACGCCAGCGGCGACGCGACTGGCGACCTCCCCTCGGCGGATCTTGCCGGTCGGCCCCGCCGGGAGCGAGCTCGTGACGTGGATCTCCACGGGACGCTTGTAGCGGCTCAGCGCCTCCTCGCAGCGCTGCGACAGTTGCAAAGCCAACGCTTCGGGTGACTGGGTCGCCGCTTCGGCAGCGATGACGAAGGCGACCGGTTCCGCGCCAACAGTCGGGTGGGGGCGCCCGACGACAACGGCCGCAGTCACGTCGGGGTGCGCCAAAAGGACTTCTTCGACCTCGCGTGGGATGATCTTCTCGCCACCCCGGTTGATGACGTCCCCGTCCCGGCCGACTAGGTAGAGATAGCCGGCCTCGTCGAGGTATCCGATGTCGCCGGTATCGAGCCAGCCGTCACCGCGAACAGCCGTCCGCGACGTCCACACGCGAGACGCAGCGTCGCCGGTGGCTCCGGTGCCCGTCGTGTCCCGAGCGGGCTGGCACGCCCAGTAATGCGACGTAACCCGGTCGCCTTTGATCTGAACTCTCCCGACGTCCAAGCTCGAAGCGGTTTCACCGCCCTCGGCGATCACCCGCAAAGCGACATCGACGGGCAGGCCTACGGATCCGGGCCGAACGTTACTCGTCGGGTTTGCGGTTATCTGGCTCGCAGCCTCTGTCATCCCGTACGTCTCTATTACCGGGATGGAGCTGAACTCTTCGAAGCGCTCCCGTACGCCGGCGGGGAGCGGGGCGGACGCCGAACGCGCCAGTCGAGGCCGGGAGGTCATGAGGCCGGCTCCGTTACCTGGGAAGTCCGACGAGGAGGACCCCGGCGACGAGGACAGGATCGCCAGCATCGCCGGAACCAGGTTCAGCCACGTAGCTCGAATCGAGTCGACGGTCGACCAGAAGTTGCGTCGCGAGAACTGACGTTCGACGACTATCGTCGAATCTGCTACCAGGGCTGACAGTACCCCGACGACGAGCCCGTTGATGTGGAACAGTGGAAGAGGCGAGTAGCCGATGTCGGTCGACGTCAACGCAAGCTCCGACGCAACCCCTGCGGCGGTGACGAGAAGTTGGGCTTCGCAGAGCGGCACGATCTTCGGCTCGCCGGTCGTGCCCGAGCTGGACATGAGAAGCGACGGCCGTGAGGGGGATTCGGGCAAAGCGGCCGCCACCCTACGCTCACCGCCGACCGCAAGAAGCGTTTCGCTGTCGGCCCACCAGGTTTCGATCGACGTGGCCTGCTGCGTTTCGGGAAGCCCCCGGGACGCAGTCCCTTCGTAGCCGGGTGACATCCCGAGACTGCTTCGATCTGTCACGAGAGACCTCACCCCGAGTTGGCGGATCCGCGCATCGAGATC
>JAKCEB010000072.1 GCA_021838305.1 Actinomycetes bacterium | reverse complement strand
GTCCCGTCGCCGTTCGCGTCGTAGAAGCCTCTTACAAGGATCTCGTAGAAGACCGCGTTCTGGTACCAGTTGCTCACCGCTGCGTGCCTGCCCGCGCGCCGCTGACGGCGAATACGTGCGCGCTCGCGAGGGCCGGGTCGAGACGCACGAAAGGCTCGGGCCCGTACCACGTGTAGTCGCGCCCGTCTAGCAGGTCGACGACGTGAAGCGGCCAGGCGGCCCCCGCTGCGAGCACAGGAGGATCGAGTCGCAAAACGGCTTCCTCGGGGCTGTAGGGATCGAGGTTGACGACGCAGAGGATCACGTCGGACCCGTCGTCGCTCGCCTTGGAGTACGCGAGGATCGAGTCGTTCGTGGTTGCCCACATGCGGATCGAACGCAGGCCGTGAAGCGCCGGATGCTCCTTGCGGATCGAGTTGATTCTCGAGATCAGCGGATAGAGACTTCCCGGGCGGCTGAAGTCGCGGGTCCGCAGCTGGTACTTCTCGGAGTCGAGGTACTCCTCGTTCGTTTCCGACACCGGCTCGTTCTCGTAAAGCTCGTAACCCGAGTAGATCCCGTACGACGGCGAGAGGGTCGCGGCGAGGACCAGCCGCAGCGCGAAAGCGCTCGGCGGCCCGTTGCGAAGCGGTCCGGAAAGGATGTCAGGGGTGTTCGGCCAGAAGTTCGGGCGCATGTAGTCGGCTTTCGGGCCGTGCGCGAGCTCCTCCATGTAAGCCCAAAGGCCGTCCTCGCCGTGCTGGGCGGTCCGCCACGTGAAGTACGTGTAGCTCTGGCTGAACCCAACCTCGGCCAGTCGAGCCATGACGTGCGGGCGGGTGAAGGCCTCGGCGAGGAACACGACGTCGGGGTGTTTGGAGCGGACTTCCTTGATCACCCACTCCCAGAACGCTGTCGGCTTGGTGTGGGGGTTGTCGACCCGGAAAATCCGCACGCCGAAGGAGATCCAGTGCTCGAAGATGTCCCGGCAGGCGTTCCACAGGGCGACGCGGTCCGCTTCGCGGTCGGGCCAGAAGTTGATCGGGTAGATGTCCTGGTAGATCTTCGGAGGATTCTCGGCACAGGCGATGCTCCCGTCGGGCCGGTGATGGAACCACTCCGGGTGCTCCCCGACCCAAGGGTGGTCCGGCGAGCATTGAAGCGCGTAGTCGAGTGCGAGCTCCATTCCGTGCGCCGACAGTTCGCGCACGAGCGCCACCAGGTCGTCTTCGTTACCCAACTCGTCGAGGATCGCCGTGTGGCCGCCCTCCGAAGAACCGATTGCCCACGGGCTGCCCGGGTCCTGCGGACCGGCCACGAGGGTGTTGTTCGGTCCTTTGCGGAACGTCCGGCCGATCGGGTGGATCGGGGGGAGATACAGCACGTCGAAGCCGAGGTCGGCTAGCTCTGCCACGCGTGCCGTGGCGCCTTTGAAGCCGCCGACCGATCTCGGGAACAGCTCGTACCAAGCCCCGAAGGAAGCCCGCGGCCGGTCGACCCACAGCGGCGCGGGCGCCGACGCGGTCAGGTCCAGCGCAGTCGCGGCGTCCAGCTGCGGACCGTAGGAGCCGAACTGGACGGTCCAGCCCTCCACGACTATGCGGTGAGGTCCGATCCTGTCAGCCTCCACGTAGGCTTCCCACTCGTCGTTGCCTAACGCGGTCAAGGCGGATTCGGCC
The DNA here is from genome assembly GCA_021838305.1 of Actinomycetes bacterium. Lineage (GTDB taxonomy): Bacteria > Actinomycetota > Acidimicrobiia > Acidimicrobiales > Palsa-688 > JAJZAM01. Next base: position 10,401 of record JAKCEB010000072.1, on the reverse strand, counting down.
ACGAGCACGCTTTCGGTCCCTTTGGCGCCGGCGGAGAACCCTTCGAAGTACAGCCGGGCTCGGCCGGCTATCGGGTCGTGCCCGTCGCGGAACATGACAACGCTTACCCGGATGGCTTCCCCGACGACCGCCTTGGCGGGACGCACCCGCGACGGCGTCGTTGGCCTGACGCCCTCGATCACAAGACGCTCGAACTTTGCGGGAGGCCCGGTCGAAGCGCTGGTGGCCGGCGTCGTCTTCTCTCGGTCCCCTTTCACATTTCCACGCTACCAGCCGACACGCGTCGAGAGACGGGACGCCCCGGAGGTCCTCCGGTCAATCGGCTCCGGCTGAGCGCGATAGTTTTGAGGGAATGAAAGCGTTTCGCAGCTTCGCAGTGCGGGCGCGGCTCCCCGAGTCGCTGGCGCCCCTTCGAGAGCTCGCCTGCAACCTACGCTGGTCGTGGGATACCCGGACACAGGATCTGTTCCGTTGGATCGACCCCGAAGTGTGGGATGCGAGCGACCATGATCCGATCCGCCTGCTGAACCTCGTGGGTAGGGAGCGGCTGGCCCAACTCGAGACCGATCCGACCTTCACGGCGTTCCTCCAGGAACGCTCCGACGAGCTGAACCGCTACCTAGAGTCGCCTAGGTGGTTCCAGCAACGCAACGGCAACCACTTGAGCTGCATCGCCTACTTCTCGCCCGAGTTCGGGATCGCCGAAGCGCTGCCGCAGTACTCGGGGGGCCTTGGGGTGCTCGCGGGCGACCACTTGAAGGCCGCGAGCACGCTCGGGGTGCCGATCGTGGGGATCGGCCTGATGTATCGGTCAGGGTACTTCCGCCAGCGTCTCGACTCGAGCGGCTGGCAGCAGGAGCGTTTCCCGATCCTCGACCCCCACGCGATGGCGACCGAGCTCCTCGACGACGTCGACGTGGTCGTCGACATGGCCGGCGAGGCCGTCCACGCGAGGGTCTGGCTTGTGCGGGTCGGCCGTGTAAACCTTTACCTGCTCGACTCCGACACCGAGCCGAACGGCCCTGAAGCGCGATTGATCACCGATCGCCTTTACGGGGGGGACATAGAACACCGCTTGCGCCAGGAGATCCTCTTGGGCGTCGGCGGGGTGCGAGCCCTGGGAGCTCTAGGTGTGGCGCCCGAGGTGTGCCACACCAACGAGGGTCACGCCGGGTTCCTCGGCTTGGAACGGGTTCGGCTTCTCGTGACCGGCTCGGGGCTCTCCTTCGACGAGGCGGTCGAGGCGGTGAGGTCGGGAACGGTCTTCACGACACACACTCCCGTGCCTGCCGGCATCGACCGCTTCCCGAGGGCCCTCATGGAGCGTTATTTCACCGAGCTCGCCGACGAGTGCGGGATCTCCTTCGACAAGCTCATGTCCGTCGGGCACTTCCCGGGCGAGGACGCGTTCGAGCCGTTCAACATGGCGGTCATGGGACTTCGTCTGGCGGCACGCTCCAACGGTGTGGCTGCGCTGCACGGCCAGACCAGCAGGGAGATGTTCCAGGGTCTCTGGCCTTCGGTGTCGGCCGAGGACGTTCCGATCGGGTCGGTCACCAACGGCGTCCACGGGAGCACGTGGGTGTCTCCAGCGATGGACGACCTGTACTCGAAGTATGTCTCCCCGGCGTGGGACGAGGCCGACGAAGCCCAATGGGCGCGCATATCCAACGCGCGCGAGGACGAGATATGGCGCGCCCGGGACGAGGGCCGCGAGGCGCTGATCGACTTCGTGCGCGACCGTCACCGACACGCGCTTCGCGCGAACGGCGTGCCGGCTGCGGAGCAGGAGTGGGTGGACGAGCTTTTGGACCCGAGGTACCTCACGATCGGATTCGCGAGGCGTTTCGCCACCTACAAGCGAGCGACCCTTCTCCTGTCGCAACCGGACCGTCTAAAGGCGCTTCTCCTCGACGAGCGCCGCCCGATCCAGCTGATCTTCGCCGGCAAAGCGCACCCGGCGGACGATCTGGGCAAGGCGATGATCGCCGAGATCATCCGCTTCGCCGCTGACCCGACGCTGCGCAAGAGAATCGCGTTCGTGGCGGACTACGACATAGCTGTCGCTCGGATGCTTTACCAGGGCAGCGACGTATGGCTCAACACCCCTCGACGGCCGATGGAGGCGAGCGGGACGAGCGGGGAGAAGGCCGCGCTCAACGGCGCGCTCAACCTGTCGATCCTCGACGGTTGGTGGGACGAGATGTTCGACGGCAGGAACGGCTGGGCGATCGCCTCCGCCGAATCGCTCGACGACATCGAACGGCGCGACCGAGTCGAGGCCGACCATCTGTTCGCGACGATCGAACGTGAGATCGTCCCAACCTTCTATGACCGCTCGGTCAACCGCCACTCCCACGAGTGGGTGGCCAAAGTCAAGTCTTCGATCGCCACGCTCGCCCCGAAGGTGATGGCGTCGCGGATGGTCCGCGAGTACGTCGAGGACTACTACGAGCCGTCTGCCTTGCACATGAACCGGCTTTCCGCCGACGACTACAAGCAGGCCAAGGCGCTTGCAGCGTGGAAGCGCCGCGTCAGCGACGCTTGGTCGGAGGTCAAAGTCATCGACGTCGACGACGGCGGAAGCTCGGCCGGCGTCGATCTGGGTGAACCGCGAAACGTGTCGGTGATGGTGGAGCTCGGCTCGCTCGACTTCAGCGACGTCGAAGTGCAGCTCCTGCACGGCGCGGTCAGCGCCGGCGGCGAAATGTCTTCGAGCGTCGCTGTCGACTTGGAGCGGCGCGCGCCTGGACGCTACGAAGGAAGCTTCATATGCGACCGGTCAGGCCTGCACGGCTACACGGTGAGGGTCGTGCCCACCCATCCGGACCTCGCGGACCCCTTCGAGATCGGCTGCGTCACCTGGGGGTGACGTCACCTGGGTTGATCCCCGATCGCCTCGCGCAAGCGAGCGGCGGCACCATAAGGGTCGACTTCGCGCCTGATCAGGGCGTCCGAGACCTGCCGGTAAGCCTGCCCCTGCTCGACCGCGTCGACCTCGGACATGAGCTCGGCGACGAGTGCGGAGCGGGCCTCGTCGAGCAGTCGTCGCTGCCGGCGCTCTTCGAGCTCACCCGACTCCGCGATGTGGCGGCGATGGGTGCAGATCGCATCCCAGAGCTCGTCGACTCCGGCCCCGTCCGCTGACAGCGCCTTGGTTGCGAGGATCGGGGGACGCCAAGGCTTCCGACCGTCTCGCTTCGGGTGTGTTCCCGTCAGGTCCAACATGCTTTCGAGGTCTCTCTTGACCTGGTCGGCGCCCGGCCGATCCGCCTTGTTGACAACGAAGATGTCAGCAATCTCGAGCAGGCCTGCTTTCGCTGCCTGCACCGAGTCACCCCAACCCGGATTCACGACGACGACCGTGGTATCGGCTGCACCGGCGATAGCGACTTCCACCTGGCCGACCCCGACTGTCTCGACGAGGATCGTCGGGTATCCGCACGAGGCAAGGACCCTGATCGCCTCGGGCGCGGCCAGGGCGAGGCCACCCTGGTGGCCCCGGGTCGCCATGGAGCGTATGAACACCCCGTCGTCGAGCGCGTGGCCACCCATCCTGATGCGGTCGCCGAGGATCGCCCCTCCAGAGAAAGGCGAGCTCGGATCTACGGCGAGCACCCCGACCTTCGTTCCCCCGGCTCTGATCACGCCGATCACCCTGTCGGTCAGCGTCGACTTTCCCGCGCCGGGCGCGCCGGTGAGGCCGACCACGTGCTGCGCTTCGCCTTCGCGAAACACGAGGCGGCTCACCTCGCGACCGGCAGGCCCGGGGCGCTCCGCGAACGACAGAAGCCTTCCGAGAGCCGCCCGGTTGCCCGATTTCGCTGCGGCAAGTAGCACCGAGGGATCCGCGCTGCGTGCGATCGGGTAGCCGCCGCTTGCCTTCGGGTCCGCAGCGGTTCCTTTCGGGTCGTCGTCGGTAGCCATCGCGCCACCAGTATGGCCGCTGCGCCCGGACGCAGCCCGTGGCCGTAGGCTTCATGGGTGACCGAAAGCTCCGAGCAGTTGAACGTCGACGTCGAAGCCCTCGTGGCCCTCACAGGGGAAATGGTCGGCGTCGACACCCGCAACCCGCCGGGCAACGAGAGCCCGATCGAAGAAGTGGTGCGGTCCGCACTAGATCCGTGGACGCCGTCTTGGACCCGGATCGAGCCGGCACCGGGCAGGGTTTCGCTCGTCGCCGAAATCCCCCACCCCGACGGACCCGACCCCTCCAGGAAGACCCTGATAATCAACGGGCACCTCGACGTCGTGCCTGTCAACGCCCCGGCATGGACCCGCGACCCGTTCAGCCCGGAAGTCGTCGACGGCCGACTCTACGGGCGTGGCGCAGCCGACATGAAGGGCGGTATCGCCGCCGCCATCGTGGCGCTCGACATGCTGAAGCGTTCCGGGCGCCGGCCGGGTGCGAACCTTGTCTTCCACCTGGTCGCCGACGAGGAACGCGGCGGCGCGCTCGGCACTAGAGCGCTCCTCGAGCAGGGCTTGATCCGGGGGGACGCTTGCCTCATCCCCGAGCCGACGGACCTCGCCGTCTGCGTGGCAGAAAGAGGACTTCTCCAAGGCCGCATCAACGTCGCCGGCAGGCCTGCGCACGGCAGCCGACCCCGAGAGGGGGTGTCGGCCATCGAGCACGCAGCGCGACTCGTCGTGGCGATCCACGGCGCGGACTTCCCGGGACCCGGCCATCCGCTTCTCGGCTCACCGAGCGCCAACGTGGGGCTTATCAACGGAGGCAGCGCCATGAACACGGTCGCCGAGACATGCTCTGTCGGGGTGGACCGCCGACTTCTACCGGGAGCGACTGAGGAAGGTGCTATCGAGGAGCTGCGGGCGATGATCGAATCAGCAGGAGTGGACGGCCTCAACTACAGCTTCGTCGCCGAGACTTTCGGCGAGGCGAGCGAGATGTCCGCCGACGATCCTTTCGCCGTCATGGTCCGCTCCTGCGTTGCGGCGGCGACCGCGACTGAGCCGGGGGTTATAGGAATGACCTTTACGACCGACGCCCGCTTCGTGCGAAACCAGGCGGCTATACCGGCCGTCGTATGCGGACCGGGGGCGATCGACCAGGCGCACGGCGACGACGAGTTCGTCAGCGTCGAACGACTGCACGAGGCCGCCGCGGCTTTCGCCGAACTGTACGCAGCTTTTCATTGACGATCTGCGAAGCTCGGACGAAACGGAACTTCTAGACGACCGAACGCAGAAGTTCGTGCATCTCTTCTGCGAGGCCTGCAACAGTTTCGAAGTCGGTGTCGCTGTCCTCGTCGATAGCGCCGACAAGAGCCCGCAGTTTGGACATGATCCGAAACCAATCGACCTCGTCCATGCCGAGCAGCGGTGCGCCCCCGACGCTCGACGCCCAATCTATAGTCGCCTCCCTGCGGTCACGGTCTGCCGGGTCCGCCGCGAGACGACCGGTCGCAGCGAAAAGCTCGGTGAGCGCCTGGTAGCGGCGTTCGTCAGCCTCGTCGTCGTCCTCGCCGCCCCCGACGATCTGGTCGAAGACCTCGTCGACCTGCTCTTCCTGATCGGCGGGAACAAGAAGGTCGTCGCCGTCCCACTCGAAGTCGATACCGCTTTGTTCGAGGCGGACTTCGAGCTGGGCCCTTTGATCGGGCAGCCAGTCCGGCAGCTCGTAGACAGTCCGCTCGGACCTTCTCGTCGCGCCGGCCTTCGACGGATCGGCCGCGTCGAATGCGGAAACCGTACCGCCACGGGTGCGTTCATCGGACGTTCCCGCCTCGTCTGTCAGCGCATCGCCGGTTCCTGTATCTCTCGTCGCCGCCAAAGGAGCGAGGAGCCTCTGCAGCACCGCCGCTTCGGTCGAAATCTCATCCTCGAGCGCCTCGTCAGCCCCGAGCAAGGAGAGGAGCCGCCGGGTTACGCGGCCGATGGCAGCCCACTCCTGGTCGTCAAAGTCGGCGTAACGCTCGACGGTAAACACCCACGCCGATGCTTCTGCCACATCGGCGTCGGCCTGCATGTCGGTCGGGTCTTTACAAAGACGATCGACGGCGTCGGATAGCAGGCGAACGGCGGCTGCAACCTCTGGGTACTTGTCGGCATCGGAAAGCTCCGGTTCGGTACCGCTGCCGGCCGGCTCGTCGCCCCGGCGGCCAACGGCTTCGTCGTTATCGGCATCGGCATCGAGTTCGTATGCCTCGACGTCGTCTGAGGGCTCGTCGGAGTCGTCGGCATCAGATCCCAACGCAGGCTTGGCATAAGACGCCGGCTCGGACAATAGGTCTCCGAGTATCGCCACAAGATCGTCCACACGGTCTTCGTCGGCGGCGTCGACGACCAGCTCCTCGTCTTCGAAGCGGTGCGGGATACCGAGGTCGTTCAGGCGGACGATGAGCTCTCCGCGCTCGGCGACACCCCAGCCGTCTATGCGGTAACCGACCTCGTCGTCTTCCGAGCCGGCGGCAAGCTCCGGGAGAGCCGACGGGGTGAGCTTCTCCTTGCACGAGTGGCAGCGACCACGCGACCGCACTTCGTACCCGCAGTTGCGACAGAACCAGATACGGCTCAAAGCATCGACCGCTTCGGAAGGATAGGGGCGTCCCTACCTGTCCCCGACGCTGCCGAAGCAGGCGCGGCGCCCTGCGCCGACTTGGCGTTGATCTCGTGGTATTCCTCTTCGACGTTGACCGACCAGACGTCGTGCTCGGCACCGAAGAGGTTCTCGACTGTCAGCATCGCGGTGTACATGGAGTGGTCCTGGTTGTTGTAACGGTGCATGCCGTTTCGCCCAACCGGGTACACGTTCGCTGCGTTCTCGGCGATCCAGGCACGAATAGTGTCGACGTTCGCCGCGTAGTCCAGGTCGTAGTAGGGATACGCCTTGGGCATCCTCACGACGTAGCCCGACTCTACCTGGCCCGGGTCGAGCAGCCCCAGGCGGCCCAGTTCCGCTGCGCCCCGAGCGACGAGCTCGGCGTCGTCGGCGCTCCAGTACTCGTCGCCTTCCTCGACTGTGTATTCGAGGCCCAGCACGTTACGGCCTTCTTTTACCATGTACGGCGACCACGACCCGAAGTTCTGGATCCGCATCGTCTTCACCGACGCGTCGTGGATGTAGATCCAGTTGTCGTCCCAGGGCACGGCCGCTTCGGGCACCACCAAGGCAACCGTCAGGAAATCCCTGTAGTACAGGTCGTCCGCCGCCTTTCGGACGGCGTCAGGGACAGGCGGGTCGAAAGCACGCACGAGGGACGCGATGGGCATCGACGAGACGACCGCCGACGAGATGTACTCGGTCTCGGCTCCGTCATGCGACGCCACCACGGAGGTGGCACGGCCGCCCGCGTGGCGGACCCGGACCGCCTTCGTGCGCATCAGGACCTTGGTGCCTTTCGCTTCGCAAAGCTCCTGGCAGCGCTCCCACATCATCCCCGGCCCCAGCCTCGGGTACTGGAACTCCTCGATGAGCGAGGTGATGTCCTTCTGGTTGCGCTTTGGGAGAAGGGCGTTGATGACCGCCGACGCTAGCGACAGGTTCTTGACCCTTTGCGCCGCCCAGTCCGCCGGCATCTCCGACGCCGGGTGTCCCCACACTTTCTCGGTGTAGGTCTTGAAGAAATGGTTGTAAAGCCGCCAACCGAATCGCGCGACCAGCCAACCCTCGTACATGTCCTGGCGCGCCGGAGGGCGGACCCTCGCCCACACGTAGGACGCAACGCAGCGAAGAGCTTCGAGCAAACCGAGATTCGACAGCGCATTCGACGCCTTCAGCGGATAGTCGTAGAACTTCCCCTTGTAGAAGATCCGGCTTTTGCGGGGACGCAGCAGGAAATCCTCGTCCGGGAGCACCTCATGCCAAAACGCTTCGACAGGCGCGACCTTGGTGAAGAAGCGGTGACCGCCGATGTCAAAGCGCCACCCGTCGCGCTCGACGGTGCGGCTGATGCCGCCTACCACATCGTCAGCCTCGAGCACGGTGGCGAGCGAGCCTCTCTTCGCCAATTCGTACGCGGCCGTCAACCCGGCTGGGCCACCACCGACGATGACCACGTCTTCGGCCAGCACGGGTAACTTTTCAGTCAAAATTCAGTTCCTCTCGGGGTCGTCTTGTCGGTCCGACTATTTGAAGCGAGTCAGATTCTCGAACTCGTAATAGGCCGCGCCGTTGGCGTGGACGAGCGTCACTCCCGGCGAGCGAAGCAGGCCCAACCAGCTGGCCAAGAAGCCGCAGTCCCCGCCAAAACCCGGATAACCGTCACGCCAGACAAGCCAGACCGTCTGGCCGCCTGACACCTCCTGCAGCGCGGACTGCGCGAACTGCGAGACGTCGGTGGAGGCGATAACAGCCTTGTAGTCGACCCAGTTCACAAGTCCCGGGCCGGTTCCACGGGGAAAAGTGATCTGCTGGACGCCCTTCACCGTGAGCAGGCGGTTGACGGCCGGACCGAGCTGATCCGGACAGTAGATAACGAGGTCGCCAGGCCGGGCCTGCGCGTTGAGTATCGCGGCAACTTTCACGGCCTGGGTTCGCTGCAAGGAGTTCTGAGCCTTGCCGCTCATGATGCCGGCAAGCACGAGAACGGCAACCACCCCAGCCCGAAACCGGCGCCCGGGGAGGGTGACGACACCCGTGGCCATGACCAGCAGGAACAGTGGAAGCACCACCGCCGTGTAGCGCGCCACGAATGCGGCGTTCGCGATCATCCCTCCGAGCACAGCGACAACCAACGCTGCGACGGCGATACCGACGAGCGGTCCCATGCCAGGTCTCGGTTTCGCCTCCAACACGACGGCCGGCCCGGCCGGCACCTGGCGGACGCGGCCGTGGCGGTCCTCGACAGTCACCATCGTTCCCGGGGCTGCCGTCCTGCCGAAAGTGCCGAAGATGAACGCCAAGAACGTGGCGAACATCAAAAGGCCGCCCCACGGACCGCCGCCGCTCCAATCGCTGAAGATCGCAAGCAGGTTCGAAAAGCTTGCGGGCGAAGTCCACGGAGTCCCGGTGTGTGTCGCCTGGAACACGAACACGGGTGCCCACGGAAGCCAAAGCAGACCGCCTACGAACATCGCCTTGAAAGCTGGCTTGCCCCGCCCTGAGACCCGGATCCTCCACAGGAGCCATATCGCTGCGACGAACACGAGGTAGATGCCCCAGTAATGCGTATAGAGCACGGCCGCCGTGCTAGCGCTTAGGGCTACCAGCCGCCGACGGGACGGATCCTGGTAGGCGCTCGTCAGTGCGAGGAACCCGAGAAGCGACACGGCGATCATCAACGAATACATCCGTGTGACGGTCGCGTAGTTGATGGCAAAAGGCGACGACAAGGCGAGGAAGAAGCTCACCCAAGCCACCGGCCGTCCCCCGATGCGCCGACCCGCGAGCCAGAAGAGGGGCAACGTCGCGACGCTCGTCAGCCCTGACAGGGCTCTCACAGCGAAGTCGCCTTCGCCGAAGATCCGCATCCAGTAGTGGAGCAGCACGTAGTAGAGCGGGGGGGCGCCGTCGTGGCTCAAAGCGTGGGGTATCTGCGTCAGAGGAAGCCGAGCTATGTCGACGCTGATCGTCTCGTCCAGCCAGAGCGCGCTCGGGGTCCAGAACCGCAGGAAGAGGCATACGAGCACCGCGACTGTCCCCGCCGCGAGCACGATACGATTCGGGAGAGCGTCCCCGAAGAGAGTCTCGGTCAGCGATGTCGAAGGCGACGTCTGGGCGCGCTTAGGTGCGATCGTCTCCACTGCCTGCAATAATACCGGCCCGGAGCTGCCAAGGTCCGGTCAGTATCGACTCCGAGAGGCTACATTCGCCGCGTGACCGACGACGCCAGATTCAGACCACAGGCCCCCGACCGCAACCTCGCCCTCGAGCTCGTGCGGGTCACCGAAGCCGCTGCCATGGCCGCGTCACGCTGGATGGGCAGGGGTAACAAGGACGGCGCCGACGGCGCTGCCGTCGACGCGATGCGAATTGTCCTGGCGGGGGTGCCCATGGACGGCGTGGTGATAATCGGTGAAGGCGAGAAGGACGAGGCGCCGATGCTCTACAACGGGGAGCACGTCGGGGACGGCACGCCGCCCGAGGCTGACGTAGCGGTGGACCCGATCGACGGGACGAGGCCTACCGCGCTCGGGCGGGGCGGCGCTCTGGCGGTGATAGCGGTGAGCGAGCGGGGAACGATGTTCAATCCGGGCCCGTGCGTGTACATGGACAAGATCGCCGTCGGCCCCGAAGCGGCTGGTCGCGTAAGCCTGGAGATGTCCCCGACTGACAACTTGCGGGCCATCGCGGAAGCCAAAGGCGAGCACGTCCGGGACCTGACAGCGGTGATCCTCGAGCGTCCCAGACATGATGCTCTCATCGACGAGGTCCGCACCGCCGGCGCTCGTATACGGCTGATAACCGACGGCGACGTGGCCGGCGCTATCGCGACAGCC
>JAKCEB010000071.1 GCA_021838305.1 Actinomycetes bacterium | reverse complement strand
ACGGAGGAGTCGCCGCTCGGCACGGCCGGATCGGTACGCAACGCCATGGACGAGCTCGACGAAGCGTTCCTGGTCATATCCGGAGACGTCGTCACCGACATCGACCTCGGCTCGCTCGTCGAGTTCCACAGGAAAAAGGCGGCCGTCGCGACGATCGCACTCAAATCCATGCCCAACCCTCTCGAGTTCGGGATTGTCATCGCCGACGCGGACGGGACCGTCGAGCGGTTCCTGGAGAAACCGACGTGGGGTCAGGTTTTCTCCGACACGATCAACACGGGTATATACGTACTCGAACCGTCGGTGTTCGACTTCATCGACGCGGGCAAGCCCGTCGACTTCTCCGCCGACGTGTTCCCGAGGCTGCTCGACAACGGAAAAACCGTCGTCGGCTGCGTGGTCCAAGGCTACTGGGAGGACGTCGGCACGCTGGAGGCCTACGTCAAAGCACATCAGGATGTCCTCGACGGCCAGGTGGACATATCCGTGGCCGGCTTCAAGGTTCGAGACGGGGTTTGGCTCGGTGAGGGCTCGGAGATTGACCCCGCGGCGAGAGTCTCAGGGCCCGCCGTCATCGGCACCAACTGCCACGTCGAGGCGGGGGCACGCCTCGGCGAGTACAGCGTCCTCGGCTCGAACGTTCGCGTCGGTGCCGACAGTGTCGTGGAGCGCTCCGTCGTCCACGACAACGTGTACCTCGGCCAAGGCGTCCGACTTCGCGGCGCCGTAGTGGGACGCTCGAGCGACCTTCGGCGCGGCGCGCGCCTCGAGGAGGGGGTCGTGATCGGCGACGAGTGTTTCATCGGGGAGCACGCAGTCATCAACCCCGGCGTCAAGGTGTACCCGTTCAAGACCGTCGAGCACGGTGCTCTCGTCAACTCGTCGATCGTGTGGGAGTCGAGGGGAGCCCGCCACCTTTTCGGGCGGCGCGGCGTCGAAGGTCTCGCGAACGTGGACGTCTCCCCCGAGCTTGCGGTGCGTCTCGCAATGGCGTTCGGAACGACGATGAAGAAGGGTGCGACGGTCGTCGCGTCCCGCGATACGAGCAGGGCGGCCCGGGTGCTCAAGCGGGCCGTGATGGTAGGCCTGAACGCTTCCGGGATCGACGTCGCCGACCTCGAGGTAGCGACCGTGCCGATAACCCGTTTCGCGGTGCGAAGCGAGCAGGCCGCGGCGGGGGTGTCGGTGCGGCTCATGCGCGAAGACCCGCAATCGGTCGTGATCCGTTTCTTCGACTCCAGCGGCATCGACATCTCCGAGGCGACGCAGAAGAAGGTCGAGAGGCTCTTTTACCGGGAGGACTACAGGCGTTCGCTCGCGGGAGAGATCGGCGAGCTGCGCTTCCCGAACCGCACCGCCGAGTTCTACACGGCGCGCCTCATGGACAGCGTGGACGTCGACAAGCTGCGCTCTGCACGCTTCAAGGTCGTCCTCGACTACGCGTTCGGCGCGGCGAGCTTCGTGATGCCGAACGTGCTGTCCAAGCTCAACGCCGACGTCCTTTCCGTCAACCCTTACGCTTCTACACGTCAGTCGCTCAGCTTCGACCGTTGGGATCACGCGGCGCGTGTGTCGGAACTCGTTCGCGCATCGGGTGCCCATCTGGGCGCCGTGATCGACCCCGACGGCGAGCTGATCACTTTCGTCGACGACGCCGGTCACGTGCTGAGCGACGACGAGGCGCTGATGTCCCTCCTGGCGCTTGTAGTGCGCGACGACGTCCGTCGTGGGCGCAATCCGACGACGGTGGCATTGCCCGTCTCGGTGAGCCGTCACGCCGAGGCGATCTGTCAAAGCGTCGGCGCCGAGCTCGTCTGGACGAAGCTGTCGACGCCGTCTTTGATGGAGACAGCATCGAGTCCTCGTGTGCGCTTCGCGGCGAACCAGGAGGGCGGATACATCTTCCCGGGTTTCCTGCCGGCCTACGATTCGCTTGCGGCGCTCGTCGAGACGCTCGGGCTGCTGGCCGGCGCGGAGACGAAACTGTCGAAGGTGGTGGCGTCGCTCCCCGTCGCTCGCATGGCGCACGAATCCGTGGTCACTCCCTGGGAACGGAAGGGAATCGTGATGCGGACGGTCATGGAATGGGAGAAGGATCGCCAAGTGGTCCTCGTCGACGGGGTCAAGGCGCTCTACGACGACGGGTGGGCGCTGGTGCTTCCCGACCCGGACGAGCCGCTCACCCACGTTTGGGCGGAGGCCTCCAACGACGACGAGGCAACGGCGAGAGCGCAGGATTACGCACGCCGGATCCGCTCTATCGCGAGGTCCTGAACACTCCATCGCGCATCGGCGCGGCAGGGACCTTCGCCTTTACAGTATCTTTAGGGTTCATGAACGTGCCGGAGAACCTGCGCTACACATCGGACCACGAATGGGCCCGAGCTGACTCCGACGGCGTACGTATCGGTATAACGGACTACGCCCAGGACTCCCTCGGTGACGTCGTGTTCGTCCAGCTGCCGAGCCCCGGGACCCATGTCAGCGCCGGTGAGTCGATCGCCGAGGTCGAGTCGACGAAGTCCGTTTCCGACATTTACGCGCCGCTCGACGGCACGGTTACCCTGATCAACTCGGATCTAGCGGATTCGCCGGAGCGGCTGAACGAGGATCCCTACGGCGAGGGCTGGCTTTGCGTGATTACACCTGACGGGGAGCCGGGCATAGCTTCGCTGCTCGACGCCGACGGATACCGCAGTCTTATCGAGGGTTAGCCGGTCCTAGGTTGAGCTTGGTCTTTTGCAATCACTGCGGGCACCGCAATCCGGAGGGCTCGAACTTCTGCTCGTCGTGCGGTCATGTGCTCGAAAGGCCAATGGTGTCGGACGATCCGACGACTATGACCTTCACGCCCGTCGAGGCGGCGGGGGAGGTGGCCGACGAGGAGGTCAAGGTCGTCGTCGACGACGAGCAGGCCGCTTCGGGCATCCTTGTGGTGAAGCGGGGTCCAAACGCAGGATCGCGGTTCTGGCTCGAGGAGGGGGTTACGACTGTGGGGCGCAGCCCTTCAAGCACGATCTTTCTTGACGACGTGACCGTCTCGCGCCAGCACGCCGAGATCAGACGCGATCGTGACAGCTTCGTCGTCTCCGACGTGAGCTCGCTCAACGGCACGTACGTCAACAGGCAGCGTATCGACACGGCGGCACTTCACTCAGGCGACGAGCTTCAGGTCGGGAAGTTCCGGCTCGTCTTTCTCCACGAAGCAGCAGAGGGGTGACGAGCGTGAACAGCCGATCGCATCTTTCGATAGGGGAAGTTCTTTCGCTGTTGCGCCAGGAGTTCCCCGACGTCACGATCTCGAAGATCCGGTTTCTGGAGAGCCAGGGACTCGTAGATCCTGAGCGTACGCCTTCGGGGTACCGCAAGTTCTACGACGGCGACGTCGAGCGTTTGAGGTGGATCCTCCGCCAGCAGAGGGAGCATTTTCTCCCGTTGAAGGTCATCAAAGGGCGCCTCGACTCGTCCGGTTCGCTTCTGGACGACGAAGATTCGGCGATAGTCGGTGCCGGCGACCCCGCTAGCGACCCCGCTAGCGACCATGCCGGCGACTCCGACGATCATGCCGGCGAGCCTGCTAGCGGCCATGCCGGCGACCCCGCTGATATCCGTATCGGCAACGGTTCGTCCGACGGGACTGCCGCTGCGGCTGCTTCTGACGTCGAGCGGGCGCCGTCCTTGCCCGCATCTGGTAGGTCTGAGGCCGTGCGGCCCGCGATCTTCGCCAGCCTTGTGCGCGGCGACTCGCGAAAGCCCGATGTGGGGGCTTCGCCGCCGGCCCCAGCACCCGCCGGCACGGAGGACGAGCAGCAGGACTCCTACACCGCCTCGGAGCTTGCCGCCGCCGCGGGCTGCAGTCCCAAGCTGATCGCGGACCTTACGCAGTTCGGGCTGGTGGGTCCGCTCGGGCAGGTGGGAGGGACGCCCTATTACGATCGCTGCTGTCTAGAGATATGTCGCGCCGCCAACCGCTTCGCTGCCTTCGGCGTCGAGCCGCGTCACCTGCGGGGTTGGCGCACGGCGGCCGAGCGGGAGGTCGAGATCTTCTCCCAGTTAGTCGTCCCGCTCCTACGCCAGCGTAACCCGAAGGGCCGGAGCGAAGCAGACGAAGCTCTAGGCGAGTTGGCGGCTGCGGGTGCGGAGCTTCGAGCTGCGTTCGTTCAAAAGGCGATCACCTCCATCCGCTGAACCCTGCCGGGGAACTAACCTTGGTCGTATGGTCGAAATGAAGCTCGACGCGTTGAGGGTCGAAATCCCTAGCAACAATCCGATCCTGCTGCTTCAGGAAAAGGCGGGGTCGAAGCGGACGTTGGTCATCTACATCGGCCCCGCCGAAGCGCAGGCGATAGCTTTCGCCCAGCAGTCGATCTCGACTCCTCGCCCGATGACCCATGACCTCATCGTCGACTTGATGGGGGTTTTGGGGGCGACACTCGACTACGTCGTCGTCACGGCGCTTCGTGAGCGCACGTTCTACGCCGAGTTGCATCTGGTCACAACGTCGGGACGCCGCCAGGTGTCAGCCCGACCCTCGGACGCTGTGGCGATCGCAGTGCGAGCCAACTGTCCGATCTTCGCGGAGGAGGACCTGATAGACGCGGAGGGCGTGGTTCTCTCCACCGGCGACGAGAGCGCCGGCGACGCGGATCTCGTGTCGGAGTTTCGCAGTTTCATCGAAGGCATCCGCCCCGAGGACTTCGGCTGATCGACACGTGCGTTTGTCGGGCCACATTTGCGGCGACCGCCGACTTCGGCCACACTTTGCGATAGGGACAACACTGATGTGACTTTCTCGTATCCTATGGAGGTGCGCTCAATGCGGTCGGGAGATGTCGGGGCTGGAGCGGGGGAGACCCGCCTGGGATACAGAGGTCCGCAGGTCTGCTCGATAGTCGGAATCACGTACCGCCAGCTCGACTACTGGGCGCGAACCGGCCTCTTGGAGCCGTCGGTGAGCCGGGCGCGGGGGAGCGGATCTCAAAGGTTGTACTCCTACTCCGACCTGCTTCAACTCAAGGTGATCAAGCGCCTAGTCGACGCGGGAGTGTCGCTGCATTCCACGCGCAAGGCGATCGAGTGCCTGCGAGGAGCTGGAGGAGACGTCGGCAGCGCAAACCTTGTCATCGACGGCGCTACCTCCGTCCTCGCGTGGAGCGGCCAGGAGATCGTCGACCTTTTGAAGGGAGGCCAGACGGTCCTCAACATCGTGCCGCTCGGTGGCGTCGTGAGCGAGCTCGAGGCGGCGGTCACCGGGTTGACCGATCGCACGGCGCGCGCGGCGGGGCCAGGCGCGGCGGGGCCTGGTGCGGCCGGCTTGCCGGGCGACGGAGACGTCCGGGGTGAGGCAGCCGTCTGAAGCGGAGAAGGTAGCAGTACCCGGCGTCGACGTCTAGGATCAGCGCGGTGAGTTCGCCCATCGAGTCGCTGCGCCGGTCTCCGCTCGACGGGGCGCACCGCGCTTCGCAGGCGAAGATGGTCCCCTTCGGCGGGTGGGAGATGCCGCTCGCGTACCCGGGGGGAACACTTGCAGAGCACATGGCGTGCCGGAGCGACGCGGCTGCCTTCGACGTCAGCCACCTCGGGACGGTTCGCTTGGAAGGCCCTGACGCCAAAGCGGCGCTGCAGGCCGCGTTCACGAACGATCTCGACAAGATCTCGCCCGGCCGGGCGCAGTACACCCACCTGCTCGACGACGCCGACGGCAGCGTCTTAGACGACATCATCGTTTGGTGGGTCGACGAGGAGCGATTCGACGTGATGCCCAACGCGTCGAACACCGCCCGGGTGCGCCGGGCGGTCGGCGGGACGGACGTCACCTCCGAGCGGGCGGTCGTCGCGTTAGCCGGTCCGTCGGCCCGCCGGAAACTAGCGACGGTGTCGCCCGAGGCTGCGAGCGTCGGACGGTTCCGCGTCGCACCTTTCGTCTGGCGCGGCGTGCACTGCCTGGCGGCGGGAACCGGCTACACCGGCGAGGACGGGGTCGAATGCTCGATCCCTGCCAGCGCAGCTGCGGACTTCTGGGAGTCCGTCTGCGTCGCCGGATTCCGCCCGGCCGGGCTCGGAGCGCGAGATACGCTGCGCTTGGAGGCTGCGCTTCCACTTCACGGCCACGAGCTCGGGCCTGGGATCACTCCACTTCAGGCCGGCCTTGCCTGGGTGATCGCGTGGGACAAGGCGGCAGGGTTCCCCGGCCGGGCCGCTTTGGAGCGCGAACGTCGGGCCGGCGTCTCGCGTGTTCTCGCCGGTGTGATCGCCGACGGACGCCAGCCGCCCCGCGCGGGAGCTACCGTGGTCTTCGACGGAAAAGTTGTCGGTGAAGTGACGAGCGGGAACTTCTCGCCCGTCATGGAACGCGGCATAGGGCTCGCCCTCATGGAGCCCTCCTGCGAAGTCGGGGCAGCCGTGGAGGTAGAGGCGCGAGGCCGTCGCGTAGCCGCCACGGTGTGTGCGCTGCCGTTCGTCGCTAAGAAACACTGACACACGCTCAGACAGGAAGGGTTCACCTCAGTTGGGTCATTTCGTCCCTCACAGCGACGCCGACATCGAGCGGATGCTCGCCGATCTCGGCCTGGCGTCCCTCGACGAGCTTTTCGCTGTCGTCCCCGAGGCGCTCCGCCTAGCCCGAGGTCTCGCTCTCGAGCCGGGTCGCTCCGAACCCGATGTCGCATTCGAGATGGAGCGTCTCGCCGCCGCGAACCGCTGCGGGCCGGAGCTTGTCTGTTTCGCCGGAGCAGGCGCCTACGACCACGAGGTGCCAGCAGCGACGCGGCGTCTCGGCTCGCGCTCCGAGTTCGTCACCGCCTACACCCCTTACCAGCCGGAGGTCTCGCAGGGTGTCCTCCAGGCGCTATTCGAGTACCAGACGTTCGTGTCGCGCCTCGCCGGCCTCGAAATAGCCAACGCCTCCCTCTACGACGGGGCGTCGGCAACCGTGGAGGCCCTCAACATGGCCGCCGGCCCCAAGGGTCGCTCGACCATGTGGGTGAGCGGCGCGTTGCACCCGAACTGGCGGGCCGTCGTCAAGACCTTCGCCGCCGGTTCGGGCCACGACGTCGTCGAGATACCGACGCGCGACGGCCGCACCGACTGGGACGCGGCGCCCCCCGGGGAGCCGGCGGCGGTCGTCGTGGCGAACCCAAACTTTTTCGGCGTTTTGGAGGACGTCTCCGCTGCACGGGCGGCCGCCGACCTCCACGGCGCAGCGCTTGTCGTCGCGTTCGACCCGGTGTCGGCTGGCCTTCTGCGCACGCCGGGGGAGATGGGGGCAGACATAGCTGTCGGAGAAGGACAGCCTCTCGGAACTCCTATGTCCTTCGGCGGACCTTACCTGGGGCTTTTCGCGTGCCGGAGCGACCTCGTCCGCCGCCTGCCGGGCCGTCTCGTCGGGCGGACACGCGACGTGGCCGGACGCAACGCGTATGTCACGACCCTGCGGGCGCGTGAGCAGGACATACGTCGCGAGAGGGCATCGTCGAATGTTTGCACCAACCAGACGCTCATAGCTGTAGCTGCGATGATCCAGCTGTCGTGGCTCGGCACGAGCGGCCTGGCGGAGCTGGCGCTGCGCTGCGCCCGAGGGGCCCGCTACACCCGCGAGGCACTCTTCGCTCTGCCGGGCGTCGAACCTTTTGTGGGAGCCCCGACGTTGCGGGAGTTCGCGCTGAAGTTGCCGGTCGACGCGACGACGGTCATCGAGAGGATGGCCGAGGAGGGTTTCCTTGCGGGCGTCGCGGTCGGCGTGGAGAGGGGAGTGGCGACCATGGACGGTGAAGCGCTTCTCGTCAGCGTCACCGAGCGACGAACCAAGGAGCAGATCGACCGCTATGTCGAATGTGTAGGCAAGGTGATCAGATGACGTCGGAGCAAAACGCGAGGGTCCCGGCGCCCGCCGGGAAGGCGACGAGCGCACCCGTCATGGGCAGGGACGGCGAAGCGACGATATTCGAGTACTCCAGCCCGGGACGCAAGGCGTGGTCGTTCCGCTCGACGGGACTACCGGAGTGGGAAGCGTCTGTGCTTGTAGCTCCTGGCCTTCTCAGAGGCGAACCGGTCGAGCTTGTCGAAGTGCCCGAGAGGGATCTCGTGGCTCACGTGACGAGGCTCACCCACCGCCAGTACTCCGTCGACCTCGGCGCCTACCCGCTCGGGTCGTGCACCATGAAGTACAACCCGAAGCTCTGCGACGACGCGGCGTCACTTCCGGGGCTCGCGAACGTCCATCCCGCTACGCCGGCGAGCCACTGCCAGGGCTGGCTGGAGCTGTTGTGGAGCCTCTCGAATGCCCTCTGCGAGGTGACCGGCATGAAAGCCGCGACCCTCGCGCCTCCGGCGGGAGCCGCAGGAGAACTGACCGGACTTCTGCTGATGAGAGCCTGGCACGACTCGCAGGGAGAGTCGAGGACGAAGGTGATCATCCCCGACTCGGCTCACGGCACGAACCCGGCGTCTGTCACCCTCGGAGGCTACGAGACCGTCACGATACCGAGCGACGATCGCGGACTCGTCGATATGACCGCCCTTCGGAATCGTCTCGACCGTGACGTGGCGGGGATCATGCTCACCAACCCGAACACTTTGGGACTCTTCGAAGAGGACATCGCCGAGATCGCTGCCGCGGCGCACGACGTCGGGGCGCTTCTCTATTACGACGGAGCGAACCTCAACGCCATCCTCGGTGTCACCCGCCCCGGCGACATGGGCTTCGACATCGTTCACATGAACCTCCACAAGACTTTCGCCGTCCCGCACGGCGGGGGAGGGCCCGGTGCAGGCCCTGTCGCGGTCTCGGCGAGATTGGAGGATTTCCTGCCGGGTCCGATTGCGCAGCGGGGCGACGACGGAACCTTCACATGGGTCGAGCCGGCCCGTTCGATAGGCCGGGTGCACAGCTGGTACGGGAACGCGCTGGCGTTGGCGCGTGCGTGGTCGTACATTCTCGCAAACGGCGGGGACGGGCTTCGCCGTGTCGCGGAAGGCGCCGTTCTCAACTCGAACTGGTTGAAGAGCCGCCTGCGTGGCACCTACGACATTCCTTACGACCGGCCCGCCATGCACGAGTTCGTGGCTTCAACCTCGACGCTCAAGAAGCGGACCGGGCTCAGAGCGCTCGACGTGGCGAAGCGGATGCTCGAAGAGGGCTTTCACGCTCCGACCGTCTACTTCCCGCTCATCGTGGAGGAGGCGCTGATGATCGAGCCGACCGAGACGGAGAGCGTCGAAACCCTAGAAGCGCTTGCCGAGGCGCTGATAAACATCGCGGGGGAGGAGGCCGGGGAGGCGGTTCACGCGCCGAGATCGACCCCGGTCGGTCGGGTGGACGAGGCGCTCGCTGCCCGGCGCCTGCAGGCGACGTGGGATGCGGTGCGTCAGCCTTCGTAGGTGTTCGCGATGTTGGAGGCGCCGTAGTTCGGCGGAGCGTTCCATTTCTGCGTGAGGTTGCCGGTGCACGGGGCGACTTGGAGCATCGTGAAACTCGCGCCGGTGAAGCCGGACGGATAGACGACCCCGTAGGCGTTGTTCGCCTGCAGGCAGTACCCGCGGTAGTCCTGGTAGGTGTAGTTGTCGATACTTCCGCCCGTGGTTCCGGAGTTGATCCAGATCTGCGTCGATGCGCCTGACAGGGCTGATGCGCCTTGACTCGAAAGATTGGATATGAGCGTCGAGCAGTTCTGCACCGTGACGGCTGTCGCCCCGGCGGACGGGTAGACGATCGGGTAGCCACCGCCGGGCTTATCGGCCGGGTTGTTCGCCGCGTCGGTGGCCGTCGTCAGGCAGTACGGGGTGACGCCGCTCTGGGGGGACAGAGGGTTGGAAGGGCAGCCGGCGCTCGTGTACTGGGGGGTGTAGAGAAGCACGGCGTTTGCGGGCTCGCCGTAGGAGCCGAGCGGGACGGTGCACCACCTTTGGTTCCAGATAGGGTAGATCGAGGTGTTCGGGAACTGCTTGCACGTGTAGTCGATGAGGGCGCCGAAGTTCACGTCCTGGTTGGTGACGTCAATGCAGCGCCCGAACTCGGCGTAGTTGATCAGCTGGTCCGTCGGGCCGATCGTCCCGGGAACAGGGTTGGACCCCCCGGCGCCGACCGTCGCCTGCATGGTCCACGTCTGGTCGGTCGCGTAGCCGCCCCCGCCGCAGTTCGTACCGATGTATGTCCCCGATCCTGCAGGGTTGTAGCCGGCGGGACTGGCCGACGAGATCGAGTTGTCGAGGCACCAGCCGTTCGGGCCGCCGGAAGAGTTGACGCCCTCGACGGAGTCGGAGTCGTTGACGCCCCACTGCTGCGACAGCGGCGCCGGCGAGGTGCAAGGAGCGACGTACACGGTGGTGTCGGTGGGGTTCGTTACGGTCGTCGAGCCGTTCTGTCCCTGGTCGACTATGCAGTACGCCTGCCCGTTTATGAGCGTCTGGAGGGTGTAGTCCTGCTGGTAGGAGAACACCAGAGACGGGCTCGGGTTCGAAGCGTTGCAACTCGACGACATCACCAGCGCGAATCCGGTGGCGTACGCCGGGCCTACCTGGGCGCAGAAGGTCTGGCCCGCGCTGTCGGGGTAGGTGTAGATGAGTCCGCCGGGGATGTTGGCGTTGGTGGGCGACGAGAAGTTGTAGGTCGAGTTCTCTGTCCTGCTGATCACCGAGGAGCTCGACAGGTTGTCGCCGCCCACAGAGATGATCTGCGCCTGATGGACGCTGAATGCAGCGTTCGGGGAGGAAGGTTGAGGTCCCTGGCCTTGGACGCAGGTCGCCGCGGGGGCTATCCCGGAGCTTGTCTGGAGCAGGTACGTCACCTGCGCTTTGTAGGAGATCGTCGTGTTGCTCGACGTGCTCGACGAGACCGTACCGTCTATGGCACTGCACGGCAGGTTGGCCACGTCGCCGACGGCGCTCGAACCGCTGCCGGTCACCGCCGCGCGGATGTCCGCTACCGCCGCCTGTACTCCCGCGAGGGCGCCCTGCAGCGCGTCGTTGCGCTGGTTGGACTGCGTCGCCTGACCGAGACTGAAGAAAGCCTGGTTCGCGACCGACGCCAGCACTATCGACGCTATCAGGAGCAAACTGAGGGCGATTACGAGCGATCCGCGCTCGTCGGCGCCACGACCGAAATTGCGTGCTTCTTCCAGCCGCGAAAGAAACCGGCTTCGACGTGAGCGCTTCAGGATAGGTCGGCGACTTTTTGCCCTGATCGGGTCTCGGTTGTTGCTCATGACAGCGGGCACGCGCTGGTCGTGGGCGGGTTCGCTGTCGCGGAGTTGACTGCAGTGAACGTAACAGTCGCAACCGATGATACGGCCGGGACCGTCGCAGTGGATCCCGCCTCGAGCGAGATCAGCACCTGCTGGCGGATCAATGACCCTGACGTCGCGTTCGGGACGCTGAACACAGGCTGGCTCGGTGCATTAGACAGCCCCGACCCGATGATGGACCAAGCTGTGGCGGTTGAGACGCTGCTTCCGGCGTCCCACGTTCGCTGCTCGAGCTGACCTTTAGTCGTGTCGTAGAGGAGTTCGGTGCACTGAGGGTGGCCGAGAGTAGCGATTGTCCATGCGGAGTAGAAGGTGAGCGCGTAGTCGCCGCTAGGCACGGACCCAGCGTCCGCCGGGGTCGCAGCGCATGGGTCTCCCGCCGCCGCGGTCCACCCGTAAGGGCAGTCGATGCTGGCGGCGTAGCGAATCTCCTTGTCGAGTGCGATGAAAGCCAAGCCGACCTGCGACGAGGTGCTGTCGAGCGACGCGGCCTGGTTCTGTTGGGTCATCACGTTGATGATCGACACGAGCACCATAACTGCGACGAGTGACATGATCACCATCGTGACCAGCAGTTCGATAAGGGTGAAGCCCTCTTCGTCTCTCTTGTCGATTACTCCGGTGTCGCTCACAGCGGCCATGCCTTGCTCGCCCCGTCCGCGGTGACCGTCGACGACCAGGTCGACTGCGACCCCGCGCTGGCAAGGGCGGACACCTGCGACGACGACAGGGCGCTCGGGAATACCGCCGCGTCCGACAGCGAGCCTTGGAGGAAGTTCTGGTCAGGGTGATCCGGCCAGCCTGAAATGTTGTCCCATCCGATGTTCCAGTACCCGGTGTAAGCCTGCGAGGCCTTGAGAGACGAGT
>JAKCEB010000070.1 GCA_021838305.1 Actinomycetes bacterium | reverse complement strand
TGGTCACCTCCAACGGGGACCGTGACGGGATCCCCAACGTCGTCCTCGAAGCGATGGCGTGCGGACTGCCCGTCGTTGCGACCGCTGTCGCTGGAATCCCAGAAGTGATCGACCACGGGAAGTCCGGGATCCTCGTGCCTGCCGGCAACCCGGCTGCGTTGGCGGCAGCGTTGCGCGATGTGGCGGGTGACCAGGGTCTGAGGGCCCGTCTATCAGCGAACGCCCGGGCTTACGTGGCTGTAAATCTGACACGGTCGTCGTGCATAGCCCCCGTAGCTGTACTTCTCCGCGTGAGCTGCGACGCAGCTTCGGCCAAAGCGCCGGCCGACGAAGATCGACGCGTGCCTGTAGGGTCAGGTCCACTGCGGTGATCCGCCACGACAATGCGGAGCTGGAAGTCGCATATCTTCTCCCTGACCCCGGGATACCGGTCGGCGGGTCAAAGGGCGCTTCAGTCCACGTCGAGTCGCTCTGCGCCGCTCTCGCACGTCGCGGGGCGGACGTCACGCTCTATGCCGCACGAGTCACCGGTCCTATGACGACCCGCGGTTCGGAGTCGGTCCGAGTTGTACCAATCGACGTAGGCAACGTATCGTCGGGTCAGCGGGCGGACACTTCGCGAATTGACGCCGCAAACGCCTACTTCGACAACGTCGAGCGGTTTCTGACGTTTCGCGAGCCGGGCTGCATCATCGAGCGGCTCAGCCTCTTCGCGGGCCGCGGATCGCAGCTCGCCGACGACCTCGGTCTGCCACGTTTGGTCGAGGTGAACGCGCCGATCGCCGACGAACGCAAACGCCATTTCGGCTTGAGCCTCGAGACGGTTGCCCGCCAGGCGGAGTTCGATGCACTGCGCGGGGCCAGCATCGTCGCCGTTTCTGAACCGCTGGCGCGTTGGGCGCTCGACATGGGAGCCGGTACGGCCAGAGTGATCCCCAACGGAGCCGACGTAGAGGGCTTGGACCCGAACCTGTTGTCCTTTCTCGCGCCCATAACCAGAAGCCGCCTCGGCTTCGCGAAGTCGACTCCGGTGATCGGCTTCGTCGGGAGCCTCAAGCCTTGGCATGGCGTGGATGTGCTAATCGAAGCCGTGTCGCTTCTCGGTCAGACGATGCAAATCGGATTGCTGATCGTGGGGGACGGACCCGAATACGGCCGACTCTCCGAGTTCGCCGGACGCCTGGCACCCCAAGTGACCACTGTGATGACCGGGGCGGTCGACCTTTCGCGTGTCGCGGAGCATATCGCCGCGATGGACATCTCCGTCGCACCGTACGTCGAAAACGACTTTTTCTACTTCTCGCCGCTGAAGGTGGTGGAAGCCATGGCGGCCGGGCGTGCCGTCGTCGCCTCCGACTTCCCGCCGATACGAGATCTCCTGGGGGCCGCCGGGGTTTTGGTCACCCCAAGCGATCCTGGGTCGCTGGCTCAGTCCCTCGAGCGTCTTTTGGCTGAACCGGAGACACGCCGGCTTCTTGGGGCCACAGCCAGGGCTCGGGCCGTGGAACGCTCTAGCTGGTCGACTGTCGCTGACACGGTTCTAAGCGAACTTGCCGCCGTCCGCCAAAGAATCGAAGGAGCCGGCGTTGGAAGCGCCTCGCGAACAGACACGTCCGATCGGAGCTCCACTTGACCAGACGCTCGGGACCGCTGTCATGGGAACTGGACCTCGCAAGCGTTCGGGCACCTCTGATCGGCGGCCTCGTCTTCTCCGTCTTGCGCGCCGTGCTTCAATGGCTGGCTCCCGTCCCGCTCAAAGTTGTCTTCGACAGCGTCCTCGGCAGCCACCCGCTCGCGTGGGAGCTGCGGTGGTTGCCAAGCGACCGGCTTGAGCTTCTCTACAGCCTCTGCGCCTTAATGGTGGCAATAGCTGCGCTGCTCGGGGTGTGCTCCTACGCAGCGGCCGCGCTTCTCGCCGGAGCAGGCCAGAGGGTCGTCGTCGACCTACGCTGCCGTCTTTTCGCGCACCTCGTCCGCCAGTCCCGGCGCTTCTACACGACCCGGCCGGTCGGAGACCTGCTGGCCCGCCTTGGTGGGGACGCCCAGGCGATGCAGAGCGCCGTCGTCAACGTGGCGCCGGTAGTCGCGGAGAACGCGTTGACGGTGCTCGGCATGCTCGTGATCATGATGGTGGTCGACTGGCAGTTCGGCATTCTTGCGCTGTGCGTTTTCCCGATCTTGCTGGCGCTGGTTCGGCACTACCTTTCGACCATCAAGCAGGCTCAGCGAACCGCACGCCGAGCGGAGGGCGCGTCCAGCTCGACGGCCCAGCATGTGCTCGTCGGCCTTGCTGTCGTACAGGCATCGGGTGCTGAGACAGAGGAAGTCGAACGCTACCGGGCGAGTGCGCTGGAGGCCCTCCAAGCAAGCCGGCTCGCCGTCGTCCTCCAGTCGCGCTTCACGCCCTTAGTGACGTTCGTGATGACAGTATCCACAGCCGCGGTGGTACTCCTCGGCGGCCGAGAGGTCGTCGCAGGAAGACTGACGCCGGGCGATCTCCTGCTTTTTAGCGCCTACTTTCGCGGCATGTACACGCCGGTCCGTCAACTCGCGAAGCTCGCCGGGACGATGGGTCGCGGCCAAGCGTCCGCCGAGCGCGTCCTCGAGGTTCTCCACACACACGACGAACTGTCCGCTTCCGATCATCCGCGCCGTCCGTCTAAAGTGCGCGGAGAGCTCTCATTCGAGGCCGTCTCGTTCTCCTATCCGGGCCGGCCGTCGTTCCTCGAACGGATCGAGCTCAGCGTCGACGCCGGGAGCCGACACGCCATCGTCGGAGCCACCGGGTCAGGCAAGAGCACGCTCCTCCGGTTAGCCTTGCGCTTCGCAGACCCCGAAGCAGGCTGCGTACGATTCGACGGGGCCGACCTCCGCTCGCTGGACCTCGAGTGGCTGCGACGACAGATTTCCTTCGTACCGCAAGAGACGGTCCTGCTTCGCCCTACCGTGTGGGAGAATATCGCCTACGGGGCGGACCTGACCACGCGGGGCGAGGCGATCGCGGCCGCCCGGGCAACAGGAGTACATGAGCTACTTGCGAGCCTTCGCGACGGCTACGACACACCTGTCGGCGAAGCCGGCTCGGCCCTGTCGGGTGGCCAGCGGCAGTGCATCGCCGTCGCTCGGGCCATGGCCCGCGGCGGCCGCCTGATACTCCTCGACGAACCAACCACCGGCATGGATCCGTCCACACAGTCGGTGGTAGTCGAGGCGTTCGCCCGTCTGAGCGAGGGACGGACAACGCTTATGGTCACGCATCAACTCCTCGCAGTACGCGACGTCGACGCAATCACCGTGATGGACACCGGAAGGATCATCGAACATGGAACCCACAGCGACCTCATCGAATCAGGCACCGCCTACAACACACTTCACCTCGCATCCACAGGAATCGCCGGTGACTGAACCGCTGACGACCGGTAACGACGGCGTCAGCTCGGGCCACGAAGTATGCGTCGTCGGCGCCGGCTATGTAGGCCTGACGGCCGCGGCCTGCCTCGCACACCTCGGCCATCGCGTCACCTGCGTGGAGGCGAACCCTCATCGCCTCCAGGTCCTTAAAGACGGAGGTATCCCGATCCACGAGCCGGGACTATCGGAGCTTGTCGGCCAGGGTGTCGTCAACGGGAGGCTGCACTGGGCGCCCGACGTCGCCTCCGGTCTCGGCACGGCACGAATCGTTCTGCTCTGCGTCGGTACGCCACCTAGAGCCGACGGCGAACCTGACCTCAGTCAGATCGCGGAGGCAGGCCGCCAGGTCGCCCGGGCGGCTACCAGTGATCTGGTCGTGGTGGTGAAGAGCACAGTTCCGCCGGGATCCTGCGAAGCAATCGAGCTCATCTGCGCCGAGGACGCGCTCCCCGGTGTAACGATACGGGTCGCGTCGAGCCCGGAGTTTCTTCGTGAGTCACGCGCCGTCGAAGACTTCCTCTACCCCGACCGCGTCGTGGTAGGCGCCGAGGATCCGGACGTCATCGACCTCGTAGCCAGCCTCTACCCGCCGGCGAGTCCCGTCGTACGATGTGACCGGCGGGGCGCTGAACTCGTCAAGTATGCGGCGAACACGTTCCTTGCGATCAAGATCTCCTTCGCAAACGAAGTGGCACAACTCTGCGATGCCCTAGGGACTAACGCCATGAATGTGTTGGAAGGCGTCGGCTCGGATAGCCGGATTGGTCCGCAGTTCCTTAGGCCAGGGCCAGGCTATGGAGGCTCGTGCCTGCCCAAAGACGTCTCTGGATTCGTAGCCCTCGGCGAGTCGGCCGGGACCCGAACCGCCCTTGCCTGCGCCGCCGAAGAGCAAAACGCCCTCGCCCGACGCAGCGTGGCGCGGAGACTCGAGATGGTGATCGGATCCCTCAAGGGCAAGCGGATAGGGCTTCTAGGACTCGCCTTCAAGGACGGTACCGACGACGTTCGCGACTCTCCAAGTATCCAGATAGCCGAGGACCTGATTACCTCCGGGGCGGAAGTGCGCGCCTACGATCCTCTCGCTCCTAGCGGCTCGACGCCCAATGGGGTGGAGCGGGTTCCTCTGGCACGCGAAGCGCTCGAAGAAGCAGACGCCGTCGTCATTGCCGTCGACTCCGCAGAATACGGCGACCTCGACCCCGATGAGGTCGCTCGACTCATGTCCGGCGACGTGATCTTCGATGCCGCCGGAGTATGCAACCTCGAATCGTGGGGGTCCGCCGGCCTGAGCGTCTACGGGGTGGGCCGCGGCACACCGATGGCCTTCTACCCGGTAGTGTGGCCACCGCTGCGTTGGACCCGTACAACCGAAATATCTCTCGGCTGAGAAGGGAGGAGGTATTTTGTCGACTCGACAAGGCTCGAAGGTGCTCGCGTCGCTGGCCAGGCGTCTGCGGGGGCTACCCGGGCTTTATGTAGGATTCCTTCTCTTCGCTGGGAGTGCCGCTGCAATCGCTGCAGCAACCTTCAAGCTCGCGTCGGGCCCGCTTCCGGGACCTCTCAACCTTGTGACGCCAGCTTCGGCGTCTGCTGGCGTCACCGCAGGTGGCGCACCGTCGCCAAGCGTCCCCTCGTATCACGTTCAGGGTGATGCCGGTTCGGCGGTGCCTACGACGGCGGGGTCCGTTCCGGCGACGGCTGCTTCCCAACTCGTGTCGCCCGCCTCGACACCTGAAAGCACCACCCCGACAAGCGTAGGCACCACAACCTCCACGTCGCAGGAGACGCCCGAGGTGGTACAGCCGAGCCCGGCAGTCGTGCAGGTCGCTCCGTCGAGCAGTCCTCCAACCACTGGCGCGAGCAGTGACGTTGCCGCAAGAACGGCGTCGCCGACGACCACGACAAAGCCGTCGTCCGGCGACTCCTCCTCAAAGTCGCGGGACTCATCCGCGACCACAACGACGACGAATCCGGCGGGGAGCTCCCCGGACAGTTCCAGCCCGACGACGACCCTTGCGAAAACCTCATCGGGTGACAACTGAAAACCTCGAGGCGCCGGCTTCCCCGGATGGGCACCGTTGGAAAGCTGGCAGGCTTCCACGCGCTTGTCGTCGCTTCAGTCCTCGCGATTGTTGCCTTGCAGCTCACACTTGAATTCTCCAACCGCTACAGGGCGACCATCACCCGGGACCTATACGAGAACGTCGTCCTGTTCGATCGGGCCGCCGCCTCTAGACCGCCGGCACAGAGCTTGCCTTCGCTGGCGCGCGACTTCCTCGCATCGCACGGCGAGACAGGCGGCGACCAACTAGCAATAGCGCTACCCGCGTTCCACACTACGCTCGGATCCCCTGGAGTAGCGACTCTCATGGCGGTCCCGAAGGTCCGCTCACTCGGCGCGAGCGCCCCCACCAAGTCAACGATCGTGACGGTCACGGTCGGCGGAAGCCCGACACTTGTTCTCGCCGTCGCGATCATTGATCAGGGCAAGCCGGTCGGGACGTTCATCACTACTGGTAGCCTCCACAATTTCGAAGCGGTCCAGCACCGGGTCGTCGAGCTGACAGTGGCGGAGGGGATCATCACCGTCATCGTGGCCTTCGTCAGCGTCTACCTGCTTTTGCGTCGCCTCCTCGGTACCGTCCGCCGCCTGACGCGCACAGCGGCGGGAATCGGTTTGGAAGGCGACCTTGGTATGCGTCTGGATGCGCCGAACTCTAGGGACGAGGTTGGGGAAATGGCCGCGACCTTCAACGCGATGATCGACAAGATCGAGTCGACCATGAC
Source organism: Actinomycetes bacterium (assembly GCA_021838305.1). Classification (GTDB taxonomy): domain Bacteria; phylum Actinomycetota; class Acidimicrobiia; order Acidimicrobiales; family Palsa-688; genus JAJZAM01. The sequence goes on along the minus strand of JAKCEB010000070.1, from coordinate 6,049 downwards.
CTCCCAGAAGCAAATGATGGCAAACGTTTCCCACCAGTTGCGGACCCCGCTCACCGCAGCGCGCGGCCAGCTGGAAGTTATGAGCAGCGACGACCTCGCAGACCCAGCCGCGCGGAAGGAGATCGTCGCTACCGTGATCGACGAGCTCGACCATATGCGCCGGATGGTGGAGCGACTCCTTCTGCTCGGGCGTTCGATCGAAGGTGACCTGAAAGACGCATGCCCAGTCGATGTACGCTCGCTTCTCCTCGACGTCGACCACGCTGCGAAGGCCGTCGCTCCCCGACGGTGGGTCGTGGGCGACATTCCAGACGTGGTGATCCACGCGGACCTCGACAAACTTCGAAGCGCCCTTTTCAATCTTGTCGACAACGCCGCCAAAGCCACAACTGAGTCCGACACAATCAAACTGTCGGCTGTCCTCACGACGAGAAACGAGATCACCTACATAGAGTTCGCTGTTGACGACTCTGGCCCCGGAGTCCCGACGACGATACGCCAGACGATCCTCGATCGCTTCGGCAGGAGCGCACAAAGCCCGCCGGGCGGTTCCGGTCTCGGCCTCGCGATTGTCTCCGCGGTCGCCCGTGCGCACCGCGGCTATGTCGACATATCAGACTCTGCACTCGGTGGTTGCCGTGCGGTTATAGCCGTACCGGTGTCAGATCCGTCCTATCCTCTTGCAAGCGGCCCGACGAGAGGTTCCTGAGTGCAGATCCTCGTAATCGAAGACGACGAACGAATAGCGTCCTTCCTCGACAAAGGACTGCGGGCGGAAGGTCACGCTGTGACAGTCGCGTCGACAAAGCAAGAAGGCGAAGCCTGGCTCGCAGCTTCGGAGATGGGATTCGACCTCATCCTCCTGGATTTGCGATTACCCGACGGAGACGGCCTCGACCTTCTGCGCGGGGCACGCGCACGGGGCTTCGCTGCACCGGTGATCGTCCTCACCGCACGCGATGAGCTGGAGGACAAGATCACCGGCCTCGACTCGGGCGCCAATGACTACGTGACCAAGCCTTTCGTCTTCGATGAGCTGTTGGCGCGTATCAGGGCGGTCTGCCGCAAGCCGGGAGAGTCGACGACCACCGAGCTGCGGGTGGGCGATCTAAGTCTCGATCTGCTCACCAAGGTTGCGAATCGCAAAGGCCGAAGCATCGAGCTTGCGCCGCGTGAGTGGGTCCTTCTGGAGCTTTTCATGAGGCACCCCGGCCAGGTTCTGTCGAGATCGCAGATCCTGAACAACGTGTGGAGCTACAGCTTCGAGCCCGGCTCGAACGTTGTCGACGTCTATGTCGGCTACCTTCGACGCAAGATCGACTTGCCTGGGATGGAACCGCTCATCCAGACAGTACGCGGGGTCGGCTATCGCCTCGTCGCAGCGCCTCAAGCACCATCCGACGAATAGCCAGACTATTTCTCCGCAGGAGACTCATCGGGGTTCGCAAGGCCGCTCCGATTCCAGTTGCGCCAGACGAGCCGGTGGACTGGCAGCACACTCGGGATATCCCGGAGGCCCGGGAGGAAGGGCACCGCGAGCAGCAGCAGTGTCGCTGCTCCTGTCAGATAGACGGCGATGAGATCCACGTTGGCTGAACTCGAGAAGCCAGGCACCTGGTACCACAAGGTGTAAAGCCACAGCCACGGTTGACCCGGATAGCTGCCGGTCTCGTTCATAACCCCCCACTGGGTTCCCACCAGATGGTCGGCTTTGGCGAGAGAGGAGAAGTAGTTGCCGTCCTCCAAGAAGAGAAGCGGCTTGGTGTAGTTGGTTCCGTAGAAGGGCTCCTGGGCTAAAAGATCGGCGTCGATCGCACCCGAACGGGCGAGGGTCAGCTCCGAGGCGATGAGCGTAGGCAGAGGACCGTCGGGCGCGGCCGGCACCTGCGGGACGCCGTTGGCGAAGCGGACACTGGTGACCGCCTTCAAATAGGCCGCCGTCCATGCCTGCTGTTGCGGTGATCTGGCGGTCTCATACTGTCGAAGCGCGGATGCGAGCGCCGGCTCGACGGGGGCGGCTTTTGAGAGGGGGGAAAGAACGAACGTCGTGGCGGTGTCGATCGGCTCGCGGACCCCGCTGAGGAGCTGCCAGGAGACCCCGATCCGCTGTACGTTCGACGAGCCGTGACTGTACGGGGGACCGTAGTTGGCGGTCTCGGAGGTGCCGGCGAGTTCGGAGGCGGCCGTCGCCATGAAGTCGGCGGGCGCCACCCGCGCCCAGCTGGCGATAGTCACAGGCGGGGTATCAGGAGAGGCCAAAACGACTGCCAACACGACCACCAGCACGAGCGCGACGAGCGACGCGACAGTCGCTTCTTTCAAAATGTCGTAGCGCCGGGTCGGGCCGTGCCAGTCGGCAGCGTCGGCCCGGGCTGCCGCGCGTGCTGCGGCCCGTCCCCGCACCCGCCGGACCGGGAGCGGATGTGACACCCCGCGCACACGAACGAGCAGCACGTGTGCGCCTACGAGAGCGACGAGGACTATCGGGATGAGCACGATGTGCCACATCAGCATCTGGCCGAAGTTCATGAGGTTGAAGAAGCTTCCGAGGCCGGTGGCATTCACCGCGTCTTTGCCGTTGGTAGAAATCCATTGCGAGTCGAAGTTCTGCTGCGACAGGTACCCGGTGAAGCATTCGACGACCGATGCTACGAACGCGACGACTCCAGTCATCCATGTAAGCGTGCGCCTACCCCGCCACGCCGCCATCCAGAACTTTCCCCAAAGGTGGATGACCATGAACGCCATGAAAAGCTCCACCGACCACAGGTGAAGGCTGTTGAAGAAGTGTCCCACGACATTGTAGTGCCACCAGTCAGGGCCCCCGAGGGCCAGAGCGAAACCTGACACGATCGCAAGCCCGAGACAAGCGAGCGTCGCAACACCGAAGACGTAAATCCACGACGCCACATAGGCGGGCTGTGTGTCGGGCAGAAGTTTGCCGGGCGGAAGTAGCGACAGGGCCCGGCGCCTCAGGCGTGCCGTCCACATCGTCGGGTCGCCATAGGCGGCTTCGCCAATCGCTGTTTCGCCAATCGCTGTTTCGTTAAGCATTCCTTCGACGGCGGGCGCTTCCCCGGCCTTCGTCGCGTCGTGGTCTCGCAGCTCTTCTTCGCCGTGGGGGAAGGGCAGGAGCAGTGCTGCACCGAAAATTACAACCATGACGGCGACCAGCACCAGGTTCGATTCTGACACGCTGAATATCGACCAATGCAGATACGTTCCGGGGTTGTTGAGGTTGACTACTGCGCCGACAAGCACGCTGGAACCGAACATCACTATCTCCTCTGATCTAGGACCGCTTCGCCAGCGCGTCCTCGACGCTCTTGGCTATTCGTCGAAGTGTCGTGCGGAGCAGAACCTGGGCGAGCCTGTCGCCTACTGACGGATCTTCTGGAGATGACTTCGTGGCGTCTGCGCCAATGGCGGGTAGGCGGACCATTCCTTCGGCTTGCAATTCGCAACGCTCCGGATCCAAAGCGCCTGACGTGATGGTGAACTCGCCGTGGGCAGACTTCCCCCCCGGCATGGAGCCTTCGAAAGAAACCGCTATGACGACTCCGTCCGGCGAAGGCGGTCCATTGGTCGCTTCGGTGCCGTTCAGGTCTTTGTGCCGCTTCGCCGGCCTCAGGGACACCGTGGAGAAGACCTGCACCGGCGTCCAAGTCTGAGCGCCGCCCGAGATGCGCGATCTCAAGGCCTCCACCTCACTGAAAGCCGCGGTCAACGCGTCCACGGCTATCTGCTCCTGGCGTGCTGCCGATTTGAAAAAGGCGCACGGCGCCTCCACTTGTATCGAGTCGGCAACCCGAACGCTGGATCCGCCGGGCCGATGCGGGTCTGCCGGCGTGCCGACACGTCCTGCTTCGATGTCCTCGTCGCGCTTGACCACATCGGCCAGAGTGGTCGTTCTGAGAACGTCTCGGAGCGCCTCGGTAGCCGAACGCCAAGTCTCGTGGAGCGGGCAGACGCTGTCCCAGCGGCACGGTCCGTCACCCAGGGCGCAACGGTCCGCTCGAAGCGGTCCTTCTCCCGCTTCGACGACGTCCACGAGGCTCACCTCGCCCGGCGGAAGCGCCAACCTATATCCGCCGTCCTTGCCGGCCTTCGACGTCGCTATGCCCGCCCGGACGAGGTCGGCGAGAATCTGCGAGGCGAAGGTCTGGGGGACGCCCATCTCGGCGACGACCTCGCGGATCTTGCGTGCTTCGCCGCTCGGATACGCCCGCGCCAGCGCAAGGGCGGAACGGACAACGTAGTCCCCTCTTTTCGACAACGTCATATTCATAACATTAAGTGTAGTAGAAGACTTGACATTTGCCAAGTGGTTCTATACACTCACTATACGTACAGTATTTTACAGCAGGAATAGTCATCGAAGAAAGGTACAAAGATGACAATCGTGGCCCCTCCAGACCTGCCTCCCCAACACGGCGACACTCCGCCGCTTGCACGGCCTGCACCGGTCAGTGTCCGACTCAGGGCGCCAAGCCGGGAGGGCCTGGCTGAGCACTTCGCCCCGTCGGACCCCCCGCCAGCATGGGACCTGACGCGAAATCCCCGGGTGGCGAGGTTGGTGAGGAACCGCAAGTTCCAGTTTTTCCTGATCCTCCCCAATCAGATCATCTTCTGGACCGTCATCTTCCTCGGCATCCTCGGAACGGTCGTGCCCGGACTCAACTTCGCTACAGCGATCACGTGGTACATCTGGTTCTGCCTCGTGTTCGTGCTGATGGTCGTCGTCGGGCGCGGATGGTGCGCAATGTGCCCCTTCGGAGGGTTCGCCGAATGGCTTCAACGCCGGACATTCTGGCAACGCACCCAGAAGACTCTCGGTCTCGGCCGGAAACTGCCCGAGCCGATCGCACGTTACGGTCTTCTCCTTTCTGTCGGGACATTCGTTGTTCTGACTTGGATCGAGGAGAGGTTCAACATCGCCGGCCCCGGAAACCCCGCCGATACGGGCCTCATGGTCATCGGAATCGTGGCAAGTGCCGTCGCAGTCTTCCTCGTGTTCGAACGTCGAACGTTCTGCCGGTACCTTTGCCCTCTGACCGCTCTGATCGGCAGCGTCGGCGCTGTCGGTTCGGCCGCCGGGTTCCGTACCCGCGACCGCGACGTCTGCGTTTCATGTAAGACCAAGGAATGCATGCGCGGCGGTGAGGAGGGATACGGCTGCCCTTGGTACACGTGGCCGGGTAGCGCCGACTCGAACCTTTCCTGCGGCTTGTGCAGCGAATGCTTCAAGGGTTGCCCGTCGGGTAACGTCGGGTTGTTCGTGCAGCCGCCGCTCACCTCGGTGATAGCGCCCCAGCGCCGGCGCGGCGACCTCGCTTGGTCCGTGATGTTCCTCCTCGGCCTGGTCGTCTACCAGCAGATCAACGCCACCAGTGGGTATGCAAGCCTCGACAACTGGCTGAACCGTGTGACGCACATCGGCCCCTACCCCAACCCGGTCGGCTATCTCGCCTTGATAATCGGGATCGGCTTCGTGGTCGCCGGCGTAGCGTGGGTCGCGAGCAGGCTGGTCATGAACGACCCGGAAACCATGCCCCGCACTGACCAGCTTGCCGCGGCGGCCCGGTCACGTTCCTTCGTGGACCGCGCCGGCCAATTTCGTTCCTTCTTCCTGCCTGTCGCCTACGGACTTATCCCCGTCGTCGGATCCGACTTCCTTGCGAGGCAACTCCCGAAGTTCTTCAAGCACTCGTTGCGAATCGTCCCTGCCATCGGTTCCTGGTTTGGCGCAGGATCAACGCACTCGACCTTGTATCACACCCAAATTCTCACTGACCCGCAGATCGTGATCGCCCAGCTGGTCGTGGTGGGCGTGGGAATGGCAGCATCGCTTTGGGCGACACACAAGATTGCACTGCGAGACATTCGACCCGCCGCCGCCCATCCCCTGGCCGCAGAACTTGCCGGGATCTCCATGGTCGCTGCGACTGCAATCGCCGCAGGCTTCCTCTACGTCATCATGCACGCCGCTTCTTGAAAGGTACCAGCCATGACCCTCACCGCCCCCGCCGATGCAACGACTGGCTCGCTA
>JAKCEB010000069.1 GCA_021838305.1 Actinomycetes bacterium | reverse complement strand
AGCAACGCCACGACTGCTGTGGCGACGACGGCGAGGGCTACGGCGATCAAGGCACCGATTGTAATCAGGGGGTGCGCCGGTCGAGGCGACGGCGAAGCTCCGAGTCGAGGTCGGCTAGCAGGATCGGCTCCTGGACACCGCCGGAGAGGTCCTTCACGCCGACCGTGCCCGCCGCGAACTCGTCGGGTCCGACGACCAGAGCGAAACGCGCCCCCGAGCGGTCCGCCGACTTGAACTGCGACTTCGCGGAGCGCGAGTCGAACGCCCGGTCCACGCGAAAACCACCAGCCCGGAGCCGCGCCGAGATATCCCGCGCAGCGTCGCCGCCCGCGAAGTCCACTACGAAAGCGTCGAGGCGCTCTGCGTCCGCTCCGGAGCCGCTACCGGCTTGGAGCGCCAGCAACGTCCGCTCGACGCCGATCGCGAACCCGACCGCCGGCGTGTCCGGGCCGCCCATCGCCGCTACGAGCCCGTCGTAGCGGCCACCGCCGCCGAGCGCGTTCTGCGACGAGTCCAGGGAAAGCCCCGCGTACTCGAATGTCGTGCGGGTGTAGTAGTCGAGGCCCCGCACGAGGTGCGGGTCGATCCGAAACGGCACGGACAGGGCCTTCAGACCCGCCTCGACGCGGTGCAGGTGAGCTTCGCAGTCGGCGCAGAGGTTGTCGACCTGGCGGGGGGCGGCGGCGCTTACAGCACGACACGGCTCCCTTTTACAGTCAAGAACCCGAAGAGGGTTCGCTTCGATGCGGTCGCGATGCTCGTCGCAGAGCTCCTCCCGCCTGGCGCTCAGGTGCTCGACGAGCTTCTCGCGGTAGGCGGGACGGCACGCCTGGTCGCCGAGCGAGTTCACGAGCAGGTCGACGCTGTCGATGCCGAGCGACGCGAAGTACTCCCAGCCGAGGGCTATCACCTCGACGTCGAGGTCGGGGTCGGGACTGCCGAACGCCTCTATCCCCACCTGGTGGAACTCCCTGAAACGCCCGGCCTGCGGACGCTCGAATCGGAAGTTCGAAGCCGCGTACCATGCCTTCCACGGCGTCGCCGGGCGGTGCTGGATGAAAGCCCGGGCTACTGACGCCGTCACCTCGGGGCGCAACGCCACGTGCCTGCCGCCCTTGTCGACGAAGTCGTACATCTCCTTGCGGACGACGTCGGTCGTGTCCCCGATCCGCGAAAAGACGGCTACGTCCTCGAAGGTGGGGGTCAGGATCAGCCCGTACCCGGCGCGCGAGACCGTCGAAGCGAAAGCGGTGAGAACCTCCTGCCACTCGGAGGACTGTGACGGCAGCACATCGAAGGTACCTGGAGGGTTGCGAAGCTCGGGCATCGCAGAGGAGGCTACCCGCGACGGCGCTCAGCCCCGGTTAGGCAGGACCCGGTACGCGTCGTAGACGGAATCGATGCGCTTCAACGCGGATATCACAGAGTCGAGGTGGCCGGGGTCGGCGAGCTCGAACTCGAAGCGCATCCGGCTCACCCGGTCGCTGCCGGTGAGCGACTCGCTTCGAAGGATGTTCAAGTGGTTGTCGGAGACCACCTTCCACACGTCGACACCGAGGCGGGTCCGGTCCAACGCCTTCAGCTCGACCGCAGCGACGAAGCTTCCGTTGGACGCCGAGTCCCATTCGACTTCGATCATTCGGCCGACTTCGCTCGACGCGAGAGACGCAGCGTTGGAGCAGTCGCTTCGGTGCACGCTCACTCCCCTGCCTCGGGTGACGAAGCCGACGATCTCGTCGCCGGGGACCGGGGTGCAGCAACGAGACAGCCTCACCATCATGTCGTCGAGGCCTTCGACGTGGACGCCGACGCCGCTTCTCGTGCGACCCCCGCGCCGCGGCTGGCGGGCGGTGCTCGGAAGCTGCTCCTCGTGCTCCCCGCCGCGCAAGTCGCGGGCGATGCGCTGCGCTATCGACTGCGCCGACACGCGGCTCTCGCCTATCGCCGCGTGCAGCGCGTCGAGGTCGCTGTAGCTGAGCGATTCGATTACGTTCGCCAAGGTCTGGGAGTTCGCGAGCTTCTGGACCGGCAGGCCCTCCTTGCGCAACGCCTTGACGAGGTCCTCGCGGCCCGACTCGATGGCGTCCTCGCGGCGCTCCCGGCTGAACCATTGGCGGATCTTGTTGCGCGCTCTCGGGCTCGCCGCGATCTTCAGCCAGTCACGGCTTGGGCCGGCCGAAGGGACCTTCGAGGTGAAGATCTCGACGGTGTCGCCGGAGCCGAGCCGCGAGTCGAGCGGCACCAGGCGCCCGTTGAGCTTCGCACCGATGCAGCGGTGCCCGACCTCGGTGTGGATCGTGTACGCGAAGTCGATCGGCGTGGAGTTGGTCGGCAGCGAGACAACGTCGCCCTTCGGCGTGAACACGTACACCTCGTCGGTGTCGAGGTCGAGCTTGAGGGTCTCTAGGAACTCCGACGGGTCCGACGTCTCCGCCGACCAGTCGACGATCCGCTGAAGCCAGGCGACGTCGGCTGCGGAGGCCTTCTCCTTGTAGCCCCAGTGCGCGGCGATCCCCCACTCGGCTCTGCGGTGCATCTCCACCGTGCGGATCTGCGCTTCGAGGGTCTTGCCCTGCGGTCCGACGACGGTGGTGTGCAGAGACTGGTACAGGTTGAACTTGGGGGTGTTGACGTAATCCTTGAACCGCCCGGGGATCGGCGTCCAAGCCCCGTGCACCGCCCCGAGCGCCGCCCAGCAGTCCTTGACCGACTCGACGATTATCCGGACGCCGACGAGGTCGTAGATGTCGTCGAACTCTTTTCCTTTGACCACCATCTTCTCGTAGATCGAGTAGAGGTGCTTCGGACGCCCGGTGACCTGGCCGACCACCCGCGCGGCGTCCAGACGCTCCTTGACGTGGCCGACGACCTGGGTGAGGTAGATGTCGCGCTCCGGGGCGCGGCTCGCTACCATCTGGTCGATCTCGGCGTAGCGGCGCGGGTGCAGGGCGGCGAAAGCGAGGTCCTCGAGCTGCCAGCGCATGTCCTGAATCCCGAAGCGGTGAGCGAGCGGGGCGTAGATGTCGAGGGTCTCCTGGGCGGAACGCTTCTGCTTCCACTCGGGCATCGCGGCGATCGTCTGCATGTTGTGAAGCCGGTCCGCGAGCTTGATGAGCAGCACGCGTGGGTCTTTGGCCATCGCGACGAGCATCTTGCGCATCGTCGCCGCCTGCTGCGCCTGGCGGGAGTCGAAGCGGACACGGTCGAGCTTGGTGACCCCGTCGACTATCGACGCGACCTCCGGCCCGAACGCGACCTCCAGCTCTTCGAGCTTGACAGCGGTGTCCTCGACTGCGTCGTGGAGCAACGCCGACGCGATCGTCACGTCGTCGAGGCCGAGCGACGCGAGGATCGTAGCGACCGCCAGCGGATGGCTTATGTAGCCCTCACCGGAGTTGCGCAGCTGACCGGCGTGGGCTTCGGCCGCCGTCTCGTACGCGGCGACGATCAGGTTCGTCGGGTCACGCGGATGCCTGTCGCGGTACGCGGCGAGGAGGGGGGTGAGGGCGTCAGCGGTTTGCACCTGGCGCCGCCACGGCAGCACCCGCTCCACGGTCACGACAGCACGCGATCTGCTGAGCGCCTCACCTCTGCTCATGGCAGCTGCCTGGTCACTTCCGTGCGTCTCCTTCCCCGAGTCTCATCGGTAAGACACGAGGGAAAAGGTAGGTAGATCTGCGATCCTCGCCCGCCCTTCGAGGAAGCACAACTCCAGGGCAAAGGAGAACCCGACCGGCCGAGCCCCCATGCGCTGCACCAGGCGGGCTGTGGCAGCGGCCGTCCCCCCGGTGGCGAGTACGTCGTCCACGATCAGAACCCGCTGGTTCGCAGCGACCGCATCCTGGTGCACTTCGAGCTGACCCGAGCCGTACTCCAGGTCGTAGCTCTCCGAATGGACAGCCCACGGAAGCTTGCCGACCTTGCGCACCGGCACGAAACCGGCGCGAAGCGCGAGAGCTACCGGTGCAGCAAGGATGAAGCCTCGTGCCTCGATGCCCACGACGGCGTCGACCTGCGAGTCACGAAACGGCGCCGCTATATCCTCGACGAGCTCGGCGAAGGCCCCGGCGTCGGCGAGGAGTGGCGTAATGTCCTTGAAGGCAACCCCGGCGTGGGGGAAGTCCTCGACGTCGCGGATCAGCCGCCTGTAGTCCTCCTCGCTGCGTTCGGACACTCGCACGTCTCTAACCTACCTGGGCGAAGCGACTACCTGGGTGAACCGCCCTCGCCTACCCCCGCCGCCCCTTCTTGCGCGGCCGCGGCGGCACGTTCGTGGCGGGTCGAGGAGGATTTCGCAACGGTATCGGCTGTGCCTGTGCCTGTGCTTCGCCGCCGTCGCCCGCGACGCTCCCCGGCACGTCCAGGTCGTCGTCGTCGAACTCGCCGGCTGGCCCGGCCACTGCTACAGGTGTCAGCTTGCGGCGGGGTGCGCTGCCGAGGCGGCGGCGGATCTCCGCGTAGCGAGGTTCGCGCTCCTTCATCAACGCCAGGAGCGGGGACGCTATGAAGATCGACGAGTACGCCCCCGTCGTCAAGCCGACGACGAGCGCCAGGCCGAAGTCCTCCAGGGCTGTCGCGCCGAGGATCCACGCACCGACGACGAGGATCGACAGGATCGGCAGGATCGCCACCAGGGAAGTATTGAGCGACCGGGCGAGCACCTGGTTCATGGAGATGTTGACGGTGTCGCTGTAGGTGAGGCGGTTCGAGGACGCCAATCCCCGCGTGTTCTCCTGGACACGGTCGAAGACGACGATCGTGTCGTAGAGCGAGTACCCGAGGATGGTCAAGAAGGCGATCACCGTGTCGGGGCTCACCTGGAAGCCTGACAGGGAGTAGATGCCCACCGTGACGAGGATGTCGTGGACGAGCGCTGTCAAGGCAGCGACCGCCATTTTTCCTTCGAATCGAAGCCATATGTAGATCGACACGACGATCAGGAAGACGATGACCGCTTCGATCGCCTTGTCGGTGATGACCGATCCCCACGACGGTCCGACGTCGCTGAGCGACACCTGGTTGGGCGATACGTGAGCAACCTTGGCGAGAGCGTTGGTTACGGCCGCGACCTCGCTCTGGTTGCCCGTCACTTTCGCGGCGGCCTCGACCTGGACGGTCCTTTTGTGGGTGAGGCTGTTGGTGAGCACCTGCACCGTCGACTGGCCGAAGCCAGGCACCGCGGCGCCGACCGCCGCGCGCACCGTCGCCACGGACGCGTTCGACGAGACGGTCCAGATGGTGCCGCCTTTGAAGTCGATGGAGAAGTTGAGTCCCCGTATTCCAAGCGACGCGAGGCCGATGACGATCACGGCCCCGGAGATCGCGAACCAGCGCCTCCAGCGGCCGGCGAAATCGAAGGAGGTCTCACCCCTGAAAAGCCGGCGGAACGCCCCAGGTTGCTTCGTGGTGGCGGTCACCGCGCTACCCCCGGGCCTTGGCGCCGAGCCCGCGCGCGATACCGAAGACGGGATTGTCGGTGATCGAGCGTCTGCGTCCCACCCAGATCACGGCGGGTCTGATGAAGAAGAAAGCCGTGAACACGTCGAGCAGCGTCGACAACCCGAGGGTGAACGCGAACCCTCGCACGCTTCCGATCGTGAGCAGGTACAGCACCAGTGCAGCGAGAAACGACACGAGGTCGGCGGTGAGAACGGTCCGAAACGCCCGGGCGAAGCTTCGCTCGACCGACTGGCGGACAGTCCTCCCCGCCCTCACCTCGTCTTTGAGTCTCTCGAAGTAGACGACGTAGGAGTCGACGGTGATACCGATGGACACGATGATCCCGGTGACCCCCGACAAGGTGAGCGTAAGGCTTGAAGTCTGGCTGAGCTCGGCCAGGATCGAGTAGAGGATGGAGCCTCCGACGCCAAGGCCGATCATGACCACGAGGCCCAGCGCCCGGTAGTAGAGCAGCATGTAGACCATTACGACGATAATGCCGCCGAGGCCCGCCAGCAGGCCCGCGCGAAGCGAGTCCTTGCCTATCGTCGCCGAGATCGTCTGGACGGTCTGCGGTACGAAGCGCACCGGGAGCGACCCGTACTTGAGCTGGTTAGCCAACGCGGTCGCCTGGGCGGAAGTGAAGTTGCCGCTGATGGAAACGTTGCCGTTGAAGCTGGACGCCTGGAAGTCGGGGGCGGACTCGACCAGCCCGTCGAGCTCGAAGGCCTCCTCGCTGCAGGGGGGCGGGTTGGTCGGCGACTGCTTGTAGCAGGCGTAGCGGGCGGTGGCGATCGAGTCGAACTTGGCCGCACCCTTGGAGTTGAGCGTGAGAGCCACCGTGTACTGGCCTGTCGTCGAGTTGATCTCGGCTACCGCGTTCGAGATCACCGAGCCGGTCATGTCGGCCGGCCCGAGCACGTAGCGCACCGTAGGCGAGCTAGCGAACGCCGCCGGGTCCACCGGGAGCACCACCGAGGCGCTCGGGACGTCCTGCGCAGGCGTAGTGGTGGGGATCGAGGACGGGTTCGTGCTCGAGCAGGCTGTCGTCGCGTTGACCGCCCCGGGGGGCAGGGTCGTGGTGGTGGTCGGCGTCGGTGTGGTCGTCGGTGCTGTCGTGGTGGCCGGCGAAGCCTTGGTCGTGGTGGCGGTCGACTTAGCCGTGGAAGTCGTGGTCGGGGTAGCGGTCGAGGTGGACGTCGATCCCGTGGCGAGCAAAGCCGACGTGAGATGCGCAGGCTGGCTCACCCCGAGCCCGGAGCGGGCGGTCGTTGCCGGCGACGACGTGGTGCCAGGCGAGGCCTTTGCGGGCGGAACCGTCGTGGAGGACGCCGACTTGGGCGTCGTCGTGGTGGTCGAGGTCGACTTGCCCGGCGCCACGTAGGCGGGTATCAGGCAGTCCACCGGTCGGAAATACAAGACGGCCGTCTGTCCGAGCTGGGCCAGCGCCTGCTGGGAGTTCTTGAGCCCGGGAAGGTCGATCACGACGTCGCTACCCTGGCGGGCGACGTTCGAGTTGCTCACGCCGAGACCGTTGACGCGCCTCTCGATGATGCTGACAGCCTGGTTGAGCTCCGCCGAGTTGGCGGTCCCCTGAGGCTGCAGCACCACGGAGACGCCTCCGCGCAGGTCGAGCCCGAGCAGGATCGAGTGGCCCGCGAGAAGGGTCGCAGTGATCGAGCCCGCGGCGACCACGAACACGAACAGGAGCGACCAGATCAGACTCCTTCTCATCTCACTTCCTGGGGGACCCGGGATGCTCCGGCGGGTCCGTCCCCTCGCTCCACTGATCGCCACGCAGCTCGCCGCCGGTTACGTCGCCAGTTTCGCCGTCGTAGGAGCCGGCCTCGTCGCCGTCGAGGTCGTCCTCGTCGGAACCCTCGAAGTCGGAGTCGTCGTCGGGCTCTTCGTAGGCGGGCTCGTCGTAGGCGGCCTCTTCGTAGGCCGGCACGCCAGCGCCTACCGGCGGGGGCGGGCTGCCGGCGGAGGCGGGGCGGGCGCTCACGGCCCGCGGGATGAACGTCATGACCACGCCGGGCGAAACCTCCACGGCAACAGACACCGGTGTCACCTCGACGACCGTTCCGAAGATACCGCCGGCGGTCATCACGGCGTCACCGACGCCGACTTGGCGGGCAGCCGCTTGCTGGGCGCGTGCGCGCTTGGAGCGCGGCCGGATGAACAGCAGGTATGCGCCGCCGAAAATCAGTATGAGCACCAAGAACGGGGTCAGCGACCCCGACGTAGAGGTTGATTTTGCGACTGTTGTCGTGGTCGTGCTCTGCAGCAGCGAGGCGAGCAGGATGTGCATTTCGATCAGAACCCTCGGTTAGTGGCCCGCCTTCGGGCTCGCTGGACATTAGCGCAGACCATCACCGCTCCAGGCTTCATTGGTGTCGCGGATCAGGCTGTGGAGGGTGGCTGTTTCGATCGCCGCCCGAATTTTTCTCATGAACCCCATCATCCAGTGCAGGTTGTGAATGGTTATGAGCCGGCCCGCGGTGGGCTCGGCGACGATCAGAAGGTGCCTCACGTATCCTGCGCTGTAACGATCGCACACCGGGCACCCACATTTGGGGTCGAGGGGCCCGCTGTCACGGGCGAAGCGCTGCGATCGCAGACGGATACGCCCGCTTTCGCCGAGAGCGACCCCGTGTCTCGCCATCCGGGTCGGGGCGACGCAGTCGAACATGTCGACGCCGAGCGCTACAGCCTCGACGAGCGATCTCGGGTCACCGACGCCCATCATGTAGCGGGGTCGGTCGGCTGGAAGCCCGGGCACCGAGGCTGCGAGCGCTTGGAGCATCTCCACCCTCGATTCGCCCACCGACAGGCCGCCGATGGCGTAGCCGTCGAAGCCGATCGCCACGGTCCGCTCTGCGCTCTCGGCGCGAAGCTCCTCCGACACGCCGCCCTGGACGATGCCGAAAAGGCTCTGGTCCTCCCGGCGATGAGCGTCGCGTGCGATCGCCGCCCACGCCAGGGTGCGTTCTGCCGCAGCGCGTACCACCTCGAAGGGGGCGGGCAGGCCGCAGCAATGGTCGAGCACCATCTGGATGTCCGCGCCGAGGCGCTCCTGGGTCCGCACGGCCGACACGGGGTCGAACCGGTGTCCGCTGCCGTCGTAGACGGACTTGAAACTCACCCCGCCCTCGTCTACCCGGCCGCGTAGCGAGAACACCTGGAATCCGCCGGAGTCGGTCAGCGTGAGGCCCGGCCAGCCCGTGAAACGCCCGACTCCGCCGAGTGCTTCGACGGTCTCGGCGCCGGGGCGCATCATCAGGTGGTAGGTGTTGGCGAGGACGATCTCCGGGCCGATCGACTCCAGGTCGCCTGCGTCGAGAAGCTTCACGGCGCCACGGGTACCGACGGGCATGAAGCACGGCGTCGAGAACGACCCGTTCGCCAGCTCGACCGTCCCGGTCCGCGCTTTGCCCTCGACGCAGTGCACCTCCATTCGGGCCGGCCTCATACGATCACCGTCTTCTTCATCGTCGTCGTCACCGGCGCGCGGTGATCATGGCGTCTCCGAAGGACAGGAACCGGTAGCCGCGCCGGAGCGCCTCGCCGTACACGTCGCGCCATCGGGGGCCCATAAACGCCTCCATGAGCACCAGCAAAGTCGAGCGCGGCTGGTGGAAGTTGGTGAGCAGCACGTCCGTGACCGACCATTCGAAGCCGGGCCGGATGAACAGTCCGCTCTCCCCCGCCAGCTTCCCGCTCGCCCCGGCGCTTTCCAACGCCCGGACCGTGGTAGTGCCGACGGCAAGCACGCGCCCTCCGCTCTTTCGGGCGTCGAGGCAGGCCTGCCACGTCTCCTCCGGCACGCTGTAGCGCTCTGAGTGCATGTCGTGATCCTCGGCTTGCGCCACCCGAACCGGCCTGAAAGTTCCGAGGCCGACCGCGAGATCGACGCTGTGCAGGCTCGCTCCTTGCGCCACGACGCCGTCGAGCACGTCGCGGGTGAGGTGCAGTCCCGCCGTCGGAGCCGCGACCGAGCCGGGCAGCGTTGCGTAGACCGTCTGGTAGCGCTCCGGGTCGGCGAGCCTCGCCTTGATGTAAGGGGGCAGCGCCATCTCTCCGCAGCGCTCGAAGATCGCAGCGGGATCGTCTAGGAGTCTCACCCGTCGTCGGCCGCCGTCGAGGCGTTCGCCGACCTCGACGACAGCCTCGGTCTCCTCTCCCGGGTCGCCGAGAAGGCAACCTGGGGCCAGCTTGCGTCCCGGTCGCACCAAAGCCGTCCAGGACCGGTCGTCGCCGGGTTCGGGGGCAAGGAGCAGGACTTCGGCGTTGGCGCCGCCCGGCCTTCTAAGGCGAAGGCGCGCTGGAAGGACCCGGCTGTTATTGACCACGACGACGTCGCCAGCTTCGACGAGGGAGGGAAGATCGCGCACGTGGCGGTCGTCGAGCGCGCCGCCGAGGTCGAGCGCGTCGAGTAGTCGGGCCGAGTCACGAGGCTCGAGTGGGACCTGCGCTATCGACGACTCGGGGAGCGGGTATTCGGGTACCTCCACGACTGGCCGCTACACGCCCGGCGAGACGCCGCCGGTCACGGTCAAAAGAGGCTCGCCTCCTCCGGCGTGCGCCCGTCGGGTACTGCGAGCCCGAGGTGGCGCCAAGCTGCCGGCATCGCAACTCGACCTCTCGGGGTGCGCATGAGCAGCCCGAGCTGGAGAAGGAACGGCTCGTACACGTCCTCGACAGTATCGGTCTCCTCGCCGACGCTGACCGCCAGGGTCGAAAGCCCGACCGGTCCACCGCCGAAACGTGAGCACACGGCGTCGAGGATCGCACGGTCTACTTTGTCCAAACCGAGATCGTCCACACCGAAAAGTTCGAGCCCGTCGCTAGCCACAGCCAGGTCGACCGTGCCGCGGGCGCGGACCTCGGCGAAGTCCCGCACTCTTTTGAGCAGACGGTTCGCTATCCGCGGCGTGCCACGGGAGCGCCGTGCTATCTCGGCGGAGCCGGAAGGCTCGATCTCGGTGCCGAGGATGGACGCGGAGCGGTCGACTATCGCCTGGAGCTCGCCGTGGCTGTAGTAGTCCATGCGAGCCACGAACCCGAACCTGTCGCGAAGCGGCCCGGTGATGAGCCCGGTTCTCGTGGTCGCCCCGACGAGGGTGAAGCGAGGCAGGTCTATCCGGATGCTCCTCGCGCTCGGGCCTTTGCCGAGCACCACGTCGATCTGGAAGTCCTCCATTGCCGGGTAGAGGATCTCTTCGACCGCCCGGCCGAGGCGGTGTATCTCGTCGACGAACAGGACGTCGCCTTCCACCAGGTTCGTGAGAATAGCGGCGAGGTCGCCTGCGCGTACCAGGGCAGGCCCGGAAGTGACCCGCAGGCTTGCGCCTACCTCGTTGGCGACTATCCCCGCCAGGCTCGTCTTGCCGAGGCCGGGCGGACCGGCGAAGAGCAGGTGGTCGACCGGCTGATCACGGCGGCGGGCGGCTTCGAGCATGATCTCGAGGTGCTCCTTGAGATCCGACTGGCCGACGAAGTCCGCGAGCCGGCGAGGGCGAAGGCCTGCCTCCTCGGCGGACTCGATCGGGTCCGCGGTCGGGGCGACCTCGCGGATGTCGCCTTCCTCCCTCACGTCGTCGACATCTCTAGCACCTCGGCGGGCCGGCGTGGCGGATATCGGCGTTGTCGGTCATCGACGCGCCGCCAGCTCTCGAAGCGCCAGCTTGAGCACGTCGGCGACGGGACCGTCCATGCTTACGACCGACTCGGCGTAGCGGATCTCATCGGGTCCGTAGCCTAGAGACGCCAGCGCGCTGCGAACGTCCTCTCGCACGGACGTTAGTGACACCGTTGGCCGCCGGCCGGCAGTGCCGTCGACGCGCTGCTCGTCGCTGCGCCCGTCTGAACCGCCGACGTCGTAGAAGTCGTCGAGCTTGGACTCGAGCTCGATCACGAGCCGCGCCGCGGTCTTGGCTCCGATACCCGGCACGAGGCGCAGGGCGTCGACGTCCTTGATCGAAACGATCCGCCGGAGCGCCCCGGGCGAGTGGACGGACAGCATCGCGAGCGCCACCCCCGGCCCGACGGTCCTAACGGATATGAGCGCCTCGAAGCAGTCGCGCTCCGCCTTGGAGACGAAACCGTAGAGCACGAGAGCGTCCTCGCGTACGTGGGTGTGGACGTGGATCGACACGTCAGAACCCTCCGCTCCGAGACCGGCAACCGCCGAGGAGGCCATGAGCACCCGGTAGCCGACGCCGTGGACGTCGACCACGACATCCATCGGCCCGGCGCTTCGTATCGAGTATTCGCCGAGCGTCCCTCGTAGCGATCCGATCATCGCAGCGCTGCTCCAGCGACGCGAAGGCCGGCTCCTGCGAGGTGCGTGACAGCCAATGCCAGTGCGTCGGCGCGGTCCGCCGGACGCGGCGGCGACGGGAGTCCGAGGAGCATCGCCACCATCGTTTGAACCGCGACCTTGTCGGCGCTGCCGTAGCCGGCGACGGCGAGCTTCACCTCGTTCGGGCTGTACTGGGCGACCGGAATGCCGCGGCGGGCTGCGCAGGCGAGGGCGAGTCCGCTCGCTTGGCCGACCGACATGGCGGTCCGCGCGTTGACCTGGAACAGCACGCGCTCCACCACGACGACCTCGGGTCGCAGGTCGTCGAGCAGGTCCTCCAGGTCACCCTGCAAGATGCCGAGGCGCTCGGCTAGAGGGAGGTCCGTCGGGGTCGTCAGATGCCCGTACGCAGCGCACTCCAGGTCGCTGCCCGCTCCACGCACCGCTCCGTAGCCGCATCGCGAGAGACCAGGGTCTATGCCTAGAGCGAACACCAGTTCGACTATACTACGCTTCGACCAGGTTCAGTATCTCATCTGGTATGTCGAAGTTCGCGTACACATTTTGTACGTCGTCGTGATCCTCGAGCACGTCGACGAGGTGCAGCACTTTTCTCGCGTCGCCCTCGCTGGCAAGCTCGACGCTGGTCGTGGCGAGAAGCGTCACCTCAGAAGAAACGACGGCTATCCCGGCGTCCTCGACGGCTTGGCGTACGGTGTTGATGTCGGCCGGCGAGGTCGTGACCTGCCACTCGTCGCCGAGGTCGACCACGTCGAGAGCGCCCGCGTCGAGAGCGGCGAGCATGATCTCGTCCTCGGTGACTGCACGTCCGACGGATATGACGCCTCTGCGCTCGAACTGCCACGACACTGCGCCCGGTTCGGCCATCGACCCGCCGTTCTTGGAGAAGG
>JAKCEB010000068.1 GCA_021838305.1 Actinomycetes bacterium | reverse complement strand
GCGGCGGCATGTTCGGCGAGCAAACCTTCGAGTCGGTGGTGAGCCGCCTGCTCTGCAGCGACACCCTCTACCACACGTGGGATCTCGCCCGGGCGACAGGCCAGGACGAGGAGCTCGACCAGGATGCTGTAGAGAAGTCCTTGGAGTTTCTGACTCCGATGGACGAGGCGATCCGACGTCCCGGCGGTTTCGCCACGAAAATCGAGCCCGGCCCGGACGCCGCCCTGCAGACGCGCTGGCTCAACTTCGGCGGGCGCTCAGCCTGACGGGGCTGACAGGGCAAGCTTGGGCCATCCCGGGTCACCGGGCGCCTGGGTGTGGGGTGCGGTTCCAGACGCCTCAAGCGACGACGTCCACCTCGAGGCTTTCGGCAAGCTCATCGACGGATGTTCCGAAGGTTTCCTTGACGACTATCCCGTTTGACGTCAGGTGGAACACCGCCCGCTCGGTGTAGACGCGGCTGACACAGCCCACTCCCGTGAGCGGGTAGGTGCATTTCGGCACGAGTTTTGGGGTGCCGTCCTTGGTGAAAAGGGTCATCATCACGAAGACTTCCTTCGCGCCGGCGGCCAGGTCCATCGCGCCGCCCACAGCGGGAATCGCGTCGGGTTCGCCGGTATGCCAGTTCGCAAGGTCCCCGGCGGCAGAGACCTGGAATGCGCCCATGACGCAGATATCGAGATGGCCCCCGCGCATGATCGCGAACGAATCCGCATGGTGAAAGTAGGCCGCGCCGGGTAGCTCGGTCACCGCGATCTTGCCAGCGTTGACCAGGTCCGGGTCGACTTCGTCGCCTTCGGCCTGCGGGCCCATCCCCAACATTCCGTTCTCGGTGTGAAGGACGACATGCTGGTCGGCTGTCAGGTAGTCGCTCACGAGGGTCGGCTGGCCGATCCCGAGGTTGACATACGAGCCGGCAGGGATGTCGCGGGCGACCATCTGCGCCATCTCCGAGCGGGTGAGGTAGCCGCTCATGCCGACGCCCCGACGTGGCCGGCTAAGCCGGCAGCGACCTTGCGCCGCTCGGCTACGACGACCCGGTCCACGAAGATGCCGGGCGTCACAACAATTTCGGGATCGAGGGAGCCGATCGCCACAATCCGGTCCACCTCGACGATGGTCGTAGTCGCCGCGGTAGCCATCACCGGCCCGAAGTTCCGGCCGGTCTTGCGGTAGACGAGGTTGCCCATCCCGTCAGACAGGTGCGCCCTGATTAGTGCGACGTCGCCATGGATCGGGTACTCGAGAACGTACTGCCTGCCTTCAATGGTTCGAACCTCCTTTCCGGCGGCGAGCGGCGTCCCGGCACCCGTCGGGGTGTAGAAAGCGCCGATCCCCGCCCCGCCAGCCCGGATGCGCTCGGCTAGGGTGCCTTGGGGTACGAGTTCCAGCTCGATCTTCCCGGCCAGGTACAACCCGTCGAAGATCCACGAGTCGACCTGGCGGGGATAGGAGCAGATTATCTTCCGTACCCGCCCCGCACCGAGGAGTGCGGCGAGGCCCGTGTCGCCGTTGCCGGCGTTGTTGTTGACGACGGTCAGGTCCCCTGCGTCGCAGCGCACAAGCGCGTCTACGAGAGCGAAAGGAAGCCCGGCTTCCCCGAAGCCTCCGATAAGCACCGTCGAGCCATCCTTGAGGTCGCTTACCGCTGCGTCAGGGTCAGTTGGCAGTTCGATCATTCGAGATTCTCCAATACCACGGCCAGTCCCTGGCCTACACCTATGCAGATAGCGGCGACACCCCAGCGTGCTCGTCGTTCGCGAAGCACCGCTGTGAGTGTACCCAGGATGCGGCCGCCTGACGCGCCGAGTGGATAACCGATTGGATCAGTCACTTGAACTGTCGAATCCCAGAAACACGGTCTCGTCGGCTCCCTGCAACTTGATGTCGAAAATCAGGGTCGAACCTTCGTCGCGCGCGATCAGTGTCCGTCGCCGGTCTTCAGGCAGCGCCGACAGCAGCCTGTCCGGGGGGTACCCGGGGAGGTAAGCGCGGGTGAAAAGACGGTGCAGCAGGCCGCGGGCGAACAGGGTCACAGCGATGAACGGCGCTTCGCCTCCCGGTCGCAGCGTCGAGAAGGAGTACCGGCCGGAGTTGTCGGTTGCGGCGCGACCCCACCCGGTGAAGGTGAAGCCGTCCCTGCGAAGGGACCCCGTCCTCGCCACGACACGCCCGTCGGGGTCCGGCTGCCATATCTCGATCAATGCGTCGGGGACAGCAACTCCGTCCCCGTCCAAGACGAGCCCGCTGAACTGCACTGCACTCGGCTGGCCGGGCGAGACGAGCTGCGAATCACCCGCGAATGGAAGTGCGAATCCGAAGAACGGACCGATCGTCTGGCCGGGGGTCTCGATCACGGGTTCACCATCGGGGTTTTACCGACAACGATGTCCCAGCGGTACCCGGTGTGCTCCTCGTGGGAACTCACATCGTGGTCGTAGGTCGCGACGATTCGCTCCCGCGATCGGCGGTCAAGGACGGACTGGAATATCGGGTCGTAGTCGAAGAGGGGGTCTCCGGGAAAGTACATCTGCGTGATGAGTCGTTGGGTGAACGCCCGCCCGAACACCGAGAAGTGGATATGCGCCGGCCGCCAGGCATTGTGATGGTTGCGCCAGGGATACGGCCCCGGTTTGACGGTCGTGAAGCTGTATCTGCCGTCCGCCCCCGTCAGACACCGTCCGACACCCGTGAAATTCGGGTCGAGCGGAGCCGGGTGCTGATCGCGGATATGGATGTAGCGGCCGGCCGCGTTAGCCTGCCACACTTCGACGAGTTGACCTGCGATCGGACGGCCGTCCGTGTCGATCACACACCCGGTGACGACGATTCGCTCACCGATCGGAGCACCTAGATGCTGGACGGTCAAATCCGAGTCGAAAGGCCCGACATCTTGCTGACCGAAGACAGGAGCGGTTCTCTCGATGAGCTCGGGGTCTGTTCGATACAGATCGTTCGTCGGGCAGCGCTTCGCGCTGCTCCGATAAGGCGGGTAGTCAAGGCGGGGATGTGACTCTGGTTGCGGGCCCCGCTCGTAGCCGTCGGCGATCAGGGCTATCTCGGCGTTGATCGCCTCCTGACTTGCAACTTTTGCGCTTGACGGTGAAGTGTTCGCCACGCCAGGAATGGTAGGCACCCAGGCTAGCCTGCGCCACAGTTGGCTTCCGCTGAGTGAAAGACTATCTGTGATGGCAGGAAACACGTCCAAACCGGGGGCGAGCGTCGCTGGCCGGATCCTCGCCGTACTCGACACCTTCGATAGCAGACATCGCTCGCAGCGCCTGAGCGATATCGCACGCCGCGCCGACATTCCGTTGCCGACAGCACACCGGCTCGTCCGGGACCTTCTGGCGTGGGGCGCGCTCACCCGTTCGGACAGCGGCGCCTACCAGATAGGCCGGAGGCTCTGGGACCTCGGGCTCCTAGCGGCGGTGAACACGGGGTTACGCGAGATAGCCGAGCCGTTCCTGCATGACATCTACGCCGCAACGCTCGCCACCGTTCACATTGCCGTCCTCGACGGCCCGAATGCCTTGTACCTCGACCGGGTCGCGGGACACGCTTCGGTGCCAGTCGTGAGTAATGTCGGGACGCGGCTTCCGCTCTATTCGACGGGGGTCGGCAAAGTGTTGCTCGCTCATGCGCCGCTCGAACTGCAGCAGATGGTGCTGGCAGATCTGAAGCCAGTCACCCCGTACACGGTCGTCAGCCCCAGTCGGCTCCGAGGAGAACTCGCTCGGGTGATCCACGACGGCTACGCGCAGACGAACGAGGAGATGACACTCGGCGCTTGCTCGATCGCCGTTCCGGTCCGGGACCATTCCGATCAGGTCATTGCCGCCCTCGGCATGGTGACTGCGAACCTGCGAAGAGACAAGCAGGCAAGTATCGGGGCTCTACAAGTGGCCGCCCAGGGTATCCGTCGCTCCATGCTGTCACTGAGTGGAAGACGGACCTAGCCAATACCGGCATGTCCGGCTACCATCACGGCATGCGCACCCAGGTGGCCATCATCGGCGCCGGCCCATCGGGACTGCTGCTGTCGCATCTCCTCGACGCAGAGGGCATAGAGGCGGTCGTCGTGGAGAGCCGCTCGGAGGAGTACGTGACCTCGCGCATAAGGGCCGGCGTCCTCGAAAGCGCGGTAGTCGACCTGCTCCGACAGGTCGGACTCGGAGAGCGACTCAGCAGGCAGGGTCTGGAGCACGGAGGGATCTACCTCCAGTGGCCGGGGGAGCGCCACCATATCGACTTCGTAGACCTGATCGGACGCGGCGTTTGGATTTACGGGCAGACCGAGCTCCAGAAGGACCTTGTCGCCACACGCCGCTGCGCCGGCCAGCCAATCGATTACGAAGTCTCCGATACCGCAGTCCACGACATCGACACCGACCATCCATCAGTCACCTACATCGACAGGGACGGACACCTGCGGCGAATCGACGCTGACGTCGTCGTGGGCTGCGATGGCTTCTACGGTCCGAGTCGGGAGGCGATACCGGGGCTTCGCTCTTGGGAGCGGACCTATCCATTTGCCTGGCTCGGAGTGCTCGCAAACGTCGCTCCGTCCACCGACGAACTGATATACGCATGGCACCCTGACGGCTTCGCGATGCACTCGATGCGTTCGCTCGAGGTAAGTCGTCTCTACCTCCAGGTTGACCCCGACGACGACATCGCCAACTGGTCTGACGATCGAATATGGGAATGCCTCGCACGCCGGCTTGGCCATGGCGAAGGCGACTGGCGTCTCACGCCGGGCCTTATTACCGAGAAATCCATTCTGCCCATGCGAAGCCACGTTTCCTCGCCACTGCGCCACGGCCGTCTCTTTCTCGCCGGCGATGCCGGCCACATCGTTCCGCCGACAGGCGCCAAAGGACTCAACCTCGCAATAGCGGACGTCGCCCTGCTCGCGCCTGCCATCGCCATGTTGCTCTGCAAGGGGGACGGCGCGCTGGCCAGCAGCTATTCGGACACAGCGCTGCGTCGTGTCTGGCGCTGCACCCACTTCAGTTGGTGGATGACGACCATGCTCCACCGCTACGGTGACGACTTCGACGCGGAGCTTCAACTCTCGCAGTTGCGCTGGGTGACGACGAGCGAGGCAGGCGCTCGGGGTCTCGCCGAGAACTACGCCGGGCTTCCCCTCGACCTACCTTGAATCCGACCCAGGACGAGGATCAGCCCCTGAGTCCGACCGGATTCGTCGCAGCGGCTACGAGCCGGAAGACGCCGTAAGCGTTTCGCTACCCGCTCTGGTTCGTGGTAGTAGAAGTAGAAGTTGACCCGGCGCTGTTGTTCTCCTGTTGGATTACCTGCGCGGTGATATTCGCCACCTGCGAAGATGGCGGTGGAGTCAGGCTAACCGGCGATCCGTAACTGGAGAAGGTCATGGTCAGCGTGGCACTCCCGCTACCGTTGGTGGCCCCCGAGCTGGCCGCAGGAATCGGCACTTGCTCCTCCACCTGGCGGAGCAGGTTGTTCGCCCCCACCCACAACTTCACAGGCACAAGGTGAGTACCGAGGGCTTGTTCCTCAGCGGTGACGGCTTGGGCAGCCTTAGCACCCGACTTTGCCTTGGCTTCGGCTGCAACCTTGTTCAAGTCGATCGTGGCCGCATACTCAGTAGTCTGCTTGCCTGAAAGCACGGGTGTGGCGACCCTTGTGACATTGTTCGACACTGCGTTCAAGTTGGACAGAACCTGGGTGGGACTGTCGTTGCTGGCCGACGTGATCTGAGAGAAGGAGCGGCCGAGGGTAGCCTGATCGACCTGATTCAAGTTCACGCTCACCCAAGGCTTGTTCCCCGGTACCGAGGCTCGCGATGCCGGCGGAACCTGGACGTAGGCAACCCCGCCCGTTTCGAGAACCTCGACGGAGCCCCCACTCGAAGCGTTGACTGTCACCTGGAAGGCGTTCGTCGCAAAATCTCCTGCCCCGGACGCGGTCACCGTCTGGGAGATTTTCGATCCCGACGAGCTCTTCGCATCGACATTCTCCGTAAGCGCGAACTTAACAGTCTTAGTGTCAATAGTGGTCGTGTACGCCGCCTCGACTGCATGCAATGCGGTCGGTGCCGACTTTGGCGATGAGGTTGGTGCAGAGGTGTGAGTACCGCTTGAGCCGCAGCCTGCCACCGCCAATGCGCCAAGCAATCCCACGCTCGCAGCGCTTCCGGCTCTCCAACGCTTAAAGGTCATATCAAATCCTCGATCCCGGATAACGATGCGCTCGAAGACTGCTACCCCGCTAGGCCGTTGCCGAACCTCAACCCCAAGTCGCCGAACAAAAACCCGACTGCCACACCGCGACTGCGCCTAGTCCTAGCTTCGAGCGCCGCGGTCGGTGTCACAAAAAGATCCGCCCGACATAGTGCGCCCGAGCCGGGGTGAGCGTTTTGCGTCCTCCTTCCGGTAGGTTGCCACGTATGAACTTCACACACTTAGGTCGAACCGGCCTGCGGGTAAGTCGGATCTGCCTAGGAACCATGAACTTCGGACCCGAGACCGACGAAGCGCAATCCTTCGCAATCATGGACCGAGCGCACGAAGTAGGAATCAACTTCTTCGATACTGCGAACGTATACGGTCGCTCGAAGGGTCGCGGCGCGACCGAAGAGATCGTCGGACGCTGGTTTGGCCAGGGCGGCGGCCGTCGAGAACGGACGGTCCTAGCAACCAAACTGTACGGCGAAATGGGCGACTGGCCGAACGAGGGAAGACTGTCTGCACTCAACATTCGAAAGGCCTGCGACGCTTCGCTGCGCCGACTGCAGACCGACTACATCGATCTCTATCAGATGCATCACATCGATCGGCGCACCCCATGGGAGGAGATCTGGGAAGCCATGGCCGTGCTGCGCAGCCAAGGCAAGGTCATCTACGTCGGCTCATCCAACTTCGCCGGATGGCACATAGCCAAAGCTCAGGGGGCCGCTCGCGAGCGTAACTTCATGGGGCTCGTCAGCGAGCAGTCCCTATACAACCTGCTCGCCCGCGACATCGAGCTAGAGGTGCTGCCCGCCGCAGCCGATTTCGGACTTGGTGTCATCCCGTGGTCACCGCTGCAAGGCGGCCTTCTCGGCGGGGTAGTCAAAAAGCAGCGCGAAGGAAGCCGACGCAACCAGCGCTGGGCGGACGCCACCGACGCCTTGAGAGCGCAACTGGAGGCATACGAGGATCTATGCGAGTCCCTCGGCGAGGAGCCGTCCACCGTGGCTTTGGCTTGGCTTTTGAGCAGGCCGGGCGTGACAGCGCCGATAGTCGGCCCCCGCACGATGGAGCACTTCGAAGGTGCTTTGCGCTGCCTGGAAGTCACCCTCGACGAACAAACGCTCAAAGCGCTCGACGCGATCTTCCCGGGACATCGCCCTGCGCCCGAGGACTACGCGTGGTAGCCAGGGCCTGATTTCACGGGCTACCCCGCCACACCGCTATCGCTTCCACACGTTCGGGTCACCGTCAGTGCCGCCCTCCCCGTTGCGGTCGAACCTCTCGACGGTCCGGCTCAGGCTTTCAAAGCTCGGGTGGTCCTCTCCCACGATGACCCGGACCCAACTAAGCGCATCGGCGGTGTCCACAGAGCCGGCTTCCAGCATCGCTTCGATGTCGGCCCAGTCCTTGGTCCGGTTGAACAAGGATTTGAACACGGTCAGATCGGTAGGCGATATGACCGGCAGCGGCTCTCGGTCGAAGGTGACGACACGGGTGCGAGCTGCTACCACTCGGTGGAACTCGTGCTGGGGGAAGAACAAGTCGACCGGCAAGTTCTCCCCCCAATGCAGACGCACCTGACCGTCGCGCACGACGGCGTCCTTGTCGGCTTCGCTCCACGCCAGGTCGGCGGGCAGTGCCTTCAGGACCGATTCCACCCTGGCGGTATCCACCGCGATGTTGAGGTCAATGTCGTATGTGAGGCGGGGATGCTCAACGGCGTAGATGAGCGCTATCGCGCCACCGAACGCGTGGCTGACGGCATGCTGTTCGAGCGCAGCATGTATCTGCTTTACCCGATCCGTGAAGTTCATCCGTTCCGCCGCCAGACTTCGGCCGGGTAGCGGAGCGGGCCGGGCGCCTTCGCAGGGACAGCGTCGAGCACTGTAGCGAGGCTCGCGAACACCTCGCTGTTTCGCCAACAGTCAATTCTGGTTCCGGCGCGTCCCGAGTAGACCGGTGCCCCGATCGCGGTCATAAGCCTCACGAAGACGTCAGCGCCGGGTATCCGAGCGCCGGTCTCGTACATGGTTAGTGCCGTCCGCTGTATTCCCGCACGGTCGGCGAGCTCAGCTTGCGAAAGCCCAGAGGCCCGGCGGGCGTCTGCGAGCATGCGAGCAGCGATACGAGGCACTCTCCTAGCCTACCCGATAGTAACGGATCCGTTACTTTGGGTTAGGCCTCGCTCGCTGGCCAGCTTCGAAGATCCATCTGCGACTCTCCGGAACTGCTTAATTTGGTCAGGATCTTCGCGTGCAGGAACGAGCCTGACCATTTGGTGCGTTTTTCCGAACTTTTTGGTACACGATCTTTGTGGTGAAAAAGTTGTGTACCACCCCTCGCTCATGAAACGCACTTTTTGGTACAAGACTTTTATGACTTGAAAATCCTGCCCATTTCTGACGGTCTTCGGCATCAACCGTCCGGATCGAACGGCCACCACGGCCACCCCACCCGCCGAGTCACCGGTCCGCAAATCACTGGTCCCGCAGCAATCAAGTCCTCCCGGCCTCCGGCCGGACTGGCGCCCCTCCGCTTCGCTCGGGGTTGCCGCCAGGGGTACCAGGTAAGCACCTTCGAAGTTATCGAACCGGCATTTGAATAGGCCACGCTCAAAACGCAACTCGGCGTCGCGTTTCGAGAGCAGAAGCGCCTCCTGCAGCTCAGTAACCGTGAGCCATAGCGATGTCCCGGCCTTTGGCGACTGCGTGTAAGTGACGCAGGGCCAGGCGGTAGGAGCCGCCAAGGCTATCTTGTCTGTAGGGCAGACCGTGGTCCGAGCAAAAGTCCGAGACGATGGTCTGCGCCCGGGCCAGATTGGGTCGGGGCATAGTTGGGAAGAGGTGATGCTCGATCTGGTAGTTGAGGCCGCCCATGGCGAAGCAGACAAACCGACCGCCCCTGACGTTACGGGCCGTGATCACCTGGCGGCGCAGGAAGCTCATTTCCGCGTCCCGGTCGAGGATCGGCATTCCCTTATGGTTAGGGGCGAAGGTGCATCCCAGGTACAGGCCGAAGATTCCTTGCTGCACGCCTATGAACGCTAACGCACGGCCAGGAGACAGTACCCAGAACACGGCGCTCAGGTACACGGCTGCGTGTCCGACCAGAAGCGCCCCTTCCAAGGCGGCTGACCGATTACGACGCCGGACGAGCGCGTCGACGCTTGTTATGTGTAGGCCCACCCCCTCCAACAGAAGAAGTGGGAAGAACAGCCACGCCTGCCAGCGCGCAAGCAGCCGAATTCTCCCTCGAGAGCCGTCGACCGAGGGGGCAGCGGCGAGGTCCGGCGTAAACGCAAAGGCCACAGCTCCGGCCCCGATGTCAGGATCCCGATCGATCTGGTTGGGATGCGCGTGGTGGGCATTGTGCTTTGGCACCCACCAATCGAAACTGAGCCCGGTCAAGGCATCCGCGACGAACAGCCCGACCAGGCGGTTGACCCGGTGGGAACCGCTGACCTGCAAATGCCCGGCGTCGTGTGCGAGGAAGACCACTTGGGTGAACAGAACCCCCAGGGCAGTCGCGACACCCAAAGCTGCCCACGAGTTCCCGACGGCCACGAAGCTTGCCCACCCAGCTGCATAAGCGGCTACGGTGAGGACGATCTTGCACCCGTAATAAGATGGCCGACGTTTCATCAGGCCGGCATCACGAATTCGACCGGCCAAGACGCGGTAGTCCTCGAAGCCTAAATCTGGGGTGGTATGCACCGATCCTCCTTGGCGAACTGTGTGCCTCAACGTTCGCCAGGGTCGGGGCGCTTCGAGGAGCGAAACCGCTTCTTGCAGCAGTCATCACCATAGACCCAGGCGCGGTTGCGCTGGCATCGCGGACGGAACGGCAACATCGGTGACAAGTGTGACAAGTGTGACAAGTGCGACAACCTTCTCTCGTTTCGTCATCCTTGGGCGATTCCGACCGTCTGCAGTACAGAGACCGATCAGCTGATGCAATTTGTCGAAGACCTCTCTCGCGCGATCGGCCTCCGGCAATGTCCCCCACGCCAGAGCGTGCCCAGAGGAACCCGCTGCGGTTGGGCTACAACGGTGGGACAATGGTGACTATCAGATCGAGAAGGAGTTGATCGTCGCCGCTACCGCGGGCTCTTCGGGCCTGACCGCTCTCGGATGGGATGAGCGCTGGAACTCCGCGCTGGCTGGTCTTAGCGACCCGGTCCTGTGGCCGGCGCGCGTGTCGAGGGTGGACCGCGGCGCGTGCACTGTCATGACAGGGTCTGCCAAAGTCCGGATCGTCACGGAACGGGACGTCGAGGTGGCGGTCGGCGACTGGGTTTGTGTCGCAGGATCCGCAGCCGACGGGACGGCGCGAATTGCGGCCGTGCTCCCTCGTCGTGCCGAGTTCCGCCGAACTCGTCCTGCGAAGAGTGCCGGGACGAAGGTCGTGGCCGCGAACATCGACACGGTGTTCGTCTGCGACGCACTCGACGGGAGCCTTGGCGTTCGTCATCTCGAGCGGTTCCTGGCCCTGGCGTGGCAAAGCGGCGCCACCCCTGTGGTTGTCATCACCAAGTCCGACGCGGCCCCGATACAAAGGGTGACCGACGCTGTGAACTTGGCCAAGACAGTGGCCAGAGGAGTCAGCGTCGTGGTGGTCAGCTCCACGACTGCTGACGGCGTGCTCTCGTTGGAGCCCTATCTCATGCCGGGTCGCACCGTGGCGTTGCTAGGCCTGTCCGGGGCAGGAAAGTCGACGTTGACCAACCGGCTGGCGGGTGCTGACATCGCGGCGACCGGTGCGGTACGTGGCGACGGCAGCGGACGCCACACGACAAGTCACCGTGAACTTGTGGTGCTTCCCCAAGGCGGTCTTCTGATCGACACTCCAGGAATACGAGCGCTTTCAATACTCGGAGCGGGCGACGGCGTGGAGCAGGCGTTCGGTGATATCGAAGCGATAGCCGATAACTGCAGGTACCCGAATTGCTCGCACTCGGGCGAATCGGGATGCGCTATCGCGGCCGCCCTCGCCGACCCACAACTCCAACCGGACCGCTTGGATGCCTGGCTGCGCATGAGGCTCGAGCTCGCCTCATCAAAAACACACAACGCCCGTGACGATGTGGCCGAGCGCAAACGGCGCAAGGCGGCGAAGTTCGCTGCACGCCGAGCATCGAAGACCTAGAGGCCGGGCACGACCGCAAATGGGATGGACCGTCAGCGCCGTCGGCTCAAACACTACCTGACTTGTAGCCGGTCAACGCCTTCCACTGCGCTGAGCGGGCCGTCTGCACTTGGGGTTCCCATCGGAGCCGCCGATCTGCCTCCGAGATTGGGGCGACCTCGCCCGAGCTGGACGACAACGGCATCCCACACCCCGATAGGGATACGTGCGATTGCTCCGACTCGCTGGGACCAATGCCGATCCTGCTGCACTTGACGAATGATCGGATGCGGTGGCCGCTGGGGCTTGATCGTTCAGTTTCTCCTGGGGTGCAGACGGCTGGCTTGGAACTAGGGCCCGGGTTCCCGCCGCTCCCAAAGACGGGTCTTCAGCTTTGCCCAGCCGGACGCCCTCAGATCGGGACCGCCCGCGCTAGGCGACGAGCTTCGGCCAACCAGAGCAGGAGGAGCAGCTTGAACGGAGATCGGACGGGACCCGTCAGCATTCCAAGTGACCGTCCAAGCGGCGCCGTTCATGCGGAAGTCCTCGGTATGAGTAGCACACAGCTGGATCGGCCCGGGCAACTCGTCTCTGACCACCGAAGCGGCGCGGCGGCCGCATCCGTCTACTCGACACATGACAGGCGACTCGTCTGTCACAACTTGGCCCACGATCCAGATTCAGGCGGCAGTCCCGAGTCGCTTGTCCTCATGTGATCCGTCGCCGAGTGTCTTCCTTGTCCTTCTTCTCGCGGCGCTTTTCTTTGAGCGACTTCGAGGGCTTCTTGGATATCGCCTTGCGGGGAGACTTGTCTGCCATGTCTACCCCCTTTCGTTGACATCACCTTACCCTGTCGCGGTGCCGGTCAACTGAGTGTGTTTCAATGACATGACTCATACCGCACCTCTTTCGAGGTTCGTAGGCCGCCGATCGTCGGGTCCGCTTCTCGCCTCGGGGAAACGGGGCATCCCCCCAAAGACCTCGCCCCCGGTGTCCTGTAAGGGGTTGGGAACAGCTGCTGGATAAGTGAGTGATACCGAGCGTACGAACGTTCGAGTGCTGCGATGGCGGGGTGAACTTGACGGAGTGGGCGAGGTTTCAGGGTGTCCGTCCGTAGACCGCGTGCCGATGGTTTCGGAACGGGAGCCTGCCGGTATCTGCTGTGCGGGTCAACGAGCGGGCAGTGTTGGTGTCGCCCGACTCTGCCGGTGGCGTTTTCGGGGACACTTTCGGGCTGTACGCGCGGGTGTCTTCGCATGACCAGCGCGCCGATGTGGATCGTCAGGTGGCGGGACTGTTGGAGTGGGCGGCGAAGGCCGGACATCGGGTGGTGAGGGTGGAGGCCGAGGTCGGATCGGGGATGAACGGTTCCCGGTCGAAGTTG
>JAKCEB010000067.1:10318-12728 GCA_021838305.1 Actinomycetes bacterium | reverse complement strand
TGAGATGCGCGATCATGCAGTAATCGGCGAACTCGTGGGCGTTCCCGCTGAACGCGCCATGCTCGTCGATCGCGTCCGGCCAGTACGCTGACTTCATCAGCTCGGCATCCAAACGGTCAACACCACGGCAGTATCGAAGGACAGCGTCACGTATGCTCTCCCGGTCGGCGAGCTGCGCTGGTGTGTAGTTCATAGCCACCCAATAGTCGCGCGTTCCGTCGAGGCCGGTCGGCCCGCTCATTTGAAGGAAGCTTCCGTCGAAGTCAGTGTGAACCCTCGTCGCCGGTCCACTTTCCCGTGCGAAAGGTATGGAGCACATTTGGGGTAGGAAGGTATTTGTATGGTTGAGCGTACAGAAAGCGTCGGTTCCGCAATCGTTTCCGCCGGCGACGCCCTGCGGGACGAATTCGATGTAGTTGGAATGCTGACCCGTCTTGTACGCCAATGCGTCAATCTCCATGGAATATCAACATGCGCGGTTATGTTCGCCAGGTCGGCCGACGAGCTTCAACTCGTTGCCTCTTCGAGCGAGGACGCACGCGTGCTCCAACTCTTCGAGGTGCAGCGCCAGGAAGGTCCTTGCCTCGATACGTGCCGTACAGGGATCGCCGGGATCCATCGAATCGACCGGGAATCCACGGTGACGATGTGGCCTCGTTTCGCAGAAGCTGCGCTGGAGGCAGGTGTGCGTTCGGTGATGGTCGTTCCGTTGCGGTTGGGCGCGGAAAATATCGGGACCCTAACCCTTTTCAGCACGACCGAGCAGGTCCTCTCCGACGGTGACGCCGCTGTAGCACAAGCTTTAGCGGATCTCGCCGCGATCAGCATTATTCAGCACCGAGCCCTCGATCGAGGTATGCGCATCAACAACCAGCTGACGAAGGCGCTTAGAAGTCGCATCGCCATTGAGCAGGCGAAAGGCGTCATTGCCGAGCGGGCCAAGATTGAGCCCGACGAAGCCTTCGTACGGCTACGTCGCTACGCGAGGGAGAATAACCTCCGCCTCCGAGATGTAGCTGACGCCGCACTTACCGGTAACCTCGACCCCGCCGCGTGGACGGTCGCGCCAGAAACTCGAAGAGCGTCACGCCAGAAAGACAGCTCCGTTATGGGGGTCAAGGGTGAGCGTGGTCGCGACGGG
Organism: Actinomycetes bacterium; assembly: GCA_021838305.1. Classification (GTDB taxonomy): domain Bacteria; phylum Actinomycetota; class Acidimicrobiia; order Acidimicrobiales; family Palsa-688; genus JAJZAM01. Next base: position 11,587 of record JAKCEB010000067.1, on the reverse strand, counting down.
AGCGCCGGTCATGTCGCGAAGTCCCGCAGGAACTCGGAAGGTCACCTTCCGCCGGCGTGACGAGTTGAGATTGACCGCGGCCCAACCCCCGGTGAATCTTCGAGACCAGCCATTTCCTCGCTGTCGTGGATCCTCCAATGGCTCACCTAGGTCGGCGCTCAGCTCTGGCACGTAAGGAGTAACCGAATAGCCGTCATGAGCTGTCGCCGTGAAGGTACCGGGATCGCTTCCCAAGAACACCCACATGGCCGCGAGTTGCGATGCGAATCAAATCCGTCAGATGCTGTGCGCAGGATCCTGATGCTAGGCCCTCGGATCTCCTCGGCTTGGGCAACGCAGGTTTCAGGATCGAAGTAGTCGTCGGGCCCATACGCAAGCCACACCTCCTCGAAACCACCACCAAACGCGCTGTGACGCGCCCATCGACCTCGCTCCCGGCGGGACTCCGCGATATTCGGAACCAAGATCTTGCCGATCGCGTTCAGCCGGGCACCTGCCGTCGGGATCAACCGATCAAGCGCCCTCCGTAAATCCACCATGCTGCGCTCACCTTCGATCGGCGTCCGCAACCCGTAGTAGTCATCGAAGACGTCGTTGTCGGCCATAACCCCATCCCACGGCCCGCTCTCCATCTCGTCTGCGACGTTGTCGCACCAACGTTCGCAATACTCATCGTCCCAGACAGCCATCTGCCAGTGTCCAGGATAATGCGCCCACTCAATCCGCTCACCATTCGTCCGATGAGCGAACCAATGCTCTCCCGACTCCTCTGCCTCCACATAGCTGACGCCGGACGTATAGATCGGACCTCGTTCGTAGCTGCGCGATGATGACAAACACTTGTAGCAAATGACAGTCATGTCAGCTCGGGCAGCCTTCAGTCTCTCCGCCGCCTCCACTTCCCACGGCTGGAGGACCGCCACTTCGTAATGTTCGGCTGCGAACTCGATCTCATCGTTTGACAGCGGATCGCCATAGCGGACCCACGCCCCGTGACCTTGTGTCATATCTTGAACCTACCGCGCTGATGGATGTTTTTATCAGGGCTCGCAAGCCCCTGCTGCGTTGTTCGTCTACGCGTGTTCGTCGACGGACTGGTTGCGCTGAGGCGTTTAGCCCGCCCCGACGACCGGCGCGTTCATCCGCATCCCCCCAGCAGACCCATAAAACCCCGCGTCACCAAAACTGAACACACCACCATCAGCCCCAACCAACCAATAACCCCGCCCATCAGGCGTCGCCGCGATCCCAACCACCCGCGAATTCAAC
>JAKCEB010000067.1:0-10308 GCA_021838305.1 Actinomycetes bacterium | reverse complement strand
CCGCATCCCCCCAGCAGACCCATAAAACCCCGCGTCACCAAAACTGAACACACCACCATCAGCCCCAACCAACCAATAACCCCGCCCATCAGGCGTCGCCGCGATCCCAACCACCCGCGAATTCAACCGCATCCCCCCAGCAGACCCATAAAACCCCGCGTCACCAAAACTGAACACACCACCATCAGCCCCAACCAACCAATAACCCCGCCCATCAGGCGTCGCCGCGATCCCAACCACCCGCGAATTCAACCGCATCCCCCCAGCAGACCCATAAAACCCCGCGTCACCAAAACTGAACACACCACCATCAGCCCCAACCAAGCGGTATCCCGCACTGGTACTCGCCGGCCCTTGAGACCCACCCGAAACTGACGTTGCACCGGATCCCTGAGCCGCGCCTGCTCCAGAAGCGGCGCCTGCTCCAGAAGCGGCGCCTGCTCCTGATCCTGATCCAGGAGGTGACGCTTCGCAGTAGTTTGTGATGTCCGAGACCTCGGTCGACCAGTAACTGGGAAGTTGCTGGTAGAGCGTCGGGACGTCGACATGGTCCGTGAAATAGATGTAGCCGTTATTGCGCTGGCGAGAGAGCGCGAGCGCAGACGTCACATCCGTCGCAGGGACCGCCGACACAAGACTTGCGAACATGCTCGATGGTTCACTAGCAACCCACGATGGTGGTCGATCCGCCAAGAAGGACGCATAGCTACCTTCAAACACTACGAGGGTGTCACCGAGGGCTGCGTACGCAGGATCCGGGTAGGCTCCCGGATTGAGCATCACCGATGCACCCGGGTCTTCGGCACGAACGGCCTGACCCGCAGCTGCGTAGTAGCCGATCTGAGAGGCGCTACTCGAAGCATCGTCGAAGAAGATGTTCGTAATGCCGTACCAGTTCCGGTAGTCGGCTATTTGGATGCTCAACGATGAGAGCGGGGAAGTCGCGTAAAACGTATTGATATAACCCCATAGGACCACGCCGGCCGCCTTGGCATCGTTGACCGTTTGCACGTAGTTCGCGTCCGGCGCGCCGCCCGGACCATTCGACGGGTTGACAATAATCGAAGAGCCTGCCGACGCAGTACTGAGTGCCGTCTGCCAGCTTGATCCAGGATAGAAATATGCCGGGAGAAGAGATCGCTCTGAGCATGTGACGGCCGTTGTGTAATCCACTGAAACTCCCGGCATTTCAGGGGACTTCCTAGCTGCGACAGCGGGGAGCGTGCGTCTGCTGACTGACGGTGCCCTAACGCCGGCAAGTACGGCACTGATCGTGACGAGTGATACCGCGGTGGCTCGATGCACCGATTCACTATAGACAACGGCATCGCGACCACACAGCACGTTACCGCCGGTGCGAGGTTCCTAGACCTCGTCTGTTACCGGACGTCTAGAATCAACGCAGCCGGGTCTGCTGAGTTATGTGTCGCTGCGCCGCACGTTCATTACGCGACGTATCAGTCAAGTCGATTACGTCGGTGACCCGATCTGCAGGACCCTCAAGTTCGTTTCCTGGTATTTCACCGAGCTCCTTGTACAGTCGATTGTAGGAACCCATCACATCGTCAATCTGAAAGAAGTTCACTACCCTCGCGCGGGCCTCGTCAGCGTACTTGCGGTAAGACGCGGAGGAGTTCATCATCGCCTCGAGTGCATCCGCCATCCCGACGATGTAGTCAGGATTGACAAGGATTCCGCACGGCCCACATGTCCGACCACCCGGCGTGGTCAGCGGATCCGAAATGAGCTGCGCCATTCCGCCGACATTCGTACCCAGGACTGGGATACCGGCGGTCATCGCTTCGAGCACGACAATCGGTTGACCCTCGTTGTAGCTCGGCAGCACAAGCAGATCGTAGTTTCCGAGTAGCTCTCGCACGTTGACGGTCCCTCGAAAGCTGAGATAGTCTTCAATCCCTAGGGTTCGGGCCTTCTCACGACAGAGCATGTAGTAGTCCGGATGATGGTCGGTCGGCCCGAGGATATCCAGAGTGAAATTTGTAACTCCCTTCTTGACGAGAAGGTCGATGCTGCTGATGAGGTCGGACAAGCCCTTGATAGGAACTATGCGAGCGATGTAGACAAGCCTCCACGTTCGATCTCCGCCCTTTTCGATCTCCTCGATCACAGTGCGACGCTTTTGATGGGCATCGTCGAAGTCCGAGATTCTCATCCCGTTGGGGATGATGACCGACCGCTCGGGCGGGGCTCCTAAGTCCACCGCCTCGGTAATAGCCGCCGGATACAGGTAAGTGATCAACTCGGCGGAGGGATAGCAGAATCGCCCCATCTCGATCCACCATGCCATCCACATCCGGGCAGGGGCTCCAACGTCGAATTCCCGCCAGTCCCGCTCGCTGAGCGCTAACGCCATGCTGCGGTCGAGCAGCATATTGACAGTGTCGCGAACATAGAGGTTATGCTCGGTCAATACAAACTTCCTCCCGTTCTGTCGAGCACCTACAGCGCCGAGAAGAGCCGCGTACCCGGTTGTGTGCGCGTGATACACCCGGGCCTTTGGGACGTCTTCAGACAGGATGGCAAAGGACAGAGAAAAGAACTCACGCAGAAGCCAGAACATCTCGACAAGTGGTAGACCAAGGCTTTCGAGTCTGGAACTGGCGACCGTCATGAACTCTCTCGTGCCGAGTAGCGACCACAAGAAATAGTTCCGCGTCCGAGGGTTCATCCCTTCGTCGTACAGACGCCACATCGGCTCAACGTCGCCGGACGCTACCGCCTCTAGGGCGTCGAATAACCTGATCGAGAGCCGCCGCCGCGCCGACGAGCGAAGCGTCGATGGACCAGGCTTGACGTGGACGAAGTCATCGAGATGCTCCTGCATGCTCAGATACACAGGATGAACCCACTTCACATTCCATGGCATGCCGTACAAGTCCTCATGCGCCGACTTGGAATCCCATGTTATATGGATAATCCCGAATGTGAGGTCCTGGTTTCCGGTGACGATGTCATGAATGACGGTCGACACTCCTCCTTTGAGGAACGGATACGTCGATTCTGCGACGATCGCCACGTCGACTTCCTCACGAAGGGAGTCCCCTCCCACAACCTGACCTGGACTGGCTTGAACGGCGGCCAACGGGCGGCCCGCCTCAGGCTGAAGGCTCTCGGAGGAAGGCCTCCGCCTCAGGCGGCTTCTGCTTGACATCTGTCTGTGATTCCTCTCTACCAGGCTGTGGCGTGACGCCAGAACAAGTTGTATTCGGATAAACGCCACTGGACGCTCACGCTGTAGCTCGCAGAGGCAAACAGGACGACCTCCATCGCGATCAGCCATTCATAGAGTCCGGGCCCGAAACTCACCAAGGAGAACACAAGGATGCAGCCCGCGAGGTGGATGGCGCTGTAAGCCTGTGCTATTGATTTTCGTCCGATGTAATCGAGTTTGTAGCAAGCCAGCGTTGTCATCATGAACAACCACGAGGCAATCGCTACGGTGGACACGACCGCCATCGACTTAGGAGACATGACCCCAGAGACTGCGGTAACAAGCACGACAAGGACTGCCGCTGCGAGTCCAGTCCTCTTCATGGAGTACGCCACGTATTGCCAGACGGACGCTGATCGCTCGGCCAACTGTGCGCTGCTTTCGTTCTCCATGGCAGCTCTGAGCTCCTTTACGCGTGTATCGAAGCGAGGCGCCAACCGTACGAAGTAGTAGTTGTAAGCTAGGACCGCCGGCAGAAGGCCGAGGAACACTGCTACTACCGCGAAGTGGCTTCCGCTTTTCACAAACAGCAAAAGCTTGTCACACCAAAGAACCGAGCCGAGAAGAAGGCCTCGAGCGAGGTCCGCCATGACTTCCCTTCTCCCGAGCGAGACCGGCCTGGTCATGCGGTGCAGGTACTTTCGAAGTGGAATCAACTGTGTCGCTAGGGCCGCCACCGGTGGCAGGAACCACAGAGCCGGTGCAAGGAGGAGTGTAACTGCCAACGCAGCCCACGCACTCGCCCAGAGCCACCTGTTCCGCGAGACGATGCTGAAAATAAGCGATTGAGCAAACGCTACATATAGAAGGCATAGTGCCAGATAGACGCCAATGGCCGTCAAGGACCACCCCGCAGTGGCCTCTACCGGTATAGCAAACAACAAGATTGTCGGGACACTTCGTCCATACGCCGACGGCCAGACTTCACATAGTTTGGCGCGAAGCTTCGTCGTGTCTCCGTCCTCGATTTGTACTGCTAACGCCCGATATAAAGGTAGGCAGACCGCCTGCGTCAGCCATGGGACCGTCACGGACGCGCCGAGCAGCATCGTCGTCAGAGGGACACCACCAACGGTGTCATGTGCGATACGGGCGCTTGCAAGCGGATAGGCGACGCTCAGCAATAACACCGGCGAGAGATACAGGATCAACTCGAGTGGATTCACGCTTCCCGATATGAGGGATCGAAGGCCTGTCCCTTGTCGCACGCCGCCTGAGATGCCTGAGACGGAGATGGGGTCATGGGACCTCTTCGAGTTCCCCCACACGACTAAGGCAACGAGCCCTGATAGACAAACTCCCACGTCGAAGGCTTTCAGATTGTCAATTGACATGAGGCCAGCACCTACGAGTAGGAAGCCGATCGCGGCCGGTGTCCGCCACCCATTCGTTCGGTTGGCATTATGAGAAATCACTCAATAAGTCCTTTGCAGTTTTTGGTGTTCGGTCGGTCTTCAAGACGCACTCGCAACTCGTGTGGCGCTGTGACATGACACGATGTGCTCTACGCGGCGCCACCAAGGGCTGGGATGGCGCAAGACGCTCGCTGAGCAGATAGACCCGCATTCGAATGTCTTCTGGCTAGCTAGGTCGAACATACCGCACTACGTCAGATTCGAACTTGGACTTTTGTCACATGTGCCTTGTGTCGCCGGCTGCATCCACCATGCCACGAGAAGCGGGTACGGCTAGAGCTGGCGGCCAGGGACGGAATGTCCGGCTGGATCCTCTGCTTTCTCCTGGAGACACGGCCTCCTTCGACGCTCGACTTCTGCGCCACCGGTTGACTCGCGTACTCCTACGTGTAACATCCTCTTTCTTCGCGTTCACGCCGGACCTCGTTGGCCGCCTAGATCAGATGTACCCCGCCTTAGCGAGGTCCACACAGGTACCCCTTCGTCTGCCACTCGAATTCGTCTGCCACTCGAAGGAACGCCGACATCGGAGATCGGCTTGTTGGCGACGGGATCCAGGCATCCCAGGCCGGATTCGTTTGACCCTTGACCAATGTGGGGAAGATCCATCTCGTAGGAACTAGGAGAGGAGTGATCAGATGGTGACCGGAAGCGGAATCGTAGTGAGCATGATCGTGTTCGCAGTCGGGGCCGTGCTTGACTTTGCGCTCACTGTTAGCCCCAACCAACACGGCTTCAATGTCCATACAGTCGGAATAATTTTGATGGCCGTCGGAGCGGTTGGCGCAGTGATCTGGATTGTCGCCGCAGTCTCCTCCGGCTCACGGCGCAGCCGCACTGTCGTCGATAGTGGCGGCGGACGGATAGTCGAACAGGAGAACATGCACCTGTAGGTTGCGGCAGAGTCGGATACTAATTCTCTAGACCCTCGAAAGGTGGTTTTCGATGTTGTTGTTGCTAGCTTTGCTAATCGTTCTAATCGTCGCAGGAGCTGGTTTTGCTGTGCACCTCCTCTGGATCTTGGCGTTGGTGCTGCTGGCGCTCTGGCTGGTCGGTTTCGCGATCGGGAGAGGCGAGGGCGCGGGCAGGCATCGCTTCTACCGGTGGTAGCCGCTCCACGAGGCGGTAGCTTCATCTGCTTGAGCGTCCACTGTTCGATTTGACCGACACGGGGAACTCGTGCGGTGGACGCTCGAGCTTCGTGGTCGTGGCGAATCGGCTTCCGGTACGACAGCCCGAGCGGTCGGACGGGGGTTCTTGGCCTCCAAGCCCGGGAGGGCTTGTTTCGGCCCTGACCCCCGTCCTCCGCGAGCGCCATGGGATCTGGGTCGGGTGGCCGGGAGGCGATTGCGATCCCGGCATCATCCCCGACACGGTCAATGGGATCGGTCTTAGGTCAGTCAGCCTTAGTGACTCAGAGTGCGACGGCTTCTACACCGGTTTCTCCAACGGCACTCTGTGGCCTTTGTACCACGACGCCATCAGGACTCCGACCTTCGACAGGGACTGGTGGCACCAGTACCGCGAAGTCAACGTTCGCTTTGCCGAAATTGCTGCCGATGTTGCAGCGCCTGGAGCCACCGTATGGGTTCACGATTACCAGCTGCAGTTGGTACCCGGATTGTTGCGCAGTCTGCGCCCGGATGTCCGAATCGGCTTCTTCCTCCACATCCCGTTCCCCCCCCGGGAGCTTTTCATGCAGCTACCTTGGAGACGAGAGATCATTGAAGGGCTGCTTGGCGCCGATCTCATCGGCTTCCAAGTACCGGGTGCGGCGGCTAACTTCGCCAGGCTTGCGAGGCAACTAACTGCTGCTACCGGTAGCGACTCCGTGGTCGAGATCGATTCTCGTCAGGTGGCCGTCGGTGCTTTCCCGATATCCGTAGACTCACGCGGGATCGCCGCCAAGGCCGCTCAACCGCAAATTATCGCGAGAGCCGCCCAGCTACGCAGTGACTTGGGAGGCCCCGACATTGTCTTTCTCGGAGTTGACCGACTTGACTACACAAAAGGAATCGACCGACGCATGGTTGCGGCTGGCAAGCTGTTCTCTGAGGGGATTTTGCGCGCCGGCAACCATGTCATCGTCCAGATAGCAGTCCCGAGCCGGGAGCTAGACCCCCTCTACCAGGAGGAACGTCACCACCTCGAGCAGTTGGTGGGCCAGGTCAACGGACAATTCTCCTCGGTTGGTCATCCAGCTATCCACTATCTCAATCAGAGCGTGTCGAACGACGAACTGATCGCCCTGTACCTCGCCGCCGACGTGATGCTCGTCACCCCTCTCAGGGACGGAATGAACCTCGTGTCGAAGGAGTACGTCGCTGCCCGCGACGGTGCGGGAGGACAGCTGATCCTGAGTGAGTTCGCGGGAGCTGCCTCCGAACTCAAGGGCGCGGTGCTGGTGAACCCTCATGATATTGACGACATCACAGAGGCCATGCGTGCATGTCTGACCCGCGATCGGGCGGAGGAGATGCGAAATATGAGGCGCCTCAATCGGATAGTCCGCCGACGCGACGTACATCACTGGGCTGCGAGCTACCTCGCCGCCCTGCAGGAAACCACCTCGGTATAGGAGAGGAACAGGATGATCCAGTGTGCGGCCCCACCCCGCGAACACGTACGTGGCAAGACGGAGTGTCGCCTTGAAGGACACGCATTGCCCGCCGCCCGCGGACCAATCACGGAACGGCTCTTCGAAATGTTCCAACATGCACCCGGCGAGTCGAGGTTTCGTCTCCCCGATTTGCGCGTTGATCTGACCTCGGATGACCTTCAGCTAGCACTGTATTGCTGCTACGAGCTTCACTATCAAGGTCTACCCGGCGTAGACGACGGCTGGGAGTGGGAGCCCTCGGTCCTCGCGCTCAGCAACCATCTGGCAGGACTATTCGAAGCTCAGATTCGAGCGGAGCTGCCTCGTGGTAAGACAGACGTCGACGAGGTTGCTGGCGCTCTCTGGGACATGACACGATCTGCTGGTGGTCCGTCCCTGTCCAGGTGGGTCACCGATCACGGCACGATGTTTCATGCCAGGGAACTGGCGGTACACCGCTCCGGCTACCAACTGAAGGAAGCCGATCCCCACACCTGGGCAATACCCAGACTCCATGGGCGGGCGAAAGCCGCCATGGTTGCCATCCAGAATGACGAATATGGCAAAGGCGCTGTCGCAGAGATGCATTCCTCGCTTTTCGCCGACACCGTCGCGTCTCTCGACCTCGACTCCTCTTACGGTTTTTACGTCGATCTGCTCCCCGCCGTCACGCTGGCAACAACGAATCTGATATCCATGTTCGGTTTGCAGCGCCGGTTGCGCGGAGCACTCGTAGGTCATCTTGCCGGCTTCGAAATGAACTCCGTCGTTCCGATGCGCCGCTACAGTGCCTGGCTCGAATCTTTGGGCGTTGGAGAAGGTGGACGCAGGTTCTACGACGTTCACGTAGACGCCGACAGGATTCATCAATACATCGCTGTCGATGACCTTGTCGGCGGCTTTCTGGAATCGGAACCCTCCCAGGCGGGCGAAGTCCTTTTCGGCGCTCGGGCTCTCGGTTTGGTAGAGGCGTCCTTCACCGAGCATGTTCTCAGCGCATGGTCTCGTGGCAAAAGCTCCCTTAGACATGCAGCGACTGACGAGCTGGGACCAATAGCTTTATCTCCAAGGAGGAGCAAATGTCAGAGCGCAAGGTAGCCGTCATCACAGGAGCCTCCGCAGGGGTCGGTCGTGCAACCGCACGAATGTTCGCCGAGAACGGGTTCGACGTAGCCTTGCTCGCACGCGGCAGCACGGGTTTGCAGGGCGCTGCCTCGGATGTCGAGTCCGCAGGCGGCAAGGCACTGGCAATCCCCACGGACGTGGCCAGCTTCGAGGATGTTGACGCTGCTGCTGGCCGCGTCGAAGCCGAACTCGGTGAAATCGATGTATGGGTCAACAACGCAATGACAACAGTCTTCGCCCCATGTTGGGACGTCAAGCCGTCGGACTTCGCAAGAGCCGTCGAGGTGACCTTTCTCGGGCAAGTTTGGGGCACTACGGCAGCCCTGTCGCGGATGCGTCCGCGTGATCGGGGTGCAATCGTCAACGTTGGCTCCGCGCTTGCGTTCATCGGCATTCCATTGCAATCTGCCTACTGCTCGTCGAAGTTTGCGTGCCGTGGCTTCTTCGAATCGACGCGAGCTGAGCTGCTACACGAGGGAAGCCACGTACAAATTTCCATGGTCCACCTACCGGCCGTCAACACGCCACAGTTCGACTGGTGCGAAACGACGCTAACGAAGCACCCCCAGCCTGTGCCACCGATCTACCAGCCTGAGATCCCGGCCAAGTTCATTCTTGCGGCCGCCCTCGACGGTAAGCCCAGCCGCGTCGTTGGCTCGTGGAACAAGATCCTTGTCCTCGCCGGACGCCTGTTCCCGGAACTAGGCAATCAGTTCGCGGCGCTCGGAGCATGGGAGACGCAACTTACGAACGAGCAGATCACGCCGAACAGACCGGTCAACCTATACGGCCCAGCAGATGAATCAAAAGACTATGGCGCACATGGAATCTTTGATTCAAAGGCCGGAGGTTTCATGGACCCGAGCTTTCTCGAAACTCTTCCCCGAACTGCGCGCACCTTTGCAGAGGCTGCTGGCCGCACGCTTGAGGTGAAGGTTCGGACGTACCGATCGATCTTCGCTGGACGCAACCGCTGACGATGAGGCGCGGGATCAGACAGTGATCGCCACCAGGACACGTCCCTTTCCGACGATAGGGCTCATCCGTGCCGGTTGGGCTTGTGTGTTGCTCAGCTCGCCGAGACGGGTATTAAACATCTACGGTGCACCGGTGGAGCCGTCGTCACTGAAAGTGGTGCGAATCTTAGGTGTGCGCCACGCCCTTCAGGCGGGAGTCGAGATCGCTAGATGGCCTCAATGGTGGCGTGCTGGCGTTCTAGTTGACATCGCTCATGGCCTAAGTGCGATCGGCCTTGCGGCAAGCGCACCTCGATGGAGGCGCGCTGGGCTCACCGAGGGCGTCATAGCTGCGACGTTCGTGTCGTTTGGATACGCCTGCAAACACCCTTCCGGGTCCTTCAAGGTCCTCCGCTAAACTGCCTCCTGCAAGTCGATCGACGCCGAACGACCACATGGACTGATCTGCATCGAGCTTGGGGTCGGGGGTCGTCTTGTTCGTTCGTTCGGTTCGTTTCGTTTCGTGGGCGCTGAGGGACTCGAACCCCCGACCACCGCGTTGTAAGCGCGGCGCTCTACCAGCTGAGCTAAGCGCCCTGCACTCGGCTCATACTAGGCGCCGAGGGGCGCCCCTGAGAACCGGCGACAGCGTCAGCCTGCTGTGAGCTCGTCGCGGATCACCCGGCGGAGCAACTTGCCTGTCTCGTTGTAAGGCAACTCTGAACGAAATGCTACGACGGTAGGGGCCTTTGTCGAGCGAAGTCTTTCCCTGACCCACGCTTGGAGCTCCTCTGTCGTTGCCGACGCTCCGACTTCCAAGACAATGGCAGCCGCTACAGCTTCGCCCCACTCTCGATCCGGGACCCCTACCACAGCAGCCTCAGCTACTGCCGGGTGGGCCATCAAGGCGCCCTCGATCTCGCCCGGCGACAAGTTCTCCCCGCCCCGCACGATGACGTCGTCGAGGCGCCCGTCGAGGAA
>JAKCEB010000066.1 GCA_021838305.1 Actinomycetes bacterium | reverse complement strand
AAACGTCATCGACCACATCGTCATCACCACCGGCCCGGTCGCCTACCGTCGCCCCGACGGCATCGCCATCGTCCCGCTCGCCCTGCTCGGCCCCTGACACGGCGACGTCACACAGCAACCAGCAGAATCACCCGCTCAAACCCTCATGCGTGCATGATGTCGAGGGTTCGACTACGACGCGTGGAGTGGAGACGATGGGACTCGAACCCACGACCCCCTGCTTGCAAAGCAGGTGCTCTAGCCGACTGAGCTACGTCCCCGGATCGGATACTTCGTCTCACCTCTACGATTCGACTTACCTATTATAGCCCGAGCGTTCCCCCGGAAACTCCAAGAGAAGTCACACCGACCACAAGATAGGGTTCAACCGTGAGGTGCATCGGGTTCGGCAAGGAACTCAGATCCGTCCGCGCCGCGGAGCCAAGGAGGGCCGTGTTCGCCGTTACCGCTGCCGGCGTCTTCATGGCATCACTTGATCTTTCCATAGTCAACATAGCGTTTCCATCTATCGAAGGCTCGTTCCCTGCAGATCGTACGTCGACCCTCGCATGGGTGATAACTGCCTATGCCATCGTCTTCGGCGCCCTACTCGTGGTAACTGGACGCATCGCGGACGGCGTTGGGCGCAAGCGCGTCTTTCTGACGGGGTTGGCGGTGTTCTCCGCCGGTTCAGCCATCTGTGGTATCGCACCCGACGTGGCATTCCTCGTTGCGGGAAGGGTCATAGAGGGCGCAGGCGCAGCCGCCCTGCTGCCAGCGTCCCTCGGGCTTCTCCTCGCCGCATACCCGCCGCAGCGGCGATCTCACATCGTTGCCTTGTGGAGCGGTGTCGGAGCGCTGGCGGTTGCCACAGGTCCGAGTCTCGGCGGAGCCCTGGTCAGTCTCGACAACTGGCGGCTTGTCTTCTACGCCAACCTTCCGGTAGCCGCAGTCGCATGGCTCGCGGGCCGGCGCAACATTCACGAACCAGTCAGAGCCGCGGGAAAGGTCAAAACAGACTTCCTCGGTGCCGCGATGCTCACTGTCGCGCTCACGTTGGTCGTGCTCGGAATATCGCAAGGGTCGGTCTGGGGATGGTTGACCCTGCCGATTCTGGCTTCCTTCGCTGGGGCGGCGATTATAGGCGTCACCTTCATCAATCGATGCCGCCGCGTAGACGATCCCGTCCTGGACTTGACACTATTTCGCGACAGGGCTTTCAGCGCAGCCAATGGTGCAACTCTCTTGTACGCAATGGGCTTCTTCGCGATGCTGCTCGGAAACATCTTGTTTCTCACCTCGATATGGCATTACTCGATCGTCACCGCCGGTCTGGCCGTCACCCCCACGCCCCTGGTCGTCTCAGCCATCGCCGGGCCTGCGGGGAGACTCGCTTCGAAAATTGGTTTCCGGGCGGTCATCGCTGCCGGAGCAACCTTCTTCGCCGGAGGCTTGACGATGCTCGCCACTCTGGTCAGCGCTCAACCGATGTACCTGGCGCGATGGCTGCCGATTGCTTTGACACTAGGGGTCGGCATCGGACTCACCTTCCCGGTGATCGGAGCTGCAGCCGTCTCGGGCCTGCCAATCGAGCGCTTCGCGGTAGGAAGCGCCGTGAATCAGACCGCCCGACAGGTCGGGGGAGCATTCGGAGTAGCAATCCTTGCTGTGATCCTCCGCACGGCGACCTCATCCAAAGCTATACTTAGCGATTTTCACCACCTCTGGTTCTACTGTGCCGCCATGGCTGCGGCATCTGGATTAGTCGGGCAGCTAGTCGGGCCAAGAGTCGTCGCGTTGCACGCACACCAATCGCGCCATTCACCAACCGCGACTCAGAAAGTCGCTGTGCCGGATCCGACGACCCGTCGATAGTCTTCTCCGACCGACGAAACCTCAGGCGCCGAGCGAACCGAAAAAGTTCCACATCATCTGTTGCGCCGAAGGTGTGGCCCCCGAAGTCTCGGGCCAGGTATGGCTGTCTCCCTGATACACCACTACTCCCACACTGTGGTCGCCTGCACATTGCGTCCAGACGGTCTCCGTGGCAACACCTGCAGTGACAGTCCTGGACGCCGTAGGAGCACAACCGTCGGCCGCACGGTAGTCGGACACAATCTGCTCGACGGTCGGCTCTGTATAGTCGTTCTGCACTACCGGTTTACCCGATATAGCTGTGCCCGGATCAGCGCTTCCGACCATTTCCAGCAAAGACTCCGCACCCGGGTTCGCGCAGTCAGAGGTCCGAGTCGCGCCATAGACCGCTACGCCGGCGAACGCCCCTGGTTCCTGGCATGCCATCATCAGTGCAAGTTTTCCGCCGTTGGAGTAACCCGCTAGGTAGACGGGCCCACTCGAGGCGTCAGGCTGGCCAGCTTGGACAGCGCTTATCACGGCGTTGACGAACGCCACATCATCGACGTGGCTTGTCGCCGGTGTCCCGCAGCAGGCGCCTGCATTCCAGTTGCCGTCGACGTACTCGGGGTACACGACTATGGCGGAATTGGTTACCTGCTGAAAGTCCGCTCGCGCGATTTCGACCGAGACCGTGGTGCAGCACCCTCCAAGTTCCACAACAACGGGTAGTCCGCTCGGCGGAGTAACAGCCGGCCGCTCAACCACGTATGAGCGATTCATTCCACCGACTTTCATCGAGTAAGTCTGCGTTCTCCACTGCACCGCTCCTGTGACTGTGCCGGGGACAGTCACTCGAGGGGTGGCTTTGGGGACGACAGTGACTGCCGGAGCCGTATCGCTTGCCACAGAGCGGACCGTGCCCGCTACAACGGTAAGGTCGGGTGCCCCCACGAGCACCGCAACTGCGATCAAGGCGGAGACCACTCCCATGCCGAGAAACGAAAGCGGCCGCGAGTATATTGGATGCGCGGTCCTCCGCCACCTGGTCTGACGACCCGCCTCGGGCGGGGCAAACACCTGAGCAGGCCGTGGTTTGGTCACGTCCCTACCGCTTGTGCTGTAGCAATCGTAGGGCTCGTCAGTGTTGCAGGTACGGGACGGGTCGTTCGCCGCCTTCCCGTCAAAGCGAGGCTGGTGAAACTCGAGCGCGCCATCGCAATGCCGGCAAAGGTAACGCCGTAGAGGAAGGGGACCAGGCCAAGAGCAATCAGAACTTCGACCAAGGTGCCGGGGGCACCCGCAAGCATCCGAGTCAAACCGGTCGATGCAGCCAGCTCAAGCACCGCAGTCAGTAGCAGCGGGTGCGCTAAGTACACCCCAAAAGACACATCCGACGATCGCTCAAGACGCGCTAGACGCCTCTGCGATGCCTTTTCTGTGAGCCACATCCCAAGCGCGAACTGTGACAACGTGGCTGCAACTACCTCGACAACGTTGGCCGGCTGAAACACGGCGCTGGCCTTGATAGGAGAATATCCGAGCACCGAGATGTTGAAGGCATACGTCCCGAGACCGACGGTGATTGCCGCAGCCATCAAGGCGCCAGCGGCCCGGTAATGCGAACGCACCCACGTCGACACCTCGTCGAAGTGGACGGCAGCTGCTATGCCTCCGATCACGTAGAAGCTGTAGCTCAACAGCACCGAGCTCGGATTGTCGAACCATGGAGCGAGCACCGGGGGCCGCCACCCGTACTCGACGGCGCCCGTGAAGAGGAGTTGGACCACGCCACTCGCTACAAGCGTCGGAATCAGGGCCTTGGGCCAGCGCCGGAATGCCCACATCAGCGCAGGAAAGATCAGGTAGAGCTGCATGGTGAGCAGCAGGAAGTACAGGTGGAAGTGGGCGCCGGCGTCCCCCAAGTCGACGATGAATCTACCGAGGGACTCCCATGTGGGATGGACCTCGCCGTCAGTGACGAAGTAGATGGCACTCCAAGCGACGTACGGTACGAGTATGAGCGGGTACCGACGCTTCCAGAACGCAGCCCTGCCGAGCGGCCGATGCTGGTAGCTGTAGGTGAGGACAAACCCGCACAGCATCAAAAACACTGAACGTGTCACGTGAGCTACCTGCAGCACACCGTTGGCTACCAGGGACGAATCGGAGTTCGCGAATGACGTCGAGTGGACCAGGATCACCCCACCGATCGTGAGGAAGCGGACGACGTCGATCGCAGCCAAATGGCCACCGCGGGGAGCCGGCGCCGCGCTGACGGACGCTCCCGACGTTCGCCCGTCTACAACCACGAAAGATAACATCGCCCCCGGACCTGAAGGGCCGGTGACCTCAAGCTGAAAGAATCCTGAGAACACCGGCCCTCTGCGCAGACCCGGGGGCGTAGGTCGGCCGGGTCGACCTACCTACCCGTCCAACTTGGTGGACGCTTTTCGATAAACGCTGTCAAGCCTTCCTTCATGTCCTCGCTGCCCATCGCCTCCGCCATACCCTGACCTGACAGACGCCAGCCGCTGTCCTCATCCTCGGTCATGGCTGCGTACATCACCCGCCGGCTGGCGCGCACCGCTACAGGAGCATTCGCTTCGATCTGGCGCCCCAACTCCATCGCTGTTGAGAGTGCCGCGCCGGGCTCGCAGATGCGGTTGACGAGACCGAAATGGTAAGCGCGCTCTGCATCGATCGGATCGCCGGTGAGTGCCAACTCCATCGCGATGTTGAATGGCACCTTTCGCGGCAACCGGAAGAGGCCTCCTCCTGCGGCAATAAGGCACCTTTTGACCTCCGGTATTCCAAAGCGAGCAGTGGTCGACGCGACAATCAGATCGCACGACAGACAGATCTCGGTCCCACCGGCAAGCGCCGGACCGTCGACCGCTGCGATGATCGGCTTCGTCCTCTCACGCTTGGTGATACCGGCGAAACCGCCACGCTCTGTTCCGAGGTTGGCGGCCCGACCGGCATTGATCTCCTTAAGGTCTGCGCCGGCGGAGAACACCGGAGGCACACCTGTAAGCACCCCGAGCCACAGGGCATCGTCGGCTTCGAGGCGGTCGATAGCCTCCTCGATACCTGACGCGACCTCTCCGTTGACAGCGTTGCGAGCTTCGGGGCGATTGATCGTAATGACAGCGATATGTCCGTCTGTCGTGTAGTCGACAGTTGTCATATCGATTACTTGGGTCCGAGGCGGGCGGCGCCGTCGATGCGGATCGTCTCGCCGTTCATATAGCTGTTCGTCACCAGTTCCAACGCCAGAGATGCGAACTCGTCGGCTTTACCCAGGCGGTCCGGGAAGATGACGTCCTTCTTGAGTTTGTCTTTGAATGCCTCTGATGCCTCGCCGCTCCCATATATTGGCGTGTCTATAAGCCCGGGGGCGATCGTGTTGACGCGGATGCCGACGACACCCAAGTCCCGTGCGATCGGAAGAGTCATTCCCACAACCCCGCCTTTTGACGCCGAGTAGGCAGCCTGGCCGATCTGTCCGTCGAAGGCAGCCAGAGACGCCGTGTTGACAATCGCCCCCCGTTCGTTGTCTTCCAACGGAGCAGTAAGGCTCATGGCGGTGGCAGCAATGCGAATGCAGTTGAAGGTGCCGATCAAGTTGATCTGGATGACCTTCGAGAAGTAGTCGAGGTTGAACGCCGACTCGTACGTGCCATCCTTGCCGATAGTCCGGCTGGCAGCGCCGATCCCGGCGCAGTTGACGAGGGAGCGGAGCGGACCGAGATCCTTCGCCGCTTCGACTGCGGCGATGACTTCTTCGGTCTTGGTGACGTCGGCGCGTACGAATATTCCGCCGACCTCCTTTGCGAGAGCCTCACCTTTTTCCTCCTGCATGTCGAGCACCACGACACGGGCACCGCGCTCGGCGAGCTTTCGCACGGTCGACTCTCCCAATCCGGAAGCGCCTCCCGTTACTATCGACGAAGTTCCTTGAATGTCCATGGGATTAACGTTAGGTCACCCGGGGCGTGTCTGTCACGCTGGACCAAGGTAGGTCTCCCTGCGTCGACAAGATCACTACCAAGGTATTTCTTCACGGGACGTAGTCAGATCCTCCAAGACTTCGGGGATCGGGGCGACGCCGATACCCGGACCTGCCGGCACGGCCAGGTGACCGGAGTCGAGCTCGAACGGGTCTGTCACATCGCGCTGGAAATAGCGCCTGGACGCCGAGGTGTCGCCGGGCAGGCTGAAACCTGGCAGCGACGCGAGCGCCACGTTCGCAGCACGGCCGATGCCTGTCTCTAGCATTCCACCGCACCAAACGGGCACTCCGCGCTCGAAGCACACGTCGTGGATCGCCTTGGCTTCTAGGTAGCCCCCGACGCGCCCGGCCTTGATATTGATAATCGAGCACGCCCCCCGGTCGAGAGCGTCCACTGCGACGGCCAACCCGGTAATCGACTCGTCCAGGCATATCGGTGTCTCTATCCGCCGAGCGAGATCGGCATGGCCTGACAGGTCGTGTTCGGCGAGCGGTTGTTCGATGAGCAGCAGCCCGAAGCGGTCGAGCTGGGCAAGGTGCGCAGCATCAGCGAGGGTATAGGCGGTGTTCGCATCGACTTGAAGCGGGAGGTCAGGCCCGAACCGCTCGCGTACAGCGGCCACGGGTTCCACGTCCCAGCCCGGCTCGATCTTCAGCTTGATCCGGACGTAACCGTCGGCTAGGTACCCGCCCACCGTGTCGATCAGCCCCGAGATCGACGTAGCTATGCCTACCGATACACCTGCCGCGACCCGCTGACGGGCACCTCCGAGTGACGCAGCGAGGCTTACACCTACGGCGCGCAGACCCGCGTCGAGGATCGCCGTCTCGATCGCGGCCTTCGCCATTTGATGGCCCTTGACCTCGCTCAGAACAGAGGCGACCTCCTCTGCCTTCACGTCCGGGCCTGCGGCGCAGAGCCTCGGCAGGAGATGGGAGCGGATCACAGAGTGCGCGCCCTCGACGTACTCTGACGAATAGAGCGGCTCGCTCATGGCGACACACTCGCCCCATCCGATTGAGTCTGTACCTTCGACTTCGACCAGAAGCACGTCGCGTGCCGTCTCGGTACCAAACGAAGTCCGGAAAGGACTGACGAGCGGCATAGCAAGGCGATGCAGAACTACGCGCTGTATTCTCATGCATCCACCACCCATATCTTCATACCTGCGACGCCAAGGTCGGTGCCTCGAGCAGAGACGCGTGGAGCAGACTATAGACACCGTCGCCGGTGATTGAAGTTGCAATATAACCGGCTCTCATGGCAGACCCCATGACAGCACGAAGTTCCAGTCGCCAACTGCGGGCGAGCGTCGGATCTGCCTTTCGGATCGACACAATATCCTGAGGTACCTGGCAGGCGATGACCGGCGAATCCAAATCGGCCGGTACCCGAACCGGCCGATCGTCGACCCCTACCTCGAGGGCCACCTGGGATTCGTGACCTGCTGGGGTGCGGAGTGCGTTCTGGGGAAAAGGTTCCCCTGTCGACCAGTACGCCATGCAACGGTCTGTTTCGTCGTTTCCGTTCTGTGCGTCCGGCATCTCTCCATAGAAGTTCGGATGGTAGCTCACTGCCCGTGCGCCGAGCTTCACCAAGTTGAACCAACCGTTGCGACGCGATAGTGGATCGAAAGTCCATGTGATGCCTGCAATACCCTGCGAGGCAGCCCATCTGCGTTGGTGCTCCTTGAGCGCACGACCGACGCCGCTGCTTTGGAAGTCGACGGTCACTCCCGTCACGTGGGAATGCAACTCGATCACTCCGTTGCGCATGGCAAGGAAACCCACAGAAGCAGCGACCAACTCCCCGTCGTCGAAAGCCCCGCCGACGTAGCCACCCGAGTGCAAGATGGCGACGAGCAGGTTTACCGGCATAGCCGTCGGGGATCCGCCACCGCCCCATATCGACGCGAGCAATGGTCCGACCGCCGCAAGATGGCCTAGCTCCTCCAGGTTGCAGACGACCAAGTGTCCGTAATGCGACGTGAGATGAGCTTCTCCGTGACTGTTCACTCATTAATATTTTGCCACAACGGGGAGCCGGGAGGCCCGAGCGAATGCGGAACATGTCGCGGCACTGATCGCGCAACGCCACCCGCCTCGCTTCACGTCAGACTGGGCGTTACATTCGATCGGAGAATCATGAAACCCTTCAGCATCCTCACCGTCTGCTCCGCGAACCGTTGCCGTTCTCCTATGGCCGAGGCCCTCTTGGCGAAGGCGTTCCTCGACACGCAACCTGACGATTTCGCCGTTGCCTCAGCGGGGTTCGGCCCCCCGGGAGCACCCGCCGAACTTGAGGTCGTCGAAGTGATGGCCGACATCGGCCTCGACGTGACCGGCCACCGGAGCACCACCGTAAGCACCTCCCTCCTCGCCGAGGCAGACCTCGTCTTGGCGATGACTCGTCAGCACGTCATGGAACTGGCGCTGCTCGACGAGGCTGCCTGGCCGAAGACGTTCCTTATTGGTGAGTTCGCGTCTCTCGCCAGCGAAACCAACGGGCCAGGGAGATCCGCCGGCAACGAACTGACCGACCTCGCAAGCGACCCCGACGACGACCTCCATCGGAGGGTTGCACGCTTGCACCTGGGCCGCCGGCGCGCCGACCTTCTGAACTTGCCGTCCGCTCTCGAAATCACCGACCCAATCGGCGGCCCGCTACGCGGCTACCGCGTTACCCGCGACAGGATCGCGAACCTCTCCAGGGTCATCGCCGGTTACCTGTCCTCCTAGCTATCAGCACCGCTACCTGTGCTCTGAGGCCATCGGTTCGTTGCGTGATGCAGGCCGACAACGCAACGGATAGGTGGTCATAGGCAATACCGCGGCGTTGTCTTGTGGGCGGATCGTCCTTACGATTACTGGAGACGACAAGGAGAGATCATGTCTGCCAGCACCGCAACCGCCATGCGAGACACAGTTCGAATCCCCACGAAGCGACACCTGCTCATGTGCCCGCCGACGCACTTCGAGGTGACCTATTCGATCAATCCGTGGATGAACACCGATGTGATGGTGGACCCCGACCTCGCCATGACGCAATGGTCGGCGCTACGAGACTGCTACCGGCGACTGGGCCATCACGTTGACACGGTCCAGGCAGTTCCCGGCTTGCCGGACATGGTGTTCGCTGCGAACTCCGGCGTCGTGAGGAGCGGCCGTGTCCTAGTCGCGAACTTCACCCACGCCGAGCGCAAAGGCGAGAGCCCGGCGTACCGTAGCTGGTTCGTCGGCAGAGGATTCGGCACCGTCACGACAGCAACCGAGCAGAACGAGGGCGAAGGAGACGTCCTGAGCGTCGGTGACGTCATGCTGGCAGGAACCGGCTTTCGCACCTCTGTGGCCGCCCACGAGGAGCTTCGGCGATTCTTCGAAGTCCCAGTCATCACGCTCAACCTCGTCGACCCTCGCTTCTACCACCTCGACACGGCGCTGGCAGTCCTCGACGACCGGACGGTCGCCTACTTTCCTGGGGCGTTCTCTCGCGGGAGTGTGTCGCTCCTAAACGAACTGTTCCCAGATGCCATCCTTGTCGACGAGGTAGATGCCTGCGAGTTCGGCCTCAACGCCATGTCCGACGGGTACAACGTCGTCCTGTCCGAGACTCCTGTGGCATTTCACGAGCAGCTTCGAGACCGGGGATTCAATCCGATCGGGGTCGACACGAGCGAACTGATCAAAGCTGGTGGTAGCGCCAAGTGCGCAACACTGGAGTTGAGACCATGAGCGTTCTGTTCGTCGACGTCGAGGCGATGTCACGATGGATTTCCGACCGCGGAGCGGAGCGGATTCTCGTGGAACTGGCTAAGGCTATCGAAAGCGACTTCGTGAGGTGGCAGGCTTTCGACAAGACACCTCGGCTCGCTGCACACTCACCCGACGGGGTGATCGAACTCATGCCCACCAGCGACGGCAATCAGTACGGCTTCAAGTACGTCAACGGCCACCCGAAGAACCCGGAGAGGGGCTACCAAACCGTCACGGCCTTCGGTGTCCTCGCAGACGTGCATAGCGGCTACCCGACGATGCTCGCAGAGATGACAATCCTGACCGCATTGCGAACCGCCGCGACCTCGGCGATGGCAGCCCGCCACCTCGCCAGGCGCGGCTCGCGTGTGATGTCGCTCATCGGGTGCGGCGCCCAAGCCGAGTTCCAGGCACTCGCGTTCAAGGCGGTCCTCGGGATCGACAGCTTCCGCTTCTGGGACACCGACCCCGACGCCATGGACAAATTCGAGCGCAATTCCCAAAGGTTGGGCCTCAAGGCCACCAGGGTCGCAGATCCGCTCGACGTGACCGACGGTGCGGACGTAATCACGACATGTACTGCCGACAAGACGAACGCAATCGTGCTTCGCGACGACTCCGTGGCGCACGGAGTTCATATCAATGCGATAGGCGGCGACTGTCCGGGTAAGACCGAGCTGGACCCGCACACACTCCAGCGTGCGAGTGTCTTCGTCGAGTACACGCCTCAAACGCGCGTCGAAGGCGAAATACAAAACCAGCCGGAGGATTTCCCGGTAACCGAACTTTGGTCGGTAGTCCAAGGTGTGCACCCCGGACGACGCGACGACCGGGAGATCACTGTATTCGACTCCGTGGGTTTCGCCATCGAGGACTTCTCGGCTCTGCGCTACCTCGCCAGTCAGGTCGCAGGGAGCAGCTATGCGACGACTATCGATCTGGTGGCTGAACCTTCCGACCCGAAAGACCTGTTCGGTTTGACGGTGCTAAGAGGCCGCAGCCTGGTCACCCTCGGCGCTCGCGGAGTTTGAGGCCATGAGCACGCAAGCCCCCGACAGCGTAGTGATGATACGGCCGCTGCGCTTCACCCCGAACGCCGAAACCGTCGCCGACAACTTCTTCCAAAGCCGCGCCGTCGCCGCGTCTCCATTGCTGGCCGACGCCGCGTACGGCGAGGTCACCCGAATGGCAGAACAGCTCGTAGACCTCGGCGTCGAGGTTCACCTGTTCGACGACCCTGTCGAGCAGCGACCTGACAGCGTATTTCCCAACAACTGGTTCTCGACCCACCCCGACGGCCGGGTCGCGCTCTACCCGATGTACGCTCCGAGCCGGCGGGCCGAGCGGCGCTCTGACATCATCGCGGCGCTGCGAGGCCGCTACCACATCACGTCTGTGCACGACTATTCGGTCCTCGAGGACGACGACATGTACCTCGAGGGTACCGGTGCCATGGTGCTCGACCATATCAATCGCATCGCCTACACAGCACGCTCGTTCCGCTCGCACGAGCACGCTGTCGATCTCGTTTGCAAGGACCTCGGCTACAAGCCGGTGAAATTCGCCACGAGGGATCTCCGCGGCGCCCCGATCTACCACACGAACGTGATGATGTCGGTCGGTACCGCGATCGCCGTCGTAGCATTGGACGCCATTGCGGGCGCCGACGAGCGACGCAACGTGCAAGAGTGCCTTCGATCGACGGGGCATACGGTCGTCGCCCTATCACTTGAGCAGATTGACGCGTTCGCTGGTAACGCGATCGAAGTCACGTCTCGCTGCGGACCGGCTGTGCTGATGTCTGCTCGCGGCCACGAGAGTCTCACTACATTCCAACGGCGAACGATCTCCAGGCACGCAGAGATAGTCCCGATATCGGTGCCAACGATCGAACTTGCCGGTGGATCCGTCCGCTGCATGGTTGCGGGCATTCACCTTCCATTACGTGCGGCGCGCTCGGGAGTTGCGGGAACTGTGAATCTGTCCCCGCTGGCGGCGTTGGCGTCGGCAGCATCGGAAAGATGACTGCGGCTTTGGAGTACTTTCCTACACCGCCATCGGCGGAGCCGGCCCGAACGGAGGAGCTTGCCGGGGAGGTCGAACATCTTGTGAAGCATTGGCTCGCCAGTGCATCCACCAAAACCTCGAGCGCTGCGGTGCGCCGCCTCGCCGGCGTGCTGAAGGACCCGGCGGGATTGGATTTCACAGTCGGCTTCATCGACCGCGTGATCCGCCCTGAAGATGTTCGCGTCGCTGCTGGCAACTTGCGCAGGCTGACCTCGAATGTTCCGAGGACCGTCCCGTGGCATTTGAAGCTCGCACTCAAAGTGGCAGTCATGGCATCGACAATGACGCCGAAGCTCACGATCCCCGTCGTGCGACACGCACTGCGGCGCATGGTCAGCCATCTGCTGATCGACGCAAGCGACGCCAAACTTCGAAGGATGCTCGCCACGATCAGAAACAGCGGGGCGAACATAAACGTCAACCTCCTCGGGGAAGCCGTCCTCGGCGAAGCCGAAGCGGCGCGGCGGATAGCAGACACCGAGCGTCTGCTCATGCGCGACGACGTCGACTACGTGTCGATCAAGGTGAGCTCCGCCGTCGCCGCGCACCCGCCGCTGGCTTTCGATCAGGCAGTCGGGAGCATAGAGGCAGCCCTGGCCCCGCTGTTCGGAATCGCTGCCAGCTCTCTCACCCCGAAATTTATCAACCTGGACATGGAAGAGTACCGGGACCTCGACTTGACGATCGCCGTGTTCACGAGACTGCTCGACCGTGAAGATCTTCGCCACGTCGAGGCGGGCATCGTCTTGCAGGCCTACCTGCCGGATGCGCTCGGCGCGATGATCCATCTCCAGGAGTGGGCCGCTAAGAGGCGTGCAAGCGGTGGACGGGGAATCAAGGTCCGACTCGTCAAGGGCGCCAATCTTCCAATGGAGCGCGTCGATGCGTCACTGCACGGCTGGCCGGTCGCCACCTGGCCCACCAAGCAGGACACAGACACGAACTACAAGCGTGTCCTCGACTACGCCCTAACGGCGGAGCGAGTTGCGAACGTTCGGGTTGGTGTTGCCGGGCACAACCTCTTCGACGTCGCCTACGCGTGGACTCTCGCCGGCAAACGAGGTGTGC
>JAKCEB010000065.1 GCA_021838305.1 Actinomycetes bacterium | reverse complement strand
TGCGAAGGAGGGAAACTCAATGTTCAGCTACTCTCGTACCAGACTGTCACGAGCCCTGACAGCGGGCGTCGTTACCGTCGCAATCGCCGGGACCTTGTCGGCGTGCAGCTCCTCCAAGACGGCGGCCTCCACCTCCGCTACTACTGCGGCCTCGAGTTCTGCCACTACCGCAGGATCGCCGGGGTCGACTTCGGCGACGACCGGCGGCGCGTCGGCTGAAGTCACAGCCGCAGAGCAAATCGTCGCATCGGCAGAGAAGCTTCCGACGACCATACCGCAGACGACCCCGCTCACCTCGGCGCCGCCGAAAGGTAAGACCTTCGTCTTTCTACAGTGTGAGGTAGCGCAGTGCACCGATATCGCGAGCGGTATCAAGGCTGCCACCTCGGCAATCGGCTGGAACCTGAAGACCATACCGTTCCAGTCGTCGAACCCGGCCACCCTCGTTTCTGCGATGCAGCAAGCGCTGCAATACAACCCGGTGGCCGTTGCGTTCTCGGGCCTTCCTGAAGTGACCTGGCAGAGCGAGATCCCCGCCTACCAGAAGGCCGGGGTCATCATGATCCCCGCGTTCATGGGACCCCTGACGACGCCGTCGTCAGTGCTTCCCTACGACATCGGCGCCTACAACGGCACTGTAAACAGCGCGAAGCAGATAGCGGCTTGGATAACCGAGAAGTCCAACGGCACCGGCAAGGTTCTACTCGTCGGCGTACCGTCGTTCCCGCTTCTCGCTGTCTACGGCACCGCCTTCAACGCGGCACTCTCGAAGGACTGCTCCGGCTGCTCGATCTCGACTATCAACGCGACCATCCCTGAGGTGGACGCTGGACAGATCGACTCTCTGATCGTGTCAGCGCTGCAAAAAGATCCGACCATCAAGTACGTGTCGGTCGTGGACGGCGCCTTCGTTGACGGCCTGCCGTCGGCCCTGGCGGCCGCCGGCTTGACCGGGAAGGTCGCGATCACCGGCATCGGCGCTGACGTCGCCAACGAGACCAATATCACCACCGGTGGGGACTTCAAGGCATTCACCGCACTGGCCACCATTTATTCCGGCTGGCTGATGGTCGACGCAGCACTTCGCCATGTGGAGGGCATGCCCGCCACAGCATCCAACGACAGCGGCTTCCCCGGGATGTTGCTCACCCAGAAGTCGATGTCAGCGAACCACGTGGCCATTGCAAACTCGTTCAACTACCCGACCAACTACACACAGCAATTCATGACGCTGTGGCACGTGGGTTGACCGACGACGCACGCAGCGGGTCTCCGACCCGCTGCGTGCTATCGGTCCAGAGCGTATCGAAGACCTTCGCCGGTTCTCCTGCGCTTGACGGTTTCGACCTGGAAATACAGTCCGGCGAGATCCACGCCCTCCTCGGTGAGAATGGGTCGGGCAAGTCGACTCTTATCAAGATCCTCTCCGGCTACCACCAGCCTGACCCGGGAGGGCGGGTTCTGATCGACTCGCAGCCCCTCGAGCTCGGCTCGTCGGAGTCGTCGTTCCATCTCGGCTGCCGCTTCGTGCACCAAGAGTTGGGTCTTGTGTCGACCTTGTCGGTGCTGGACAACCTGTCCCTCAATAGCGGCTTTCCGACCCGATGGGGGACGATCCACACAGGCGAGGCCCGCCGGCAGGCCGAGACCGACCTGGCGAGGGTCGGCGTCGGCGTAGATCCTTCGACCCCCGTTGGACTGCTGTCGCCGGCGCAGAAGACGGGGGTGGCCGTCGCTCGGGCTTTGCGCCAACTCGGGCGTGGCGGAAACGACGTCAAGCTCCTCGTACTCGACGAGCCTACGGCAACTTTGCCGGAGAGCGAAGTGGAGCACCTACTCGCCATCGTCCGTCGCGTCGCGGACCGCGGTATCGGGGTGCTCTACGTCACTCACCGCCTCGACGAGGTGTTCGAGATTGCGGTGAACGCTACGGTTCTGCGTGACGGGCACAAGGTCGCGACCCGGCCCGTGTCCACGCTGGACCGCCGCACGCTCGTGACGCTCCTCGTCGGATCCGAGCTGGACGAGGTGCACAGGGAGTCTGCAGCGCTTCACGTGGAAAGCTCGAACGCGATACTCCGGGTGAGCGACCTGCGCTCTGCCCCGCTCAACGGCGTTTCTTTCGAAGTCGCCCCCGGCGCAATCGTGGGGATAGCGGGTATCACCGGCTCGGGGCGCGACGTCGTTCTCGGCGCCATGTTCGGCGCTGTGGAACGCGACGGCGGCTCGGTGACCGTCGATGGCAAGGCGCTGGCGCCGTTCGAGCCCCGCTCGGCGATGGACGCCGGCGTCGGATACCTTCCGGCGGAACGCAAGATCCAGGGAGGAATCATGGAGTTCTCGGCGCGTGAGAACTTGACGCTGTCCGACCTTAAGCCGTTCTGGGTCAAAGGACGCCTTATGCGCAAACCTGAGGCTGCAGAGGCCCGGTCGTGGTTCGAGCGCCTCGACGTTCGACCGAGCGGCGCCATGGAGGTGCCCCTCATGAACTTCAGCGGGGGCAATCAGCAAAAGGTTCTGTTCGGCAAGTGGATGAGGCGCCACCCGAAGGTCTTCCTCCTGGACGAACCGACCCAAGGAGTGGACGTGGGGGCCAAAGCCGCACTCCATCGCCAGATCCTCGCAGCCGCGGCGGACGGAGCAGCCGTGGTAATAAGCTCGTCGGACGTGGACGAGCTGGCCGCGTTATGCCACGAGGTTCTGGTCGTGCGAAGCGGGAGAATAGTCGCCCGCCTCGCGGGTGACGCCGTTACGGTCGCCGCGATCTCACATGAATCACTTGGTGCCGGCGAGGAGAGAGTTGCGTAATGAGCGGACCACGAACAACCATCAACTTTGGACTGGACCGCTTCAGCGGTTTCTACCTGTGGGCATTGGCGATCCTGGTCTTCGGTGTCTGGAAACCGCACCTCTTCCTGACCCAGGCAACTCTTCACTCGGTCGCGTCGTCCCAGGCGATCGGAGCGATGCTAGCGATAGCGGTCCTCGTCCCCTTGGCAGCGGGTGCGTTCGACCTGTCTATAGGGGCCACAATAAACCTGTCTGCGATCATGGTTGCCTGGCTGCAGAGCGCCCACCACTGGAACATGTGGCCGGCGATGCTGGTCGCGGTCGCCACCACCTTCCTCGTTGGGGTGGTCAACGGCTTCATCGTCGTCAAACTGCGGATCAACTCCTTCATAGCGACACTCGGTATGGCCACGGTCGTTGCAGCTGTCCAAACCATCGTCTCGGGTAACAGCCAACCTTTGCCGCCCACCGCTGCAGCGTGGAACAACCTTACGCAGCGCACGGTTGGAGGTTTTCAGATTGTCGTGCTGTACTTGGTCGTCGTCGCGATCTTCTTCTGGTGGCTGCTCGAGCACACCCCGGCCGGCCGGTATATCCACGCAACTGGCGGCAACCAGGAGGCCGCCCGGCTCGCAGGTGTGCGGGTCAACTACTGGACTTGGACGACGCTGATCATCTCGGCGACCGTGTCGGGGATCGCAGGCGTCCTCTACAGTTCGCTGTCAGGCCCGTCGCTGAGTTTCGGCGCTACTCTCCTCCTGCCTGCGTTCGCGGCAGCGTTCCTCGGCTCGACGCAGCTCAAGCCTGGCCGTTTCAACGTGTGGGGGACGATGCTCGCCGTGTACGTCCTTGCGACCGGAGTCAAGGGACTTCAGCTGATCACCGGGGTGCAATGGCTGAATGACATGTTCAACGGTGTCGCTCTGATCGTCGCAGTCGGTTTCGCGGTTTGGCGCCAGCGTAGCGCTGCCTCCCGTCGCAGGACCACAGCCGGCCAGGACGTTCATGACGCCGAGGCCACGAACGAGCAGGCTGAGGTCGCCGGCGCTTCCACCGGTTGATGCGGCGAGTCGGGTGCGCAATCGGCCGCCGAACGCTCTTGTGATCCGTCCCAAATCCCTTGCCACGTTTTTAAGGAGCCAAAGATGCTCGAGCTCGACCCTGACATAGCGGAAATAGTCGCAATGTTCCCGCTCGGGACGGTAAACGCCGAGACACTCGAGGCGGTGAGGCAAGCCGACCTCGGGCCGGCACCGGAGCTGTCGGATAAGGTCGTGCGCCAAGACCACGTTGTGCCCGGCGATCCCGAGGTGATCGTACGGGTCTACAGACCGCTCGGCTTCGGAGGTCCGCTGCCGTGCGTGTTCTGGATACACGGAGGAGGCTACGTACTCGGAAGCTACTCGATGGACGACGCCCGCTTTGACGCGTGGTGCCTTGACTATGGAGTAGTTGGTGTCTCGGTCGACTACAGGCTGGCGCCGGAAAGCCCTTATCCGGCGCCGCTCGAAGACTGCTACTCGGCTCTTCGCTGGGTGTGGAGCAGCCACGAGGACCTGGGTGTCGACGCCGATCGGATAGGCATCGCCGGGATAAGCGCCGGCGGGGGACTCGCCGCAGCCCTGGCGATACTGGCAAGGGATCGTGGCGAAGTCCCGCTCACCTTCCAGCTCCTCGAATGCCCGATGCTCGACGACCGCCAGCGCACCCCTTCGAGCAGACTTGAAGGACTTGCGATCTGGAACCGTGAATCCAACGAGTTCGGGTGGCGTTCCTACCTCAGGGACATTTATGGCAGTTCTGACATACCCGGCTACGCGGCAGCTTCCCGGGCGACGGACCTGAGCGGACTTCCGCCGGCATACATCTGCGTCGGCGCGCTGGACGGATTCCGCGACGAGAACATCGAGTACGCCTCCCGGCTCAACGAGGCGGGGGTACCGACCGAGCTACACGTGTACAGCGGTGCGCCTCACGCCGCCGGCGTGTTCGCCGGAACCTCGGTCGGAGCGCGCTACAACCGAGGCGTGGCGGAATGGCTCGAACGCCAACTCTCCTGAGTCATTAGCCGATGCCGGAAGTCGGCGGTCGGTTGAGAGGGCGACGGACGATCATTCCCATTCGATGAGCTCGTCGAAGCGGGTCGGCCAGTAGCGGGTGTAGCTTGCGTGGAGACTCGAGAAATGCTCCCGCATCAAACGCGACGACTTGGTGGTCTGCCCGGCGACGACCGCCCGGGCGATGCCACGGTGCTCGTCGAGGATCTGCTCCCGTATGGAAGTAGTGTCCATTCTGGAGACGACGTGCTCGTGCCAGAGGTGGTCGACTGTGCGGGTGAGCAGCTCGATTACCCGGTTTCCCGAAAGCTGCTCGATCGCCCCGTGGAAGCCGTTCGTGGCATTCCAGTAAGACTGGCCTAGCAGTGGCTGCACGGGCGCCAGGTACGGGGTGAGGCTGGCGCGCACCACTTCGCGGTCGGGGTTTCGCGCCGCCATCTCGGCGCAAAGCGGGGCGAGAGACAGCTGGGCTTCGAAGAGCTCCGAGTATTTCGCCCCCCCGAGGTGCAGGTACAACGCGCTGGTCCTGGCGAGGTTGCGGGGGTCGATCGCGTTGACGATCGGGCCGCCGCCAGGACCCGGCTTGAGGCGGATGATCTCCTGAACCTCTAAAAGCCGGAGCGCCTCGCGAAGCGATGCCCGGCTGACCTGGTAGCTGGCGAGCATCGCAGCTTCCGGGGGCAGCATGTCGCCGGGGCGAAGCTGCCTCGAAACTATGTCGGAAACGATCGCGGCAGCGACAGTCTCAGCGCGCTTGACAGCGCGCCTCGGTCGGTCCGTCGAGCCTGCGTTCGTTTCGGGACCTGAAACCCAGCGGTTCTGGTGCGTTTCGGGCTCAGCGTTGCGCCGTCTCCTTGACGTCACCGGCTGTCTCGACGGCTCCGGCTGTCGCGACGGCACTTTCGGTCTCGATGTCGCAACAGCACCCACTGGGGAAACCCTCATCGGACTGGAGGTTACTGGAAGGACAACTCCCTAGCGAGGAAATGGGCAAAACTACTCGCCGCTGAGATGCCGCCCTGCCAGCCAAGCGAACACCATGGCGGGACCCAGAGTGCCGCCCGCGCCGCCGTATGTCATGCCGAGAGGCGAGCCGCAAGCGTTGCCTACCGCATAAAGGCCGGGGATCGGCTCGCCGTCAAGGTCGAGGACTCTCGCGTCGGGATCGATCCTCGGGCCGCCCTTTGTGCCTAGGGCGCCGCTTTGCACGGGCAGGGCGTAGTACGGCCCGGTGTCGATCGGCCCCAGGGTGGCCTCCCGGGTGCCCTTGAAGGCGGGGTCACCCCACCACCGGTCGTGTGCGCTGTCGCCCCGCTGAAAGTCCGGGTCGCGGCCTTCACTGACCTGCGCATTCCAACGATCTACCGTTGCCTTTAGATTTGCGGCCGGTATGCCGAGACGTTCGGCGAGGCCGTCGAGGGAGGGGGCCGCGATGAGCCAATCGGCGGCCTTAACCGAGTCCTGTCCGTCCGCGGATTCCTTCATTCCGGCGCTGCCCGACCCTGGGGAGCCGTATTGCTTGACATACTCGTGGTCGAAGATCAGCCAGCACGGCAGGTTGGCGTAGTCGAATCGGCTGACGTCCTCGACGTGGAATGCGCCGCCGAAAGCGTTGTAGTTCGCTGCTTCGTTTGCGAAACGTCGCCCCTCGCGGTTGACCATTATGGTGCGGGGCCTGGAGCGGTCACCCGACAACAAGAACCGGTTCATCCGGTTGACGCCCGGGGGGAGCACGCCGACGGGAATCCACCATGCCTCGCGCATGTTGGCGAGCATGGCACCTGCTTTCATCGCCATATATAGCCCGTCGCCGGTGTTCGTCTGCATTGACACGGGATGCGTGAGCGGTCCCCGCAGGAATGCTCGTTTGTATTCTTCGTTCCATTCGAAGCCGCCCGTCGCAAGCACCACACCTCGCCGAGCTTGGAGTTGGGATGTCCGTCCTTCAACCTCCACGAGGGCACCGGTCACACGGCCATCGGTCATGGAGAGGCGGCGGACCCTCGCGGAGGTGACCGGCTCGATCCCTCGATCGAGGCAAGCCTTGAGGAGGCGGCCTATGAGACCTTGACCCAAACCACGCTCGTCGTGGATTTTGCGGCGCTCCATCTCCTCTGCGTCGGGCATCGACGGCACGGCCGCTCCTAGCGGCGTCTCGCTCATCGTAATGTTCATCGTCTTGAAGTACGGGCTCGGCGTTACCCGATCCGCCCACTCGCCGAGCTGGTCGAAAGCGAACAGGGGACATTCGACGGTGCGGCCGCCCTCGGCCAGGCCGCCTGGGTGCTCAGGGTGGTAGTCGGGAAAACCTCGGACCGCGTAGAAGTCAGTCCCGGCGGCCTTGTCGAGGTAGCTCACCATCTCCGGACCGGCGTCTATGAACGCTTCGGCGAGCCGCTCTTCGATAGTCCCGCGCGAAAGCGACATCAGGTAGGTGAAAGCCTGCTCGGCGCTGTCCGACGCGCCGACTGCCACCATATGCGGATTGTTCGGAATCCACACGTGACCGCCCGACCAGGCAGAAGTGCCGCCCACCTGGTCCGCCTTCTCGAACAGGCCGACGCTGGCGCCTCCGTCGTGGGCTGTGATCGCAGCGGTCAGGCCCGCAGCGCCAGTGCCTGCAACGATCACGTCGAATGCTTCGTTCATATCGCCACCAGTCCTGATTGGGTCTTTTCGACGTAAGGCTCGAGCACTTGCTGCACCCTCAGATGCTCTGGGATGCGTTCCACGCCTATGGTCCTGTCGATCTGCTCATGGAGATGCCAGATGCGCCTCTCCTGGTAGTTGATTGGTATGCCGCTCGTTCCGGGGGATTCGAGCGAGCGTTGCATCGGTTCCATGTTGCGCCTGTCCTCCTCCATGATCAGATTGAAGGTGTCGGTGCGCCGACGCCAACGTTCGGGGATGTCGTCTCCTTCCCAGTCCTTTGGCGCGTAGAAGATCCAGTCGAGCCGGGTCGTCCGCTTGTCCAATGGCCAGAACAGCAGGAACGGGAAACCGTCGCCACCGACGGGTGTCACCAGGTTGGGGAACAGGCTATAGGCACTGCTCGTGCATCGGAACATGTCGTTTACCGACGGGATGTCAGCGAAACCCGGCGAGACCGTGTGGCGCCAGTCGGACCAGTCGGACATGCCGGAAGCGGCGGCGGCAGACGGCGAGTAAGGGGTGACCATCCGGCTGCAGCCGTTCGCCAGGAGGCCCATGGTGGCGCCGCGACTGTCGAGGAGCGTGTCGCGCCCAGCGGCGCCCCGAGCGTGGATGTGGCGGAAGTGATATACCTCCAGGAAGGCTTCGGCTGTGACCTTCCAGTTGCAACCGATCGTCTGACTGTGCTTCGACACCACCTGAAGCTCGGATCCGGACAGCTCTTCCATCTCGTGTAGCGCCGAGCCGAACGACTCGTGAAGTGTCGGAGCGGACGGGTCCTGGTTGACGAAGATCCATCCCTGCCAAACCTCGCAGGCGATCCTGCCCAATGATCGATTCTCACGGCACAGGCCGACGAAGTCGCGTTCGTCTGGCACGCTCACAAGTTGACCCCGGTCGAGGTCGTAGGTCCAGCCGTGGTATTGGCAGGAAAGGTTGCGGGCGCTTCCGCGCTGCGAGCGTACAACCGGAGCGCCGCGATGCCGACACGTGTTGTAGAAGGCCCTCACTTCACGATCGCGGCCCCGCACGATCACGACGGGGGGTCCGAGATCGTCGAAAGTGATGTAGTCACCCGGCTCTGGTAGGTCCTCGACGCGCCCGGCCATCACCCACACCCGATTCCACAGGTGCTCCCGCTCCAACTTGAAGAACTCGTCGTCGACGTAGCGGCCGATCGGAATGTCGTGGAAGGCGGGGAAACCCTCGGGCGGCCCTTTGCGTTCGAATTCCCAGACGACTTCGGCTTTGATCCGATCGATCAGTTCCTGCTCCAAGCCTTACCTCCCCAAAAGCGTTCCGACCCGGCGATCCGACCGGGCGATCCGACTTCCAGCTTCATGCGAAGTCGTCAGTGTCGTATAACAACGGTGATGTGACCTTAGTCGCAATGTTATGATCCGTCAATGCCCCAGACCGTCGACCGTGAGCTGAGGCGTCGACAACTGACAGAAGCCACAGCACGAGAGATCGCCCGGGTCGGTTTGGCCTCAGTTCGCCTGCGCGATGTCGCAGGTTCCGCCGGATGGACCACAGGTACCCTCACATACTATTTCGCCGACAAGCGCCAGCTCCTTCTCGCGACGTTCCGCTCCCGCACGGAGCTCGCCCACGCGTACTTCGAGGCAGCAGCGGCGGGCGGTGGGTCGCTCGTACGGGCCAAGATGGAAGCGGTCCTCCCGCTCGACGCGGAGCGCCTCTTGAACTGGAAGGTCTGGTTGGCTTTTTGGGGGGCAGCCGTCGGGGATGCGGAACTCGCCGCGGAGCAGGAGCACCGCTACGACGTCTTTCGCAAAGGACTAGCTGAGGCCGTCACCCGTGACCAGGAAACCGGTTTGCTGGCACGTGGGCATTCCGCCGATGTTGTCGCCCGCCACCTAGCGACGCTGCTCGACGGGGTGGCCGTGCAAGCGGTGTTCGCTCCGGAGCAGTGGCCGCAAGTCGAGCAGCGTCGGGTGGTCGAGGGGTATCTGCAGGCTCTCGACGCATCGCATCCGGCAATCACCGGCGGGTCTTGCAGCGTCGTTATCAAAGGAGACGATCGATGAACTTCGGGCAGATGTTCCACGTGGGGATAAGGGTCACCGACATCGAAATAGCGATGGGGGAGATGACCGAGGCGACCGGTGTCAAGTGGAGCGCGCTGCAGCACCGCCAACAGGCGATCTGGTTGCCCGGCGCCGACGAGTCGAGCGTCGACCTGCGTTTTACCTACTCGACGGAAGGCCCCGTGCACCTGGAGCTGCTCCAAGGCGAACCAGGGTCGATCTGGGACTCCGGGGAGCACCCGGGACCCCATCATCTGGGCGTCTGGGTTGACGACGTGGCGACGACCACGGAAACGCTCCTCTCGGAAGGCTGGACTCTCGAACTTGCAGGAAGGTCCCCCGACGCCGGCTATGGAGCGTTTACATACGTGCGCTCGCCTACAGGGACGATTGTCGAGCCGGTCTCGATGGCTTTGAAGCCGGCGTTCGAGCGGTGGTGGGCGGGCGGAGAGCTATGAGTTCCCTCATTACGTGCAACTTCCAACCTGACCGGTCCGGTGATCCGACGAACCCGGGGGGCCACCCAACGTTAAAGCTCACGACTGGAGGGATTCCAACATGACACGACTTCGAATGCTCGACGCGAATGAGTTCGACCCTGAGCTTCGCGAACTGGTGCGCGCAGACGAGAAGGATCCGCTGGCGCTCGGTCTTATGCGGATATTCGCTCACCGTCCCGAGGAGGCGAAGGCTATCGCCCGCCTCGGCGGTGCCCTGCGCAACCATCGCCTTCTGCCTGATCGGCTGGTGGAGCTGGTGCGGCTACGGGTCGCCTACTTCAACCAGTGCAGGAGTTGTATGGCCGTCCGGTATTCGAACGCGATTGCCGACGGACTCACGGAGGACCTGGTGTGTTCGCTGGAGCACCCGGACAGCTCCGACGACCTAAGTGACGCGGAGCGCGAAGCCGTGCGCTACGCCGGACTTTTCGCGGCAGACCATCTATCGATAACCGACGAGATTTACGACGACCTCCGACGTCATTTCAGCGAGGAACAGATAGTGGAGCTCGGGATGCAGGCGGCGTTCTTCGTAGGCTTCGGGCGTTTGGCCGCCACATGGAACATGATCGAGGAGCTACCTCCGAGATTTCAGGGTGAGGGCCTTCGAACCCCGTGGGGTGGCGACGTGGTCGTCATGCCCTGAGAGCGTGGTCGCCCGGTGGCGACAAGGGGCCTGGTCCGGCGCCTTACGGAGCCCAAGCGAGCGGCAAGGAACGAAGCGAGATCAAGCCGCCGTGGGCCAGGAGCTGGTCGTCGGTGTCGAGGCGATAGTCAGGTATGAGCGAGTGCCATTCGCGTATCGCCGACTGCAACTCGCAGCGCGCGAGATGCGAACCGAGGCATCGATGCTCGCTGGCGCCGAACGCGATGTGGCGATTCGGGGACCGGTCGATCAAGACACGGTCGGCGTCGGCGAACTGGCGCGGATCTCGGGTTGCGGCCGGAATGCTCAAGAGGACCATGTCGTCCTTCTTCATAGGACATCCGTGGAAATCGGTGTCCTCGTTCAACTTACGCGCCATGCCGACAATCGGGTAGGCACGCAGGAACTCCTCGACGGCGCTCGGTATGAGCTCCGGCATGGCCGCTACACGACGGCGGTCATCGGGGTGGGTCGCCAAATGGTAGAAGCACCAGCCGAGCTGATTCTTGATTGTGTCAAGGCTGCCTAATGTCAGGGTGACAAGGATGTCGAGGATGTCCACGTCCGGGAGCGGTTCCCCGTCGAGCTCGCAGAGGCTGAGGTGGGTCACGAAATCGACATGGGGGTCGCACGGACTAGTCCTACGACTGGCGAGCATCTGCGCCCAGTAGTTGTGGATGTCGTCCCAGGCCGTCATGTCTGATGGATGCCCAGGGGTGTCACCCGACATGCGCTGGACAGCCGAAACGAAGAATCCGGCGTCGTCCAAAGGCAGGCCCATGACGAGCAGGAATACCTTGACCGGAAAGCCGTCGCCGAAGGCGGTGATGAAGTCGGCGTGACCTTGCGAGACGAGCGGGGAGACGGTCTCGCGGGCAAGCTCGGCGATCCGCGCCGCGTGCCGCTTGATCGAAGCGGGTGCGAACCAGCCGTTCATCAGGTGTCGGTACTTCATGTGCTGCGGGGGTTCGCTGAACGAGGGCAGGAAACGGTAGGCGGGATTCGGGTCGGTTGCAACAATTGAACGGTTGGAGAAAAGTTCCGGCTTGTTGAACGCTTCGCGGATGTCTTCGTATCGGGTCAGGACCCAGTAACCGCCTTTGGTGTTCCAAAAGAATCGGTGCGCTTCGCGCAGCTGGTCCATCTGCTTCCAGTGCTCCGTGGCGGGAGCGACGGTAGACGATAGGTCAACTTCGATCGAAGCGTGGTCGGCCATGTTCCCAGGTCCCCTTTTTGTCGAACGCCGTGGTCTCCGCTGAGATTATCATGATAATAGATTCGTGCGTCCGCCTTTGAGCGGAGCGAGCTACGCTGGGAGGTCTGATGCTTCAATCCGAAGTCGACTCTTGGAAGGTGATCGATACCGACACCCACGTCATCGAGCCTTACGACTTGTGGACTTCCCGCATGGATGTCGACCGTTGGGGCGACCGGGTTCCCCACGTGCGCTTCGACGAGCGATTGCGAGAAGACGCCTGGTATTTCGGCGAGGTCAGAGTCGGCGCAGCGGCTGGTGCCGCCCAGGCGGGGTGGCACGAGTACCCTCCCGACCACCCACCCAACCTCGACGTAGTGGACCGTGCCACGTGGGAACCAGATGCCCGGCTTCGATGGATGGACGACAACGGTGTTTGGTCGCAGGTCCTCTATCCGAACGTCGCGGGTTTCGGTGCAGGGAAGTTGCTCACCATGGGCGACTCCGAGCTCATGTACGCCTGTGTGCGCACGTACAACGATTTCCTCGCCGAGTACTCGTCCGTCGATCCCCGACGGTTCGTGCCGATTATGGCGCTGCCGATGTGGGATATCGAGCGCTGCCAGTCCGAGGTGACCCGAGCAGCAGCGCTAGGGCACAAGGGCGTGATCATGACCGGAGAGCCGGCGTTCTGGGATTTGCCGAAGCTCGCAGACCCGCATTGGGACCCGCTCTGGGCGTGCCTTTCAGACGCAGGCATGTCCGTCAACTTCCACATCGGCTCCGGCGACATGTCGATCTTCGACTCGGCTTTCGTTCCCGCCGGCCGCCACGCCAACTACGCAGGTTTCGGTGTGCAGTTCGGGATGTCCA
>JAKCEB010000064.1 GCA_021838305.1 Actinomycetes bacterium | reverse complement strand
TGGTAGACGAGGTCTTCGGTCCTGGCGGGACGGTCACCTCGTCTCCCGCGCCAAAGGCGACGGCAAAGCGAAAGACGACGACGCGCCCCGAGGAGGCTGGCCGGCGGGACATCCACGAGCGAGGACAAGTGTCTGTCGCGTCCTGGCACCTCGTGGAGTCTGGCGAACCCGAGATGGTCATTGCTTTGTTGGACCAACTCGGCATGGCTGCTTTCGCCATTTTCCGAAACGAATCGCGTGATACCGTGGCTGCAACTGCGAGCCTCGAGAGGTTGTTGCGAGTCGACGGACGAGGCCTCGGAACTCTCGACGATGTCCTACGTAATGTCGACGAGCCCGGCAGGTCGGCCCTAGGACACTCGCTGCGGGCTCCGGTGGAAGTCGGCTCGACCTTCGAGTTTCCGGTCCGCTTGAGCGGCGATCCCGACCCGGGCGCATCGGTGGTTGTGAGGGGAGCGTGGGTGGCGACTTCCCATGGGCGGACGCTAATCGCAGTGTTCGACACTAGCGACCACGTCGATACGAGCGTCCATGCCGGCGAAAGCGCCGTGGATATCGCCGAGTCGTATCGAGCTCTCGCTGAGGTGAGCCCAGACATAATCCTTGTCCACCAGGACGGCAGGATTGTGTACGCGAACCCGGCGGCCAATCGCTACGCGAAATGCCCGTCGGGCAACTGCCTCGTGGGTATGCCGATCCTCGACTTCCTGACTCCACGCTCGCAAAAGACCCTCATAGAACGTTTGCGTGCTATCGGCTCCGGAGCAGGAGCCGCTGAGTTCGCCGAAGAGACGGCTGTAGCCTTTGACGGGACCGAGTTCGATATCGAGGCGACTTCCATCGCAACTACGTGGGGTGGCCGTCCTGCGTTTCAGGCCGTAGCGAGAGTCATAACAGAACGCAAGGAGGCCGAGCGCAAGCTCAGGTCCCAGGCTGCGTTGGTAGATGCCATTTCCGAGGCGGTCATCGTCGCTGATGGAACGCGCTTTAGGAATCTGACGATCACGTCTTGGTCTCGTGGAGCGCAGAGGATATTCGGCACCTCCCCCGATGAAGTCGAGGGTCAGCTCTTTAAAGATGTATTCAAGGGATCGGACAATATAGCTGCATCCGCTTGGCGTCACCTACTTCAGCGTGGATCGTTTGCGCGCGAGGCCGACCTCGTTCGGGCGAACGGGGAGCGATTCCCGGCCCACATCTCGGTGACGCTCGTGCGCGACGACGCAGATGTGCCCACAGGCTGCATCGTCGTGATCACAGACGTAACCGACCGTAAAGCGAGTGAAGCAGCTCACAAGAAGTTGGAGGACAGGCACACAGCCGTAGTCGAAGCTTTGGACGAAGGTGTCATCGTCTTCGCCTCCGACGGGACTGTCGAGTTCGCAAACGCCGCCGCTGAACGCATTCTGCACATCAAGGGGCAAGTCGTCGGGGCCAAGGCAGACAGTCTAAAATGGGATATCGTCAACGAGGAGGGCGACACACTCCGGCCTACCGAGTGGCCTTCGCTTCAAACGGTTCGCACTGGAAGGCCGTGCACCAACGTGGTTTGCGGGATATCAACCGGCGACGGAATAGTGTGGATCTCGGTCAATTCCCGGCCACTGGCTTCGGTAGACCGCAACGGTTGCTACGCAACGGTCTGCTCTATTACGGATGTCACCGAAACGAAAAACGCCAGAGAGAGCCTCGCGCACGCAGCTACTCACGACTCTCTCACCGGACTTCCGAATCGGTCCGGTGTGGAGCAACTGATGAAGCGCCTATCCAGAGGCCGTTCGGACTCGATAGGAGTGATCTTTATTGACTTGGACTCGTTTAAGTACGTAAACGACTCACTGGGTCATACCGCTGGTGACGAGGTTCTGTCAGTCGTCGCCAAACGTCTGTCCAGAGCCGCTTCCGCAAGAGGCTTCGAGGTGGGTCGTCTGGCCGGAGACGAATTCGTAGTCGTCTGCCCGGGCATCGAGGACATCGTTTCCGCAGCGACCATCGCCGAGAAAATTCTCGAGAGGCTCTCCTACCCGATGACGCTGACAGACCCCAGTTCGTCCGGCCACACCCTGAACCTCACGGCGTCAGCGGGTGTAGCGGTTATCGAGGCCGATCGGCTGGTAGTGGACGGACTAGTCTGCGCCGACTTGGCGATGTACGCCGCCAAGCAGATCGGAGGAAACCGGGTCGAAATCTTCGACACTGCATTGAGAGAGAAGGCGCGGGAGCGACTTGAACTGAGGGAAGACCTCTGCGCAGCGTTGCTAGGTGACCAGTTCCGTGTCGTCTACCAGCCGATCGTCAACCAAAAGGCGGAGGTGACCTCCTACGAGGCGCTTCTACGCTGGGAGCATCCCACCCGGGGAGACGTCCCGCCAGGGGTATTCATTCCCGCAGCGGAGGAGGCCGGGTTGATCGTCGACCTCGGCGCCTGGGTACTGCGCAATGCGGCAGAACAGGCGGCCCAATGGCGCGCCGCCGGCTGTGGAGCCACGGTGTCAGTCAACTTGTCGCCTCGCCAGATCTGCGACCAGAACCTCCTTTCTACTGTTCGAGAGGTGCTCGTTGAGACAGGTCTGCCGCCTGGGGTCCTCTTCGTCGAGGTAACGGAGTCGTCCCTCATCCAGAACATTCAGCTCGCTTCGGCGGTCCTCTCGCAGATCAAAGAGCTTGGCATCGGCCTTGCGATTGACGACTTCGGTACTGGCTACTCATCACTTTCCTACCTTGATCAGCTTCCTTTCGACGTTCTAAAAGTTGATCGCTCGTTCGTGTCTGCAATACGCGATTCGGAGTCCGACTGCACTCTGGTGTCGGGAATTGTGTCGTTGGCTCACTCCCTCGGGCTTCTTGTCGTTGCCGAGGGCGTTGAGACTAAAGAGCAGGCGGACGTCCTCGGGTCGCTCTGCGTCGACCTGATGCAAGGTTACCTTTATGGTCGGCCTGGGGCCCCTCCTGCTTAGGGGGTTGCAATCTGGGTAGAGTAGCCGCGGGTTTAGGCCAACTTGCTGGGGACGATCCGAACCCGCGACGCTAGGCAACGATGGATACAGTCAAGGCGTCGATAAAGTCGGTTCCGTCGATTAACCTCAACAATACCCACATGGCTTTGCGGCGTTGCTGGCACCCTGTGGCACGCTGTGGCGATATCTCGGAGTTGCCCATGGGTGTGCTCCTGCTCGGTGAGAATCTTGTCGTGTTCCGCTCGGGCGACCGGGTGCGCGTCTTCTACGACCGCTGCGCGCATCGCGGTTATCCAATGCACAAGGCGAGCGTCGAAGCGGGCGGCTTGCGATGCGCCTACCACGGGTGGCTGTACTCACCGTCGGGCGCATGCACGGAGATCCCCGCCCTCCCGGGCGACACCGCCATACCTTCCCGGGCACGTCTCCGCCAGGTGGGTGGCGTCGAGGAGCGATTCGGTCTCGTCTTTGTTTGCCTGGACGAGCCACTGCCCGGCGTCACGCTTCCCGTACTGCCCGAGGCATCCGACGCGACTTTCATGGCGGGCGATCTTCCAGTGCTGCGGACCAGGAGCTGCGCGGGCCTTCTCGCCGACAACTTCTTGGACACTGCACACTTTCCGTTCGTGCACGCTGGTACCTTCGGCGCCGGAGAGGACAAGGTGGTAGGAAGTTTCGATGTCCGGCGCAGCCCAGGTGGTACCCCAGCAGGTGAATTCGCTTTCAGCGCGTCATATGAGCATCTGTTTGCGAACAGGGAGGACCCTGCGGTCGCAAAAGGTGAGCGTCCACTCAATCAGACCCGGCGTCTGCTTTACCGCTATGTTGCTCCATTTCATCTTTCTCTGCGGATCGATTACGTCGAAGCCGAAGGCACCAACACCATCGGTTTCTTCGTGTGCCCGGAGACCGACGAGTACTGCCGGATATTCTCAACCATTTGGCGCAATGATCTAGCGGGTGACGAAGCGAGGATGCGCCAGGCCGTGGACTTCGAGCTCGAGGTGCTTAAGGAAGACCTCCTCATACAGGAATCGATGGCGACGCTTGTCCTGCCACTACCAGGGCCGGGAAATCCCCCGGGCGCTGCGCGTCATCCAGCCGCCGAGATACATACCCGAGCAGATCGAACGACGGTGGAGTTGCGCCGTGTTCTCGGCGAACTGGTTGCCCGCTCAGCTGACTAGGAACTGGGCAGGGGCAGGGCACGCCGCGCTCGAATCCCGCTGCTCCTGCTGGGCTTGTTGTGCGGCACGCAGGCGGTCCGCGACTCTTCCTGTGCGGGCGATCCGTGTGAGAACGTGCGAGCGTGCAGCCTCACCGTCGGCGTCCAGATCGCCGAGTGATTCGATCGCCCAGCTGCGAAGCACTAGGGGAACTAGGATCTGCTCATAGTGGACGGCGAAGTCGTAGATCCCGGCCGAAGCAATTGACGCGGCGTGGCCGGCGAAGCCTTCGATGCCGGCGCCCGGCATCTCGAAGGAGCTGACCTGGCGGTCAATAGCCTGGATCACTTCGGAGGGATTGACAGCGAGCGCGGCGGATGCAAGGTCGCGGTAGAACAGGTAGTGAAGATTCTCGTCGCTTGCTACACGGTTCATGATTGCGACCCCGGTCGAATCTGCCAAGAGCCGCCCGGTGTTGCGATGCGACACCCTGGTGGCGAGCTCCTGGAGCGCCAGGTAGACGACGCCGTCGATCAGGCTCACCGACCGCGATTCCGACGCGAATCCGACTGAAACCTGTCGCATCCTCGCTCGCTCGAGGGCCACCAGATCCAGGCAACGGGTAAGGCAGATCCAATCTCTCATCACCGTCGAGTGGCGTTGCTCCTCCGCCGCCCAGCGCCGATTCCATTCGCCGAGGGCCGAATCAGCGCCGAAGGTCGCCGTGATCGCCTGAAAATAGTGGGGAAGATTGTCCTCGGTGAGCAGATTGACCCACAAGGCGCTGGCAACGCCGTCTTCGAGCGTGACTTCGGGTACCCGTCCGTCGTCGTCGTCGGTGAAGCGGCGACCCAGCTCCCAAGGGACCAGCTGGTGCGGGAACCACTCTTT
Organism: Actinomycetes bacterium; assembly: GCA_021838305.1. Lineage (GTDB taxonomy): Bacteria > Actinomycetota > Acidimicrobiia > Acidimicrobiales > Palsa-688 > JAJZAM01. The sequence goes on along the minus strand of JAKCEB010000064.1, from coordinate 7,943 downwards.
GCTTCGAGCGAGGTGAGCCTCGAGGAGGACGCCGGCCGCCTCGTCCAAGACCTCACGGGTGATCCACCTCGTCGGGGCCTGTCCGTCCGAGGGGACTGTCGCCTCGGTCACAGCTGTCCCTCGGGCGCTCGAGGAGCATCGCTTTCGGGTCGTGGACGGCGCTGCAGGCTGATTCGGTACAAGGTGCAGACCCTTTCATCGAAGAGTGCCCGGCAAAGTCTCAGGTATCGGACGTAGCGCCGGTAGGTGGACCTCCCGACGAGATCGGTAGCGGCCTCGGAGTTCGCCTCCAAACGGCGTTGCCAGAGTCTAAGCGTATGTGCGTAGTGGTCAGGGTCGGAGCGCAGAGCCATGACGCGCCAACTCGGTTCCGCCGACGCGATTATGTCGCTGAGTTTTGGCAGGCCTGACTCCGGAAAGATATCCTCCGTGAGGAACGGCATCGTCTGGACCTGGTCGGGGTCGACGTCTTCGTATGCGATCGATTGGAGCGACATCCACCCCCCGGGCTTGGTCCACTCGGCGGTCGCGTCGAAGAAGTCTCTGTAGACAGCACGACGCTCCTGCTCTGCCAGCTCGTTGCGGGCGAAGTGCTCGAAGGCGCCGATTGACACGACGGCGTCGTAGGGGGCGTCAGGCTTGTGATCCCGCCAGTCCTCGAGGCGAATGTCGAAGGTGCCGTCACCGTCGTTTGCTTCGGCGCCCGATGCCGATCCGGCCTGGTCGGAGCTGAGGGTGAGGCCGGTGACGTGGCGGACTTTGCGTTCATCGACGAGGTAGCGCGCCAATGCCCCCCACCCGCAGCCAACGTCGAGCACCCGGGCGCCAGATTCGCAGTGAGCGGAATCGGCGTGCCACGCCATCTTCGCTCGCTGCGCGCTCCCGAGGTCGTCATCCGGGTTGCCTCCATCGGGCCACAAGGCGCACGAGTAGACCAAGTCGGAGTCGAGCCAGAGGCTGTAGAAGTCTCTACCGACGTCGTAGTGATACTCGATGGCCGCCCGGGAGGCTCCCGTTCCCGGCGTTGGTTGCGTCTCTGCGCCTTCAGCTGCAGGCGGATTTGTCACGCTCGAACCGTAGTCGACGTCAGGAGAAAGTAGGCGGCACCATCGCCGCGCGTGAGTAGGAAACGCGGCGTACGTGGCGAGCGGTTACCTTTGTCCGAATGCTCCGACTATTCGGCTGATTCTGCTGATTCTGCGAGCTCGAGCCAGGAGTTCTCCAACTGGTCCACTTCTGCTGACGCGTCGGCGAGCTTGCCCGACAAGTCGGCGATCTGACGGTGCTCGACCACTCCTACCAGCTTCTCGGCCAGTAGGTCCCTCTCGCGTATCGCCCGGGCAAGTTGTCGTTCCAGGTCCCGCAATTCTCTTCCGACCGGCTTCGTATTTGGTTGGCTTTTCCGAGGACGAGCTACCCTCTGGGTCTCGCCGCCAGACGTAGTATCGCTGCGCCCGGTAGCGTCCGGCCGGAGGTGCCGTTGGGGCTTGCCAACATTTGACAGCCATGCTGACAGGCCTCCCGAGACTTCTGCGAGAATACCAGTTGAGTCTAGCGCGACTATGCGGTCAGTGCTGCGCTCGAGGAAGGCTCGGTCGTGGCTCACAGCGATCAGAGCACCCGGCCATTCGTCGAGGAAGTCCTCCAAAATGCGAAGCGTATCGAGGTCCAAGTCGTTCGTCGGCTCGTCGAGGAGGAGCACGTTCGGCTTCGCGGCGAGTACCACGAGAAGCTGCAGCCGGCGCCTCTCGCCTCCTGAAAGCGTGCCGACCGGAGCGAAGGGAAGCTCCCCGGTGAACCAGAAGCTCTCCATGAGGAGGTTGTCCTCCGGGCTGCCTGGCGGACGGAAGTCGCCTGCCACCAAGTCGCGGACGCGTGCCTGTGCGTCCAGGTCCGAGCCGGTCTGGCTGTAATAGCCGACTGAGACCGTCGGTCCGATCTCGATTTGGCCGGCCGACGGTGTCCGGAGGCCCGCTATCAGCTCCAAGAGCGTCGTTTTTCCGCTTCCGTTCGCTCCGACGACCCCCAGGCGTTCGCCGGGCCCGATCGAGAAAGTCACGTTGCGTAGGACGGCCGGGCCTTGCGGGTCATAGCTGAACGACACGTTCTCGCAGGAGGCCACCTTTGTGCCCAAACGCGGCGTGCCGAGTGCCAAACCTAGTTTCGATGAGCGTGCGGCGGCTTCTGGTCGGGTTGTGATGAGCTCGACGGCCGCGTCGATTCGAGCCTGCGGTTTGCGGCTGCGCGCCGGGGCGCCCCTGCGGAGCCATTCCAGTTCCCGCTTTGCGAGATTGCGTCTCGTGGCCTCCGCGCTCGCTGCGCGCTCTTCTCGCGCCGCCCGGGACTCGAGGTAACTGCTGTAGCTGCCGTCGTGGTTGTAGGCGTGGCCACGGTCGAGTTCGACCATCTTGGTGCACACCTTGTCGAGAAGATGGCGATCGTGGCTGACGATCACGATACCGCCGCGCCATTCGAGGAGACGCTCCTGCAACCACACCACCGACGGGATGTCAAGGTGGTTCGTGGGCTCGTCGACGATGAGAAGGTCCGGGGCGCGGGCGAGGATGGCCGCGAGGGCGACCCTCTTGCGCTGCCCGCCCGAGAGAACCCCACAGTCCACCTCGGCGAACGGCCCCATTCCGAGGCGATCGAGGACCGCCCGGGCCTCCCAGCCGTCCCCTGCGGCTTCCCCGACTGTCCCCTGCGCCAGCCGGGGGACCTGGTCGAGGTAGCCGACGGACGCCGCCGAGCCTCGCCGAACTGTCCCTTCGTCGGGGTTCTCCTCTCCTGCGACGACACGCAGCAGAGTGGACTTGCCGGCGCCGTTGATGCCGACGATTCCCACGCGGTCGCCGTCGGACACTGTCAGGTTCAGCCCGTCGAAGAGGGTGCGATCCGACCGGCGGACCGTGACTGCTTCGAGGTCTACGAGTATCGCCACGACTCCTGTGGCTTACTCGGTTATCGCCTTGATCCGTTCCATCACCAAAGCAGCGTCGGGCCCGCTGGCGGCTGTCGCAGCTGGAACCTGCAGCCCGAGGAGCTTGGTGATGTCCCCATCCACCTTGATCCTGCCACCCATGAACGCGTTCATTGCGACGCTCGGGTCCCCGTCGACGAGCAGGGCCTTAGCAACGTCATAGGGCATCGTCACCGTCACGTCAGGAGAATCCACGTGGCCTGTCTCGATGTCCAAAGTTCCAGACGACGTGTCGAGATGAGCGCGGACGACCCCGTCGCCGAAAGGTACGTCGTTGATTATCTGGTTCATCCTCACGCTGATCGTCACCGCCGGGGCGCGGTCTTTGAACTCTTCGCGGATGAGGCGTGTCTGCTCCAGCCACTCGTCGCTCAGGAACGGGTATCGGGTCACGGCGGGTATCTCCTGGGATCGGCGTATCGGCAAGGCGCAGGGCAAAAACGTCGCCAGCTTCTGGCGAGAACCTATCGCGAATCCACGTATCGGCCGGGTCGATGCGTTCTCCTAGCATGTGGGGATGCCCCGGACGATAACAACCGACGACGTGGCGCACGTGGCCCGCCTCGCCAGGCTCCGTCTCAGCGACGAGGAGCTCGGACGATTCACCCTTCAGCTGGCCGCAGTGCTCGACCACGCCCGCGACGTTGAATCCCTGGATACGACCGGCGTGGACCCCACCGCCCACCCTCTCCCCCTCGTCAACGTGCTTCGCGACGACGAGGTGCGCCAAAGCTTGGACAGAGCCGAGGTTCTAGCGGCAGCTCCGGAAGTCGAGGATCACCGTTTCCGGGTGCCGCGAATCCTCGGGGAGGCGCAGTGAGCGACACCTTCGGCGTCGCATCGATAGCAGCATCCGTCCGATCCGGGGCACTCACAGCGAGCGATGTCCTCGAAGCCCACCTCGAGCGGGTAGCGGCTCACGAGGACACGATCCACGCGTTCAACACCGTCCTCGCTGACGAGGCGCGCCGGCGCGCTTCGTCCGTCGACGATCGTGTCGCTTCAGGACACGACCCGGGGCCACTGGCGGGGGTTCCGATAGCTCTCAAGGACAATCTCTGCACCCGCGGCACCCCGACCACATGTTCCTCTCGGATCCTCGACGGCTGGCGGCCTCCCTACGATGCAACCGTCGTAGAGCGTCTGGCCGCCGCGGGTGCTGTAGTCGTAGGAAAAACGAACCTCGACGAGTTCGCGATGGGCTCGTCGACGGAGAACTCCGCCTTCGGGCCTACCCGCAACCCCCACGACCCGACCCGTGTCCCCGGCGGTTCGTCGGGTGGTAGCGCGGCGACGGTGGCGGCCGGCTTCGCTGCGGGCGCGCTCGGCTCCGACACGGGCGGGTCGATCCGCCAGCCGGCAGCGCTTTGCGGTGTCGTCGGAGCCAAACCGACGTACGGGCTCGTGTCACGCTACGGCCTCATAGCGTTCGCCAGCTCACTCGACCAGGTCGGGCCCTTCGCCATGAGCGTCGAGGATGCGGCGCTGATTCTCGACGCAGTATCGGGACCCGACCCTTTCGATTCGACCTGCCTGACGTCCGTCGTCTCGCCGTCGGCGTCCAACCTCGGCCGAGGCGTCGAGGGACTGAGGGTTGGGATCATCTCCGAGATGTCGGAGGCGGAAGGGCTCGCCCCGGACGTTCGAGCGAGACTTGTCCAAGCAGCGGAAGCTCTCGAAAGCTCCGGAGCCACCGTCGCTCCTGTCAATGTGCCGGCCGTGACCTATGGCCTATCCGCGTACTACCTGATCGCCCCGGCTGAAGCCTCGTCGAATCTCGCCCGTTATGACGGTGTTCGCTACGGCCTGCGGGCGCCTGGAACCTCCGATATCACGGAGATGTACACCGAGAGCCGGTCGCGAGGATTCGGCGACGAGGTCAAGAGGCGGATCATGCTTGGCACTTACGCGCTGTCTGCGGGCTATTACGACGCCTACTACGGCCAGGCCCAGAAAGTGCGGACCCTCATCATCAGAGACTTCGATGCGGCGTACGAGAAATTTGACGTCCTCCTGTCGCCGACCACGCCCGGCACTGCGTTCCCGATCGGGGAGAAGTCGGCGGATCCGCTCACCATGTACCTGAACGACGTCTTCACCATCCCGTCCAACCTGGCCGGCCATCCGGCGGTCAGCGTCCCGTTCGGCTCCGGCGACGACGGCCTCCCCATCGGGATTCAGGTGCTGGCCCCGGCGCTCCGGGAGGCGGTCATGTTCCAGGCGGCGGAGGTCCTCGAATCCAAGTCGCCGGCGAATCCGATTGCGCCAATGCGCTCGGCGCTTTCACTGCAGCCTTCGGCGAGGAGCGCAAAGTGAGCGGGCGCGAGACGGTCATGAGCGGGTGGGAGACGGTTATAGGTCTCGAAGTGCACTGCGAGCTTCGTACCGCTACGAAACTGTTCTGTGGATGCCGCAACAGTTTCGGACAGGAGCCGAACACGAACATCTGCCCGGTCTGCCTCGGCCTTCCGGGAGCGCTTCCGGTGCTCAACAGGGCTGCGGTCGAGTACGCCATCCGGATCGGTGCCGCGCTCAACTCCACGTCGCAGGCCTCGATGTTCCACCGGAAGAATTATTTTTACCCGGACATGCCGAAGGACTTCCAGATCAGCCAGTACGACGTGCCGATCAACGCTGGCGGTTGGCTGACTCTGCCCACTGGACGGCGGATCGGTATCGAGCGCGCCCACCTAGAGGAAGACACGGGTAAGACAACTCACGTCGGCGGCGGCGGCCGTATCCACGAAGCCACCAAATCGCTCGTCGACTACAACCGAGCCGGGGTGCCCCTCGTCGAGATCGTCAGCGCGCCGGACATGCGAAGCGCCGAAGAAGCCCGCGCGTACGTGGACGAACTGCGTTCGATCCTCGTGGCGACCGGCGCCTCCGACGGCAAGATGGAAGAAGGATCCCTCCGCGTGGACGCGAACGTATCGGTCCGGGTGGAGGGTGCCGCCTCGTTCGGGACGCGCTGCGAGATCAAGAACATGAACTCGCTGCGTTCACTCGGCCGGGCGATCGAATACGAGGCCGCCCGCCAGGTCCAGGTGATCGAAGCCGGGGGCACGGTGAGCCAGGAGACGAGGCATTGGGACGAAGGGGCCGGGCGTACTGGCTCGATGCGATCAAAGGAGGAGGCATACGACTACCGTTACTTCCCCGAGCCCGATCTGGTTCCGGTCGAGCCTTCGTCTAGTTGGATTGCCGAGGTCAAAGCTGGGCTTCCCCCTATGCCCGCTTCGCGGCGTGCGCGCCTCGGCGAGATGGCGGGGATGGGTGCCGATTCCGAAGCGGTTGCGACAGTCGTCCGGCTCGGCCTTGACGATCTGGTCGAGGCGGTCGCTAGCGCGCCGATCGCCGGTGGCACCGATGACGTGGGGGAGCCGCAGGTTGGAGCGAGAGCGAATGCGATAGCGATCGCGGTGAAGCGGGCGGCCAACGAGGTGGCCGCCGACCTCGAAGGGGCGTCACGACTCGACCGCCCGGGGTTCGCTCGCCTTGTCGGCTTGGAGGCGTCGGGCAAGCTCACATCAGCGCAGGCCCGCACCGTTCTGCGCTCGATGCTCGACTCGGGCGGCGATCCTGACGCCATCGCCCGCGAACTCGGCTTCGAGGCTATGGATACCGGAGACCTAGAGAACATCGTCGACGCAGTGCTTGCGGCGCACCCCGATGAATGGGCACGGTTGCGCGGCGGCGAGGAGAAGTTGACAGGCTTTTTTGTCGGGCACATCAAGCAGGCGTCGGAAGGCAAGGCCGACTTGAAGGCTGCGTCCTCGCTACTGCGCCGGCGCCGTTGACGCGGCGATGGCGCTCTTGCAAACCCTGAGCGTGACTTGGACTTCACTCGAACCAGGCATCCGCCCGCGCCTGTGAGCGGGCATTCGCCAGTCCGGTGGGTCAGGGGAGCAGTTCGAACGCGCCGACATGCCGGGGGCGGACCACGGCGAAATCCCGCCGGTTGAGGGTGGCGATGGCGGCGACCTCGAAACGTTCGGCATGGGCGATCAGGGACGCGTCGGTGCCCCCGAGACGAAGATCTGCGTAGGCGATCACAAGCTCGCGGATCCGAGTCCAGTCGATTGCGGTGATGTCCTCGACTTGGAGGTTCCCTTCTGTGATCGAGGTGTAAAGGGTGGCTTCGGCTCCTGGGCCGAGTTGACGGTCGAGGAGGTAGGCGGTTTCGGCGATCACCATCGGGTTGGTGACAAGGGGCCCGGGGTCGTTTTCGAGCACCCTCTTGGCGGGCTGGTGGTGGGCGTCGTCGGTGTCGGCGGCAGCGACTAGGACGCCGGTGTCGACTAACAGCACTCAGTCGCGCCCGAAACCCTCGGACAACAACTCGTCGGCCTCAGCGCCGCCGCGGGTGTGGCCGGACGCGCCGATGGCCACGAAGGCCAGGTGTCGCCGCGGACCGTCAGGGTGAGCCTCGGAAGGGAAACGGGCTGTGAGGGTTTCGGTAACGAACTCGTCGAGGCTGACCCCGCGGCGGGAGGCCTCGACAGCGAGACGCTCGACCAGCTCGTCGGGCAGGCGCACGGTGGGCATGCATCCAGGGTAGGCGCCGACGGTGACAGTTTCGGCGTTGTTTCGCCTCCGCTGTCGGATTTTTAGATAGTGGTCCAATTTGGCGGCCCATCTCAATGAGTGGTCCCGTTTGCGCGGCGGAGTGCCAGTTATTCCGGACGCGCCGACGTCAAGTCGGTGGCCCGCCATTCCGACCTCCTCGCACGGCTACCGTTAAGCTCGCGGCGATGCGACACTTCGGGCTCGATTCGACTTTTCCTGTCGTCGAGACCAGAGTAGACCCGAGCTCGGAGCCCTTCGGGCGGAATGCAGAGTTCCATTCTGCTCTCGCCGCCGAGCTTCGGACGAAGCTTCGACTCGCGGCCATGGGAGGTCCGGCGTCGTCGAGGGCCCGGCACGTCGCCCGTGGAAAGCTTCTTCCCCGGGATCGCATAGA
>JAKCEB010000063.1 GCA_021838305.1 Actinomycetes bacterium | reverse complement strand
ACTTCGACGGGGACCAGATGGCGGTCCACCTTCCCTTGTCGGCTGAGGCCCAGGCGGAGGCGCGCATCTTGATGCTCTCCGCGAACAACATCCTCTCGCCGGCGACCGGCCGTCCGATCGTCATTCCCAGTCAGGACATGGTCTTCGGCGCCTACTACCTGACCTTGGTGCGCGACGACGTGAAGGGTGCCGGCAGGACTTTCCGCCATCTGTGGGAGGTGGAACGCGCCTACGACGCCGGTGACGTCGACCTGCACGCGAAGGTGTTGTGGCGCGGCCGGGTGGTTTCCGCTGACGGAACCGAGTCGAACGGTCCGCTGGAGACGACGCCGGGTCGGATCATCTTCAACACTGCGCTCCCGGACGATTTTCCGTTCGTCAACGAGATCGTAGGAAAAAGGAACCGGCCTATCGGCTCGATCGTCGAGGTGCTCGCAGACCGCTACCCGCGTGTCGACGTGGCGGCGAGCCTCGACGCGATCAAGAACCTCTGCTTCCGCTACGCGGCGCGTTCGGGTCTGACGATCTCCATCGACGACGTCAAGACCCCGCCCGCCAAGGCGGAGATCATCGCCCGTCACGAGGCGGAGGCTCAAAAAGCCGAGACGCAGTTCAAGCGGGGCATCATCACCGACGACGAGCGCCGCCAGAAGGAGATCGAGATCTGGACCGCCGCCAACTCCGAGATCGGAAGGGCGATGGAGCAGACTCTGGCGTCGACGGAGTCGAACCCGCTCGACATGATGGTCGACTCGGGCGCCCGCGGTAACCCGCAGCAGGTGCGCCAGATAGCCGGTATGAAAGGCCTGGTATCGAACCCTCGCGGCGAGATGATCCCCCGGCCGATCCGCTCGTCGTTCCGGGAGGGCCTGTCGGTCCTCGAGTACTTCATCTCCACCCACGGCGCCCGTAAAGGCCTTGCCGACACGGCGCTTCGCACCGCCGACTCGGGCTACCTGACGCGGCGTCTTGTCGACGTGGCGCAGGAGCTGATCGTCCGCCAGGTCGACTGCGGCACCACCCGGGGCGTGTGGATCGACGGGATCAAACCCGACGACGAGCGTTCGCGTTCCTACCTCGAGACCCGGATCGACGGTCGCGTGCTGGCACGCGACGTCACCCTCTCCGACGGTTCGGTCATCGAGGCGGGGACCGTCATCTCGCCGCAGGTGATGGTGACGCTTCGCGACGACCCGGCGGTCGAGAGGATCAACTGCCGTACGGTGCTCACTTGCGAGGCCGAGCAGGGCATCTGTGGTACCTGCTACGGACGCTCGCTCGCGACCAACCAGGACATCGAGCTCGGCGAGGCGGTCGGTGTCATAGCCGCCCAGTCGATCGGCGAGCCGGGCACGCAGCTGACCATGCGTACCTTCCACCAGGGTGGTATCGCCGGTGAGGACATCACCCACGGACTTCCTAGGGTTGTCGAGCTGTTCGAGGCGCGAACCCCGAAAGGTGCGGCGATCCTCGCCCGGACCTCGGGCGTGGTGCGCATCGACGAGGAGGACGCAGGCCGCCGCGTGGTGATCGTCGCCGACGACGGCGCCGAGGAAGCCTACGACGTGTCACCCCGTGCGAAGCTCGCCGAGGGTATCCGCGACGGGGCAGAGATCACCGCCGGAGACCCGATCGTCGACGGGCCTAAAGACCCGAAGGCGCTGCTGGAGATCAAGGGAATCCGCGAAACCCAGCAGTACATCGTCAACGAGGTGCAGCAGGTCTACCGCGACCAGGGCGTGTCGATCCACGACAAGCACATCGAGCTGATCGTCCGCCAGATGCTCCGCAGGGTGCTGGTCGCGGACCAGGGCGAAAGCCCGTTCCTTCCCGGCGAGAGGGCCGACTCGCGTATCTACGCGGAGGTCAACCGCCTGCTCGTCGTCGAAGGCAAGCGCCCGGCGGAGGGCCGCCCCGAGCTGATGGGTATCACCAAGGCCTCGCTCGCCACCGAGAGCTGGCTGTCCGCGGCCAGCTTCCAGGAGACCACCCGGGTCCTCACGGAGGCGGCGATCGAGGGTAAGTCGGACCACCTGTTCGGCTTGAAGGAGAACATCATCATCGGCAAGCTGATCCCTGCCGGCACCGGCATGACCCGCTACCGCGACATCGTGCTCGAAGCCCCGGAGGCTGAGCGCATGACGTTCTGGTCCTCGGGTGACGACGAGGCCGGCAGCGAGGACCTCGCAGCGTGGCTGGCGTCGATCGGCTCCGGCCCCGAGGAAGCCGACGAAGCGTTCGGGGACCTCGACCCCGCGCAGTTCGCGAACGCTGACACTTTCGCGGGGGAGGCTTTCGGTGACGCCCTGGACGACGCGGGCGAGGGAGCCACCGGGGGCCTGTGAGCCGCTAGGACAAGTTGGTCGCCGGGTGGGTGTCGTGCCCTCCCGGCGACTCAGCTGGTTTGATCAGGGTGATACTTGGACGGCGGCGAACTCGATGCCCTCGACTTGCATCGTCGAAGCCACATCTTCCCGACGTTCGCTTCGGAAACTCTGACCGCGCTGCATTACGGCGCGAGAGACTTCCCTGAACGGTAGGGCTTGAAAGTGCTCGTGACAAACGGAAGTGGAATCCCCACGTAGTAGCTGTCGGCGGGTCTATGCCCAGATCGGGGAGACGGCCGGCAATCGCAAGTAGGGACAGGTGATCGTCGACGATGAGCACTAGTCGATACGAAGGTCCGTTTCAGTCGCTGCGAGCGTCCGTGAAATGTCTGCTATCTCGGCTGCCAGGTCTGCGAGCGTCGAGTCGAGTTCGGCATCCTCGTCGAGATTTAGATGGCGGTCGAGCACGGACCTCAGGACTTCGCTGCGAGTGCGGCCCTCAGATGTCGCGAGCGCGTCAAGCGCAGCCTGCTCTACTTCGGACAGGTATATGTTCGTGCGCCGCACACGACCAGTATGCACCGCTACATACACCAACCTTGAAGCTCGGTAATCCCAGCTGACCGTAATGCTACGGTGTGGTCAAGCTGCTACCTGCGAGTTCCTATGATCGTCCGGTGGTCTTGATTATGCGGTGGACCCGGCTCACATGACGACAGCGTTCGTGCTCGGGGGAGGAGGCCTGCTCGGCGCAGCTGAAGTGGGGATGCTTCAGGCGTTACTCGAGCGGGGGATCCGGCCGGACCTCGTCGTCGGCTGCAGCATAGGAGCACTCAATGGAGTTGTCATCGCCGCTGACCCAACTGTGGACGCGGTTCTGCAGTTGGGCGAGACGTGGAAGGAACTTCAGGCGAGAGATGTCTTCTCCGGGTCGGTAGTGAGACAGATCTCCAACGTGGTCAGCCACGGCACCTACCTCCACAGCAACGAAGCCTTGCGCCGGCTCATCGAGCAAGCAGCACCGGGTGCTCGGATAGAGGACCTCGAAATCCGCTTCGAGTGCGTAGCGGCTTCCATCGAGAATGCCCGCGCCCACTGGTTCAAAGAAGGCCCCGTGGTGGATGCCGTGCTGGCTTCGTGTGCCGTACCCGGCCTGCTGCCCCCGGTTCGGATCGGAGACGAGCACTTCATGGACGGCGGCCTTGTCAGATCTGTTCCCGTCGGTCGCGCCCTGGACCTCGGCGCCACCCGGGTGTTCGTGCTGCACGTAGGACGCATAGAACGCTCTCTGCGGGTGCCGCGCCGGCCCTGGGAGGTCGCTGTCGTCGCCTTTGAGATCGCCCGGCGTCACCAACTCTCAGAGGACCTGTCGAGGGTCCCGGCAGGCGTCGAAGTCCACATACTCCCGACGGGCAGGGATCCCGCTGGGACACTGTCGACACGCTATGGCAATACCCGTAACATTTCAGCTCGGATTGCTTCGGCACGAGAGGCAACCGCTTCCTACCTGCGCAATGTCGCAGAACTTTGATGTCACTGCCCCTCCCGCTCCGCCGTGCTCTGACCCCCGCTCTGGTGGTAGTCGAGGTGGTGCTAGCCGTGTGCTTCGCAGTTCTCAGCGTGGCCGGTTTGTTCCTCGCTCCATTCGACCGCCGCCGTCGGGTGTTGCGGATTGGAGCATTCGCGCTGAGCTATGTGGCAGTCGAGCTGGCCAGTCTGGTTGCTTTGCTTGCGGTGTGGACGGTGAAGAGGCTTCACTCCGACGCATGGTGGAAGGAGGTCAACACGCGCCTGCTCGGCTGGGCGCTCGGCGCAGTTATCGCGGCGGCCCGACGATGGTGCGGCTTTACGATCGCAATCGAAGAGCGCCCGCACGGAACCGCACTCGACGGTGAGCAGCCCGTCCTCGTGTTGGCCCGCCACGGTGGTCCCGGCGATTCATTCGCCTTGGTGTGGCTCCTCATCAACCGCTACGGCCGATGTCCCCGGGTGGTATTGAAGGAGGTGCTGCGTTGGGAGCCGCTTATCGACGTGGCGCTGACCCGCCTAGACGCGTGCTTTCTCCCCAAGCGTGAGCCGTCGGGTGAAGGTCTCCCCGCCCGGCTGTCCATACTTGCCGCCGGCCTCGAAGGCCGCGACGCCCTGCTGATCTTCCCTGAAGGCGGCAACTGGACCCCTCGACGTCGGATCCGCGCGATAGCGCATCTGCGCTCCGAGCGACGGCATCAGGCAGCAGCTGCCGCTGCGCTCATGGAGCATGTCCTGCCGCCGCGGCCGGGCGGGGTGCTTGCCTGCATCGACGCCCGACCGGAGCTGGAGATCGTAGTCGCTGCCCACACGGGTCTGGAGGCGCTTGTAACCCCTGCTCTCGTGTGGAGGGCGATTCCCTTCGACCGCCCTATGACGGTGCGGTGGTGGCCGATAGCAGCTCCGCCGCAGGGCGACGAGGCCCGGCTGCGTTGGTTGACGACGGAATGGTCGATCGTCGACGAGTGGATCGACTCCCGCCAGGCACCGTCTACGTCAGACGGTCCTGCTTATTGATCTCCGTGAGCGTCTCGATGTGCTCGTCGGGTGCTTCCTCGAAGGCGATCAGCTGGTTGTCGGCTTGGGGGATCGAGCGGAGGATCTCGTCAAGCTTGCGCTGGATCACTACCTGATCGCGATTCTGCATGTGCTGGATCGCGAAGAGCATCACGACTGTCACGATCGACGTGACCGACTGCAAGATGACCGGCCAGTAGGAAGGGAAACCCGACGCGATCCCCCAGGCTGTCCATGCGAGCGCAAGGCCGAAGACGGTCGCACCCGCCCAAGCGTGCGACCCTATTACCCCGAGGCGGTGAAGTTGGCGGCTACTCCAGCGCCGGTGAGGGCTGCCGGATGACGTCTTGCTTGCGTGAGCGCTCCGCGTTTTAGCGCTCGGCGTTTTAGCGTTCGGCGTTTTAGCGCTCGGCGTTTGGCTCCGCCGCCGGGAGCGAACGAAGCTGTCTGGCGAAGATCCCACTGCTCAACCGTACGGCCTGCACGGATCACACCTCACGGGAAATGTTGGGCGGCCGTAATCCAACGGTCGTGCGCTTCGAAGCCGTCAAATTTGGTCAGGATTTTCGGTGGCCGGACACAGCCTGACCATTTGAAGCGTTTTTTCGCACTTTTTGGTACACGATCTTTGTTCGGAAAAAGTTCTGTACCAGCCCTCGCTCAGGAAACGCACTTCTTGGTACAAAACTTTTCCGACTTTGAAATCCTGACCAAATTTAACGGTTTTCAGCACCCTGACTTTCGTAGCTCGCAGGTCCTGATTGGCTGAGTCCCTCGATGTAGCGGGGACTGTATGGCTGGGCCGTCCGCTACGCAGGGACAGGTGGCTTGCCGGCGTCGGTGAGGGCCGCCGGACGACGTCTTGCCTCCCTGAACGCTCGGCGTTTCATAACGCCCGGGAGATGTCGAGCAGCCGTCCGAGACCTTCGAGACGGGCGTCCAAAGTGTCGCCGATCGGATTGACCCGAAGCGCGTTGACACCGCAGTCGCGGTACTGGCGGAGACGGTCGCGAATCTGCTCGTCCGAGCCGATCAGGTTGGTCCGCAGACCTATCCCGGCCGGAACTGCCCGCTTCGCGGCCTCGCGGTCCCCGACGAGCCAGAGACGTTGGACTTCGGCGACCGCCGGCCCGAAACCTTGCCGTTCGAACGCCCGGTTGTAAAAGTTGGTCGAAGCGGAACCCATCGCGCCGAAAGTAAAGGCGTAACCCTCTGCGTGGCGACGTCCGGCTTCCTCGGCATCATCGGTGAACTCACAGCTGACAGATACGGTGATGTCGATGTCTTGAAGTGACCGCCCTGCCGACTCGGCGCCCCCGGAAATCTCGTCGAGGAAAATGCCGGCCGTCTCGCAGAAGAACGAGTTTCCGATCCATCCGTCGGCTAGTGCCCCTGTGAGTCGCAGGTTGGCCGGTCCGAGCGAGGCTACGTAGATAGGCACGTTCACGGGGGGAGCCGCCGAGCGAAGTGCTTTACCTTCCCCGCCGGGTAGCGGGACTCGGTACACGTCGCCGTCATACGCGAGGCGTTCCCCAGCGCAGACCATCCGGATGATCTCGATCGTCTCACGTGTCCTGGTGACCGGCTTCGCGAAGGAGACGCCGTGCCAACCTTCCATGACCTGAGGGCCGCTCGATCCGATGCCGAGTACGAAGCGTCCCTCGGAAAGGTGCTGCAGCGTCATCGCGGACATGGCGAGCATCGCCGGGGTTCGCGTCCCGAGCTGCACAATAGCGGTGCCTAGGCGTATCCGGCTGGTGGCGTGTGCGAGAAAGCCGAGCGGGGTCAGTGCGTCGTGTCCCCAGAACTCGGCCATCCAGACTGAGGCGGCGCCGAGGCGCTCGGCCTCGACAACGTAGTCAACGAGGCCTTCCATTGCAGGCGAAACGGTGATGCCGATCTCGATGGTCACGACTGAGCCTCGGCGAGACCCTTTATGCCCTCGACGGTGCGCGCCATGTTGGCGTGGTGCTCACGAACGCGTCTGGCGAGGATTCGATCCTCCTTGTCGGGCATCGCCGCGATGGCCATCGAGATCCCCGACGGGCCCGGGCCGATAGACATCGAATAGCGCAGCGTCGTCGACGACCCCGTCGACTCCAGATCGAAACGCCAACGCGCCCCTGGGTTGTCCGGGTCGGAAGTCGCCCAGCCGAAACTGAGACCTGGCTCGTATACCTCGACGAAGGACTCGGCCTCCCACTCGCCGATCGCTTGGTGGCGGTTGCGACCCACGAAGCAGGCTCCCGCGCGAGCTCCGTCGCCGTCGCCGTCGCCGCTTCGCCAACTCGCCCCGACGAACTCGTCGGAGAAGCGGGCCGGGAGGTTGATGTCGCTGACCAGCTCCCACACCCGCTCCGCTGGGGCGGCGATGGCGACCTCCACCCACGTGCCGGGCTGGTCGGCTAGGCAAACGGGGTCGCTCGGTCCCCGGCGAAACGTGCGAGGAATGTCGCTGTCCGACTCGGTGGCCGCGGGCATACCTGCTCCTTCGGTAGGTGGAGGCTCGATTAGGGGTCCAACCTACTTGGCGCCGCTCACGGGTTCAACGGTCCCAGAACCGTGTCCGTGGTTCCCGCTGAGTCGCACCACAAGTTCCAAGCTTCCGAACTGAAATGTAAGGCAACGGCTACAGTCATTACGTGTCGGAAAACGTGTCGCCTCGCTTGGACGATGCGTTGGCTCGGCGCCTGCGATTGCGGTCGCTCGCTGCGGGAGAGACACTGTCCGAACGCTTGCGTCGCTACGCCGAAGAAGGAATCCGTCGCGACGAGCATCCGTTGGTCACATTCCGAGACGGTCCTGCGGGGCGCCGCGCCGGGCTGGTGGGAGGCCCCGATGTATGGGAAGTTGCGATGTGGGTCGAAGACTTGACCGACGAGGTCGATCCAGTGGCCACCCTAGATGCCGAATCGGCGCTGAGTAGACCGCAGATCGACGCCGCGCTCCGCTACGGGGTCGCTTATCCCGATGAGATAGAGGCTCGGATCGAGCTACACCGCAAGGACACGGCTGCAGCCTCGAAGTTTTGAACATACTCCTCGATGAGATGTACCCACCCGCACTTGCGAGTGCCCTACGCGAATATGGCATCGAAACGTTGGCGGTTGCCGAACAGGGACTTGCCGGACGGCCTGACGCCGATGTCCTTGCTGGCGCGGTCGCGGACGGGATTCCTTACCTTGCCTCGGTGGTTGCCACATTTCCTGACGAGGCTGTTGTGGATCGCATTATCTACTTAGACGGCTAGCGGCTCGATCACCATCCAGCCCCGCCGTCGGAGCTCCACCGCCATAGTCTCGGCTGGCATGTGCACCAAGAGTTGCTCCCGCGCGGCCCGCTTCCAGTCCTCTTCCCCTGCCGGCTTGCTTTCATCGAGTTCGGGGTTTTCGAGACGCTCGATGTACTCGTCGGCCTCGGCGCGAGTGAACCTGCCGCCTGCTTGGCGTTGGGTGAAGCCCATAGGGCCCCGAGCGTCGCGAAAGTCGCGGTGCCCGGCGCTTTGGAGAAGGGCGAGGAGCTTGGTCACTTGACCAGGTGACGCCGGCGGTCCCGACTGTTGCCCGAATGCCACGTCAGGAACCGAGGCTTGAATCAGCGAAGTGGACCCTCATGTGAACAAGTATAGCCTCGGTCAGAACATACGTTCGGCTTTGGTCGCGCTCGGAGCGTGGGTTGAAGCGTGCACGCATCTCGGGAGACATACCATATTGGTATGCTAGGGACGTGGCTAGTCGACAGATAGCGGTGCGGATCCCGACGGAGCTCGTCGACGAACTGGACGCGCTTATAGCCGTTGGGACCTATGAGAGCCGCGCCGACGCGGTACGCGCAGGCCTCGAAGCTGTCACCGCTCTCGAGCGCCGCCGCCAGACGGATCAGTCAATCCTAGACGGATATGCTCGAACGCCGCCGACTTCGTCTGACCAAGACTCCGCTGTAGCCTCACTGCGCGACGCCATCGCCGAGGAACCCTGGTGAGCGAACCGCAACGCGGGGAAGTGTGGTGGGGTGAGATCGAGGACCTGGGCCGGCGCCCTTTCCTCGTGATGACCAGGTCGGTCGCTATCCCGGTCCTAAACGCGGTACTGGCGGCGCCCGTGACCCGAACGATAAGAGACATCCCGACGGAACTGTCGCTCGGAGTCGACGACGGTATGCCGACCGAGTGCGCAGCGAGCTTCGACAACTTGCGCGTCGTGGCGAAAAGCCATCTTGTAGGGCGCATCTGTGTATTGCGCCCCGCCCGCCTGGCGCAGGCGTGTCGGGCGCTTCGCATCGCCGTCGACTGTTAGGCGGTTTGGGCGGCCGGACTAAGGGACCGGCGTCGAGGGGTTCGACTCTTCGACGGCGTCTTTGCCTTCGAAGATGAAGCTGTGCGGGTTCCGCCGTCTCGTATACCAGGCGAAGGCCACTCCGAGGGCGAGGAGTACTGCGAGAGTTTCGTCGATCCCGGTGCCGATAGCCTTGGGGCCGTAGACGAAGAATCCGACGATGAGGCCGCCCATGACTGCGTTGGCGAGAATGGAGCCTACGAGCAGCAGACGATGCGAGTGGGGTTGAAGGGTCACGTCGGGGAGCCTTCGGTGCCCGACGGTGAGAAAGATGGTCGCTGTGAGCGAATCGAGGAAGAACTCGGCGAGCAGGAAGAACCCGGCGCACGAAAGCACCAGGTTGAAAAACGACGTGAGCGAGGTGACAAGGAGCTGCACCGCGACTACGGCGATAGCTGCGCTCAGGGTCACTGCGATCGCGAACCACGGGACCTGGTTACGGTTGAGGCGCGCGAACGCAGGTGAGATCAAGTTCTCCCGGCCCATGGCGTAAAGGGCGCGGGTCAAGATGAAACTTGTGAGCCACAAGCCTCCTGCGGTGGACGCAAGGATCGGGACGAGCATCGTCCACGAAGCGCCCGGTACTAGCCGGTCGGCCCATACGGCGAGGGGGTCGACGGAGTTGGACAGGGAGCTCAACGGAGTTTCTCCCAACATGAGCGGATAGAGGATTGCGTAGAAGGCCAGAGCTCCGAAGGCTCCTATTATCCCGCCGAGTCCGGGGTGCTCCCGGGGCTTGACCGATTCCTCTGCGGCGTAGCTGTTGATCTCCCATCCGTCGAGGATGGTGGCCGCTATGACTGCGACGACGAGGATTCCTCCGATGGGCGGCTTTCCGAAGTGCACGGGAACCCCGACTGTGCCGAGCCTGGCTACGCCGATGATCGCGAAGCTCGCCAAGGCGATCATCTCGACGGCGAAGAACGCCTGAGTGACACGAGCGGTCGGGCGGCTTCCGAGAAGTAGGGGGACGGCGGCGAAGAGCACCCAGAAGAGCGTTACGCCGACGTGCACTAATGGCGGGGCGTTGTAGCGGGGGGCGACGAGGGCGAGCGTGTAGGAGCCGGCGGGGATCGCGATCGGAGGGATCGACAGGAAGTAGGCGAGTATCAGAATCCACGCCTGGTAGCGCGACACACTCCTGCCCACGATGCGGGCGGACCAGTGATACGACGCCCCGGAGTGGGGGAAATGTCGGTTGAGGAGCCTGAAGACGAAGCTCGACACGATGAAGGGAACGGCGAGGAAGCCGATAGCGGGAAGGGTCCACCATCCCGCTTGAGCGGCCATGACCCCGCCGGTGGCCGCTACTGAGAACATCGGACCGACGCTCGACACCGACAGCGGTACCAGGTCAAAGAGATGGAACGACTGTGCGAGCTTGCGAGACTCCGGGCGTGGGGACTGGTCCTTCAAGAGGTCGCCCTCGTGCGTCCGCACATCGATACCACTCTAGTTGTCGCAACCAGCTATCAATAACTGGCGTTACCTACTCTTAAACCACCGCGGCGTGCGAGTTCGATCGCTAGCCGCCACTGGTTGTTCCTAAAGTCGACATCCGAATACGTCCGAGAGCTATATTTTTCGTCAGAAAATAAAGATCAATGCTGCCAGGAGGCCGATGACCTATAGTTTCCTCGGACCGGACCCAGTAGAGAGCCAGGTCAACGACGTTCTCCGTCTACTTTCGCAGGGTAAGTCACCTAGGGAGATAGAGCGTTCGCAGGTGGAAGTGAAGGAGGAGCCCGGCCGCCGGGGACGTGACGGCACGGTCCGACTTGGATTGTCAGCGAACGAAGGGGCGGCAAAATACCTGGCAGAGGAGGCGGCCTGTATGGCTAACACTCCTGGCGGCGGGGCGATCATCCTCGGTATTGCCGATGACGGCAGGCCCATCGGAACCGATCTCGATCCAGAGTGGCTTCGCCATCGTATCTGGGAACTCGCCGATCAGAAGTTGACGGTCGATGTTCGAGTGGCGAGTCTCGGCGGGGTGCGGCTTCTTGTGCTTTCGACCCATGAGGCGATTGAGCCGATCCGATTCGCTGGCAAGGTGAAATGGAGGGTTGAGGACAACTGTGTCGAGGTTGACCCTACGACTTGGCATACCGGGAAGCTGACCAGAAGTGGTGTCGACTGGTCGGCGCAGCAATCGGGGCACACCCTCGCCGACGCCGACCCAATTGCCATCGGCATTGCCAGGCGGTACCTCGAAGCAGCCGGGGACGAACCAGCTATGGACCTTGCCCGAGCCAGCGACGAGGACTTGCTACGGAGGCTGAACGTGGTCGACGGGAATGGGAGACTGACCAACGCAGGTAGTTTGCTGTTCGTCGGTACTCCGGCCGCCGGCATCGACTACATCAGACGTGACGTTCCGGGCGCAGACAGCATCAGTCGGATCAGAACCTCCAGGCCACTGCTCGAGCAGGTGTGGGAGGTTGACCACGCCGCAAGTCTCTCCAACCGGCTCATTCATACCACTGCGGGGTTCGCACGAGGCCAAGTCCGGGCACTGCCGCCCCGAGCATTACGCGAGGCGATCGTCAACGGAGTGGTTCATCGAGATTGGGGCTCGATGTTGCCGACCGTCGTCGAGCACACTGGCGATGTCGTTACCGTTACATCCCCGGGAGGGTTTATCGGAGGGATCGACCCGACGAACATCATCACACATCCGGCCGTTTCGAGATATCGCAGCCTCGCTCAGGCCATGGCTGCCATGAGGCTGGCTGAGCGAGAAGGCATAGGCGTCGACCGAATGGTCAGGGACATGGTCGCGCTGGGTCGGCCGCTCCCGGAGATTTCCGAGATGGCCGGCCCGTACGTGCGTGTCGGACTCTTCGGAGGCGAACCTGATGCCGAGTTCGTCGACCTGTTCGCGAGCGTCACGCCCGCGACCGTCGCCGCCGACGTCGACGCCGTGATGCTGATCGAGAAGTTGACCCGCCAGGGCTGGATCGACGTCGAACGGGCTGCCCCCGTGCTACAGCGGCCCGCAGGCGAGACTGCCGCTGCGATCGCCCGGTTGGAGGCTGCGAAGGTCGACGGGGAGGACATAATTGTCCCGGTCTCAGGCGTGCCTGACGACCAAGCAGCTGCGTGGCGGCTCAGCACCGCAACACAGAACAGGCTTGCGGGACGGTTGAGGCATCTGGCGACTCCAGGTGCCCGCAAGAGACTCATATTGGACTGGGCGACCTCCAGGAGACGCGTTTCGACCAGCGAAGTTGCAGACCTGACGGGATTGAGCATCCCACACTCCGGGCAGGTCCTAGGGGCTTTAGAGCACGACGGCCTGCTCGAGCCGGGGCGCGCCAACAGGAGAGGTCGCGGTTTTTACTACCGGCCGGTAGGAACCTAGCCGAACGAAACGCTCAACCGTCAGTTGCGATAACCGATAGCTGGGCCTCGAGATCCTCTCACGGATTTTTCAGATGTTTTTCATCCGCCATGGTGGTCGGCATCGGATGACTAGTGCCGGAGAGCCGGCAGTCACGTTTCGAATGCAGCGTGAAGTCAGCCGAGCCGGGATTAGCGGCGATGGCCCTTCGGGGCCTTATTCGACCGCGTCCTGGTTTCAAGAGAATCAGAAAGGACGGACTTGCATAGTGGCCTATAAGAAAGGGCGTTTAGGTCTTCGGACCTCGCTCGTGGCAGTAGTGGCAGGCAGCGTTTCGGTGCTGTTTGCGCTGGGAGGTGTCGCCAGCGCGCAGGGCACGTCGACAGCCTCCTCAACTGTCCACAGCCAGGCGGTGCAG
>JAKCEB010000062.1 GCA_021838305.1 Actinomycetes bacterium | reverse complement strand
GGTTGTCTCGACTAGCCCTCCCTCTGGAACGTCGATCCTCGCGAACGCGTTGCTCACCTTGAACGTGAGTAGCGGTCCACGACAAATTTTCGTCCCCAAAGTCGTCGGCCAACCAGCTAACGCAGCGGATTCGGCATTGAGCGCCGTCGGCTTCCACCCCAAGAACACCACCGCCTTCTCCACGACAGTACACAAGGGCGACGTCGTATCGACCAGCCCTGCCGGGGGAACGTCCGCCTCGCAGGGCTCGACGGTAGACGTGACAGTCTCGGGGGGCGCCCAGCAGGTCGCTGTGCCCCCGCTCGTCAACTACAGTCAAGCGGTGGCGGGCGAAACCCTCGCCACCCTCGGCCTCAAGCTCGGAAGCCAGACAAGCGAATCGTCACCGACCGTTCCTGCTGGAGAGGTCACCCGGACCAGTCCACCGGCCGGAACGGAAGTCCCACTCGGTACCGCAATCACCTTGTACGTCTCGACCGGGCCGCCGCAGGTGACCGTCCCGGATGTTACCGGCGACTCGAGGGCTGCGGCCAAAGCAGCAATCAAAGCGGCCGGCCTGGCCCCTTCGTTCTCTGTCGTTACCGTGAGCGACCCCGCCCAAGACGGGCTGGTGCAGTCGGAGAGCCCACCGGCCGGCACATCGGTGACAAGCGGGAACTCGGTTGACGTTGCGATCGGCTCCTACAGCGCGTCCGCTACGACGTCCACGACAAGCCCGTCGACCACCACGACGACGACGACGACTGTTCCCGCAGGCCCCGGGACGACCGGCTGAGAAGACCCACTGACAGGTCTCTGCCTAGCCTTAGCTCAGGCGCACATGTCGAGCCAGTTGCTAAGCATTCGATGTCCCTCGTCGGTGAGAACGGACTCGGGATGAAACTGCACCCCTTCGACCGAATGGTCCCTGTGGCGTATCCCCATGACAGTGCCGTCCTCAGCCGAAGCCGTCACTTCCAGACTCGCTGGTAGGCCGTCCGCTTCGACGATCAAGGAGTGGTAGCGCGTGGCGACTACCGGGCTTTCGATACCCTTGAACACGCCCCGCCCGTCGTGGCTGACCCGGGAAGTCTTGCCGTGCATCACCTGGTGTCGCACGACGCTGCCGCCGTACAGCGCGCCGATGCACTGATGACCGAGGCATACCCCGAGCACTGGACTGCGACCAGCGAACAGCTCGATCAGCTGCATGCTCACTCCTGCGTCCTCGGGACGCCCCGGGCCTGGCGATACGAGCACCCCGTCGGGTTTCAAAGCGCTTGCGCCAGCGACGTCGATTTCGTCGTTTCGATACACGAGAGGTTCAGCTCCGAGCTCACCGAGGTACTGAACGAGGTTGTAGACGAACGAGTCGTAGTTGTCGATAACGAGGACCCGGGTCATCTATCCACGGTAGCGCCCACCGTTAGGGCCGGAGGCCCTACTATCGGGGGATGGCCAGGAAGACCAAGGACGCCCGACCAGGCCGAGTCACGCCGAAAGGCGGTCCTCCCAAGCGCAGAATCGCCGGCTCGGCGCCTGACACGTCGAGCAGCGGCCGCTACACGGCGCCGATACCGAACGAGTTCAAGGTCAGCCCGTGGTGGGTGCCCGCGCTGATGATCGCGTTCTTCGGGATCGGCATCATCGTGATCCTGCTCAACTACCTGAGCCTGCTCGGTGGCCCCGCCAACAACATCTACCTCTTCGTCGGTCTCGGCCTGATCGTCGCAGGGTTCATCGCCTCGACACGCTGGCACTGACCGGGGCTGCCGACTTTCTGCAACCGCTGGACGCCCGACACGGGGGTATCCAGCGGTTGCAGGATTCCCTGCTCGAACCCTTGGGCCTAACCCAGACGCTCGATGATCGTGGCGTTAGCCATACCGCCGCCTTCGCACATGGTCTGAAGGCCGTAGCGGCCGCCCGTGCGCTCGAGTTCGTTGAGGAGCGTGGCCAAAAGCTTGGTACCGGAAGCCCCAAGCGGGTGGCCGAGCGCGATGGCTCCGCCGTTGACGTTGACTTTCGACATGTCGGCGTGGTGCTCCTTGGCCCATGCGAGCACGACAGGAGCGAACGCCTCGTTGATCTCGACGATGTCGATGTCGTCCATCGTCAGTTTGGATCGCTCCAATACCTTGGCGGTCGCAGGAATCGGCGCCGTGAGCATGATCTGCGGATCGTCGCCCGCGAGGGCGAATCCGTGGAATCGTGCGCGGGGCTTGAGCCCGAGCGCTGCCGCCTTCTCCTCGCTCATGATCAAGACAGCGGAAGCGCCGTCTGTGATCTGAGAGGAGTTCCCCGCCGTGATCTTTCCGTCGGCTTTGAACGCAGGCTTCAGCTTGCCGAGCGACTCGACTGTGCTGTCGGCACGGATTCCCTCGTCAGCGACGACCGCCTCGTCCGACTCGGTGACTTTGCCTGTCTCCTTGTCCTTGTGCTTGGAGGTGACAGGGGTGATCTCGCGCTCGAAACGACCCTCTTCGGTGGCCTTCGCCGCCTTCTGATGGCTGGACGCGCTGAACGCGTCGAGATCCTCCCGGCTCAGGTCCCATCGATCCGCGATCATCTCGGCGCCGATCCCTTGTGGCACCAGGCCACCTTTCGGCGCGTAACGAAGCCCGACGGTAGGTCCGAAGGGGAAGCCCATGCCCTGCCCGGCGCTCCCGCCCATGGGCACGAGACTCATAACCTCGACCCCAGCCGCTATCACGACGTCGTACTGGCCTGCCATGACACCTTGGGCGGCGAAATGAACAGCCTGCTGGGACGAACCGCACTGCCGGTCCACCGATGTGCCGGGGACCGACTCGGGAAAGCCTGCTGCCAAAACGGCGTTGCGTGCGACGTTGAAAGCCTGCGCACCGGTTTGGCTGACGCATCCCATGATAACGTCGTCGATGAGCCCGGGATCCAGGTCATTTCGCGCCGCCAATGCCTTCAGTACCTCAGCTGCCAAGTCCACAGAGTGCCAGCCGGACAGCTTCCCGTGGCGCTTCCCACCCGCTGTACGAACAGCGTCAACGATAACTGCAGTCGGCATCGCTTCTCCTTAGTCGATAGTTTCTCTAGGCAGAACATACCGCCGCGACGGCGGGGATGGACAATGTTCCCCGCCGCCCGACGCTCGAATCCTTATCGCCTCTGTTGCGGCGACCGGTCCCTGCCAGAGCGGGAAACCGATCGACTACTTGTTGGGCTGCGGCGTGAAGCGGAGGTACGGCCGCAGCTCCGTGAATCCCTTCGGGAACTTCTCCTTGGCGGATTCATTGTCGATAGCGGGCGAGATGATCACGTCCTGGCCATCCTGCCAGTCAGCCGGGGTTGACACCGAGAACTTCGCCGTCAGCTGGAGGGAGTCGATCACACGGAGAATCTCCTGGAAGTTACGCCCGGTGCTCTGCGGGTAGGTGATCGTGAGTTTCACCTTCTTGTCTGGGCCGATCACGAAAACCGAACGGACAGTGACCGTGTCGGACGCGTTCGGATGGATCATGCCATAAAGGTCGGCCACTTCTCGGCTCGGATCGGCAATGATCGGAAAATTGACGGAAGTGCCCTGCGTGTCGTTGATGTCTGGTACCCAGCCGTTGTGCGAATCAATAGGGTCGACGCTGACCGCGATGACCTTCGTGTTGCGGCGGGCGAACTGGTCCGCAAGTTTCGCTACCGCACCCAGCTCTGTCGTGCACACGGGGGTGAAGTCCTTCGGATGTGAGAACAGCACACCCCAGCCATCGCCGAGCCATTCGTGAAACCGGATCGTTCCTTCGGTGGTTTCAGCTGTGAAATCCGGTGCCTCGTCGCCTAGTTGCAACGCCATGTGATCATGACCTCCTGTTTGAAATGTCGTGTCTCGGCTTCCCTTGCCGCGATGACCACCCGTGGCGGTGGGTCGCCGCCTGTCAGAATCAGCATCCTAAAGCGCCGTCCTGTACCTAGAAGAGTACCGGGGCCGGCCGAGAACGTGACCGGGTTTGTCAACTTTCACGCCATGCAATCCCTTCTCGACGGAGCCGCTCCATTGCTCGAAGTCGTATCTCCCTTACCACGAAGACATGCCTGCCGGGCTTGGTAGTCGCTATGACTCTCAGTGTCACGCCGTTGACATTGGAGAAATCCTGCGCGCCGACGAACGTAGGTTCCCCCGTAATATCCCCGGCCCATTTTGGATCCGTCGCCACGTCTCGCGCTGCGGCTTCAAGGGCTTCGCCGGCCTTCGTCAAATCCGTCCCGAGCGGGACTACGACGTCGACCAACGCCTGACTGTCGCTTTCGGTGTCGTTGCTCAGAGTTCGGATGTCCCCGTTAGGAACGTATATGACGCTTCCGTCTGCTCCTCGAAGGCGCGTGACGCGCAGCGTGACGCCCTCGACCGTCCCGACAGTTGCCGTGGGACCGACACCTACTGTCACCCTGTCACCCAGGCCGTACTGATCTTCCGCGAGGATCAACGCTCCTGACAGAAAATCTTTAACGAGGGTCTGGGCGCCGAACCCGAGCGCCGCGCCGATAACGGTCGCGGTAGCGACGAAAGGCAGCAAGCTGATGTTGAACTCACCAAGTACCGTCAGGATCGCAACCAACCAGATTGTCGCCCGGATGATCTGAGCGAACGCTCCAGCGAGAGTCTTGACCCGCGCGTCGCCGCGCCTCGAAGTGTCCGTGAGCGGCGAGACCACGCGGAGCGCGCTCACGGCACGAGGCGCAAGCCGATTGACGACCTTTGTGAGCACGAAGGCGGTGATAAGTATGACGGCTATCCGCAGCGGAGCGCTCAGATAGATCTGCGCCGTGTGCGCGGTCGACGAACTGACGCCGAGGTCGATCAGCAGTTGGTGGATGGCACCGCGATCCGTTGTAGCGGTACCGGACGCGACGGTAGAGCTGGCGAGATTCACACCAATGGACCGTCAAAGCACATGACTTGTATTATAATACTTCGCCGAGACAGGACCCGGCTGGCGAAGGTCGTTTAGGACGACTATCCTAGTAATTCAGCCAGATGGCTGCGTCTTTGACGCGCGTCGATCTCGCCCGGGACTACCGGCGATAGCGCAGCCGGGACCGAGGAGGCGATGAGTGAAGCGAACCTACCAACCGAACAACCGCAGACGGGCAAAGAGACACGGCTTCCGACACAGGATGGCCACGAGAGCAGGTCGCGCCATATTGAAGGCTCGGCGCCTCAAGGGTCGCACTCACCTGTCAGCCTGATCTGGCGGGTTGAGCGCCGCCGCACCTTCGAGAGCCTCCGCAGAGCTCGCCGTCACCGAAATGGTCCCCTCAGTATTTCGTGGGTTCCGGGTAACCCCGCAGAACCGCGTCGTGTTGCGTTCTCGATCGGGCGAAAGGTCGGACCAGCTGTCACGCGTAACCTCATACGGCGAAGGCTGAGAATGTTAGCTCACGAGGTTGCCCCGGGCCTCAGGCCGGGTTCCTACCTGATCGGCGTAGGTCCTACGGCCGCGAAGCTCTCCTACAGTGGCCTCGAGGTGCTCTGGCGCCAGCTCACAGAACCTTTCCGAGAGTCATGATTGTCAGCGACGACAATTCAACATCTATTTCGGTTGCACGGGTGCCGCGCAGCCGCCTCGCAGTAGCCGTCGGTCGCGGGTTCGTGGGACTGATCCGTGCCTACCAGCTGATCAGGGTGGGACGAGTATCACCTTGCAGGTTCACACCCACTTGCTCTCAGTACACTGCGCAAGCCATCGAACACTACGGTCCCGTCCACGGTTTAGCCCTGGGCCTACGGCGCCTTGCCCGCTGCCGACCGCTGGGTCCGAGCGGCTACGACCCTATCCCGGAATGAGGATCCACTTATGACAACCCTGGTGAGCTTGGCCCAAGCCGCCACGACCACCACGACAGTGGCAGCGAAAAGCGCTTCGAGCGGAGGGTTGCTCGGTCCCATCGCCAAGCCCTTGGCGGAAGTGCTCGCCGCCATCTACTCCGTCGTCCCCAACTACGGCGTCGCGATTATCGGCCTGGGCATCGCGTGGATGCTCCTCATATCGCCTCTGACCTTAAAAAGCACAAGGTCCATGCTGGCGATGCAGAAGCTGCAGCCTCAGCTCAAGAGGCTTCAGGAGCAGCACAAGGGTGACCGCCAAGCCTTCGCGCAGGCACAGATGGAGCTTTTCCGTGAGCACAAGGTCAGCCCGTTCGGCTCCTGCCTGCCGATGCTGCTCCCGATGCCCGTCTTCTTCGCGCTTTTCGAGGTTATCGACGGACTTAGCCAAACGACAAAGGTCGTAGTCAACGGTGTTGCGACGGTAGTAGCTACGCCGAGGTTCCTCAATTCCGGCACCAAGATGTACAAGGCGATCCAGCACGCCGGCGGCCACATCAACGCGTTCGGGATGAACCTCGCACAAGGAGCGCTCACCCACCACTCGAGCATCTTCGCGGCCGCGCCTTACTGGATCCTGCTTTTGGCGTTGGCGGCGACTTCATACGTTCAGTCAGCCATGATGATGAGCCGAAACCAGGCATCGCAGGCCAACCCTCAGATGAAGATGATGAAGTACCTGGCGCCGTTGTTCGCGCTCATATCTGTCCGCTTCCCGGCCGGGGTCGTGCTGTACTACACGGTCTCCAATCTTGCCCGGATCGGCCAGCAAGACCTCATGTACCGTTTTGACCCGAAGGTGAAGCAACTCGTCGTACGCGAGGTACAAGAGGTCGAGGAGATCACTCGGACCATCGACGAGAAAGAAGCAGGCAGACCCGGCTACACACCGCCGAAAGCCCAACGCCCCGACCGCTCCCCCGTCACTCCGACTCCTGCGAAGAGGAGTCGGTTCCGGGATCTGCTCGCTGCCGCCGCAGAGCAACAAGCTAACAAGGCCCAAAATCCACCGAAGGCGAAGAATTCTCCCGGTGCGACACCAAAGCCTGCGCCGTCGTCGAAGGCGGACCCGCGCAAGCAACCGAACGGACCCGCTAAGGCCCGGCCCGGTGTGCCACAGAGTCCCAAAGCTGCTCCATCGACCAATGGGGGATCGACCAATGGGGGTTCGCCGAACAAGGCTCGACAGCCTGGCTCCAAACCTCCGCTAGACAACGGAGCAAAACCGAAGCGCTCATCGGGTAGCACGAACGGGACCCCTCGGCGAGCCAATCCGAAACCTCCAACTCGTTTGCCTGAAGCCAGGCAGACACAGGACGAGCGGTCACAGACCGAGCCCGGGAAGGAATAGCAGTGGAGTGGGTTGAGACCGTGGGACGGTCAATTCAAGAAGCGAAAGAAGCGGCTTTAGATGAGCTTGGCGTGGACGCAACGGACGCGGAGTTCGAGATAGTCGCCGACGCTCAAGTTGGCCTCTTCGGGCGAGTACGAAGTGAGGCAAGAGTTCGAGCACGCGTCAAGCCCCGGACGCCTCGGGCCAAGGAAGACCGCCGGGATCGTAAGCGCCGGGCGTCCGCCAAGTCAGCGGGGGAACCCCAGCAGGCCCCCGATCTGGTTCATTCCCCCGACACGCAGGACAATGTTGAGAGTCCCCAGTCCGACCCCATGGGGATCGACGAGAGTCCGGTCAGGCGTCGCCGAGCAGGAAGTACCCCCTCCGATAAGATCGGCGCTTCGCGTGCCAAGCGGGTCTCGCCAGACTCGTCCCGCAAGGTTGCACCCCCCGGAATGGAGTCCGGAAGCAACACCTCGGACAGCGAACCCTGTGTCGATGGTGACCCGCTCGGCTACTCGACCGCCGATGGTGTCGAAGGCGATTCAACGAAAGGAAGCGAATTGGAAGTGGACCTGGAGCGCCAAAGCGAAGTGGCCATTCAGTTCATCGAGGGCCTGCTCGACGAATTTGGCGTCCGAGCGACAGTTTCTGTGATCCGACCCGACGAAGACACCGTTGAGCTTCAGGTGAATGGGGAGGACCTTGGAATCCTCATCGGTCCGAAAGGGCTGACGCTGCTAGCGATCCAGACTCTGACTCGGACCGCGGTCTTCAACCAGACTGGGGGGTCCAACGGCCACATCAACGTCGATGTCGGCGGATATCGCAGCAAACGCTCAGACGCCCTTGTACGGTTCGCCCAGCAGGTTGCCGGACAGGTCCGCGAATCGGGTAAGCGAGCTGACCTAGAGCCGATGCCGTCGCCGGACCGGAAAGTCCTTCATGACGCAATCGCCGAAATCGATGGTGTCCATACCATCTCCGAAGGCGAGGAGCCTAACCGGCGGGTAGTCGTTCTCCCCGACTGAGTCACTGAGGTGAGCCAGCCCACTTACCGCAGCTCCCCAGATCTAAGTCTCGAACAGTTCGCCCACCTGACGGCGGTACTCGAAAAGGCGAAGCACCGCGGCTTCCTCGGACCCGGGCCGGTTGGTTCCCACATCGAGCACGCGTTACCAATATTGACGTTACTGTCAGTGGACTCACGCGAGGCGCTCGATCTAGGGAGCGGTGGTGGCGTTCCTGGACTGGTTCTTGCACTCGCTCGACCAGCGATCCATTGGACTCTCCTTGACGGCAGCGTGACAAGATCGAGCTTCCTTCTGCACGCCGTAGAGGATCTGGATCTGTCCCACCGTGTGAAGGTCACGTCGCTGCGCGCCGAGGATGCGGCTCGAACCGCGCTCAGAGGAACCTTTGATACCGTTACCTCGCGTAGCTTCGGAGCACCTGCCGTTACCGCCGAATGTGGTTCTCCGTTCCTAGCGCCGGGAGGACGCCTCATCGTCGCTGAGCCACCGGATGGTGCCTCATCAAGGTGGCCACTAGAAGGTCTCGAACGGCTCGGCATGGCCCTGGGCGTCCGGGTAACTTCCCCATCCACCTTTCAGGTCCTCGAGCAGGTAGTCCCATGCGGGAACCGGTATCCGCGTCGCACCGGGATACCGGCAAAGCGGCCTCTCTTTTAGGATGGCTCGGCGACCGCCGCTCAGAGTCAGAACCCACACGACACCGCAATTGTTTCACGTGAAACAATTGCGGTGTCCGCACCCCCAGCTGCCATCCCGGGTTCAGAGCTCCACGCCTGATAGTCGAGCAAGGTGGGCACGTACCACCTCTAGGTACGACAGCCCACGTTGTTCGTAGCAGTCTTCTGCTGACGTGCTACGACCGGGTTTTGTCATCCTCCGCAGGTGAGGTCGCGGCGTCGAGCGATAGGAGTCGCCTTCTCGGCAAGGAAGCGGTAAGAGCTCGGACTACAGAGCGATCACGATCGTGCTCAGAATCGCGGCTATCGGTAGACCGTGCAGGCGGTGGCCGGTTCGCACCGGGAATACAGGGTCGTCCTTCAGATCGGCCGCCTTCGTCCTTGTCCCTTCGAGTCGTGCTAAAAGGCATAGTACTCAGAAGCAAGGTGGGTAGGAGAAGGGACTTCTGAGTAGCTCCTTAGCGTGTAGGTAGACGATCTACAACCGTCGGGTTGCCCCGGCTTTGATGCCGCGGTACAACCAAGCACCCGCGACCGAGTTGAGCCTCACACCAACCATGGGAACCTTGGACCCAGAAGCAAAAGAGGCGATCGGGGTTGTGTTCGAGCTGCTTATGCCCGCTCTAACGGTGCCCACCCTCTCAGCTGCCACCGGGCGGCAGGTCCGGACCGGGACTACTTCGACGTGACGGTTGGTCAGATCGGCCACAGGACAAAGGAACCGGGCCGAACCCTAACGATAGAACCCAAGCTCGGATGGAACTGATCCATCCTCGGCGTACCCAGTCGCCTCCCATTGGGCGTGGCCACAGGTGGCGCCAAGCGCGACGCCTCGATCCTCTTGGAGCCCCCCTTGCGCCACCCCTCTGTCGATGCTGCGCGCCGACGTGGAGACACTCTGGCTCGACAGAAGATACGGCTCGAAGGCGGGCCGAGAACGTGTCGCAGCAAGCAGGGATCACCGACGCTGTCATCACCAACAAATGCAATCGGGCAGCACCCCGACAGAGAAGAGCAAGCCAGGAATGGGGGATTCGCAAACCCGCCGAGCGCAGCAACTCGTGGCCCAACTACGTCGCAACACCATCCACCGCCTGATCGAAACGCTCCCACCGTCACATTTCTGCCCAGCCAACTCATCGGCTGCCGTAAACGGGTTATTTGCGATCGCTGGGAGCCGTTGTACCGTTGCGAGTGAGCCAGTGCTCCGCTGAGGGATGATCCGGCTCGCCCGTGAGCCCCAGGGTTGCGATCGTGGACTACACCAGCTGGCCGGGGCTGGATGGGAGAACCTTTCCTGGGCGGCCTGGCGACTCACTCCGACCGCGGAGCCGATGGTCGCCCACGGGACGCCCGCCTCCCGGCTTGACAGCAGCGGCCGCTGCCGGGATCCGTTTCGAGGGGGTTGCGGACCTCGGGTCTGGGGAGGTCCGCAACCTGGTGATCCCCGATCCGCCTAAGACGGTCGCTGATCGAGTCACACCGGATTTCGAGCATGTCCACGCGGAGATGGCACGCCCGTCGGTGACGTTACTGCTGTTGTGGAACGAGTACATCCAAGATGCCGGGCGACTGGTGGGGTGCCTTACCGGTATTCGTTCTTCGCTGAACAGTATCGCCGGTGGGTGACCTCAACAGGGGCGACGATGCGGGTGCAGCGCAGTCCAGGCGAGTCGATCGAGGTCGACTGGGCCGGCGATGCGATGATCTTCGCCGACCCGCTGACCGGCGCCGGGGTGGAGGCATGGCTGTTCGTGGCCGCCTGCTCGTTCTCCGCTTACACATATGTGGAGGCGTTCGCCGACATGATTCTACGGTCGTGGATCGACGGGCATGTCCGGGCGTTCGAAGCCTTCGGAGGGACGTGCCGGCTCCTGGTCCCGGACAACTTGCGCACCGGAGTATCCCGGGCGGACCGCTATGAGCCGGTGCTACTCGCCGGAAGAGATTCCGATCGAGTCTCCTCCCCTCGACCGGCTCGCGAACAACGCCCTGGTGAGCACACTCGGGTAACACGGACAAGGCCAACGATGCCGCCATACTTTCTGCACCGCAGCTCGGGCTACGAGTGGATATCGGTCGACGCCTCATCAGGAGACTCCGTTCCGCGGGCCGGTTGCTAGTTGTCGCCTCAGAAGATACCGCTCTCAGCTCGCCTCAATCAGTAGAACATACCGCCACCTAGCTGGGCTGCCGCTGAAGGGGAAGGATCGACACCGGAGGAGTTTGCACTTGGCGAGGACATGTGATGCAAGCTGTTCTTCGGGGCATGGCCGAAACACCCGGAACCCATCAAGCTAGGACCACGGCAGCATCGCACAAGATATCGCTGCGGTAGGCACAAGCGATCAGATGGCACAGCTCGAAACCTCTCATACTGCTTGCAGACACACTCCCCTGTGTCGACGTGTGCACTACGGTCCCTTCGCGAAACGCGGGGATCGGTGAAGGAACCGATAACGCCACTTGCGCTAAGGAAATCGCCGACGGTGTTACCGTGACCGCCGTGGTTACCTGGGGCCCACGGCGGCATTTCGCGATTAACGAGTAAGGGCGCCCGCGACAAGCGCCGAGGCAGGAAGTGCTGACTTACACGTTTCACGTGAAACATCTGGCTCCAAGCAAAACACCTGGAGGCTGCAAGCCACCAGTCAAACGAGCCATTCGCCCCATCCGATGTCCAGTGGTGATCCGGGGCTTCGAATGGGGATGAAGCTGAAGGCCCACGGCCGGTTGCGCAGATCTCCGGATTGTGCGGATCCTCTCTCATCGAATAGGTGGGGTCGAGTGACCGGGTCCAGCGCAGATTCTTGTGCCAGTCAGCGGAGTGCATGCATGCCGGCCGTCCCGGGTTAGTCCCGGGTTAGTCCCGGCTTAGTCCGGGCTTAGTCCCGGGTTAGTCCCACCCAGTCACTGAGCAGACCGTCCAGTCCTGACACGTAGAGATAGAACCTGACAAGTGCAGCACAGACGCGGTCCGGATCTCGCGGACTACCGTTCCAGAGAGTCAGCACGGGGACCTGGGCGAGCGCGAATGGGCAGTCTCGGTCGAGGAAGTCGGCGGAAGTTCGAAGCGGTGGAAGTTGCAGTCGCAGCACTGCTCACTTTGACTGTGTGTGTGCGCACCTATTCAGCGGCGACGAGTGGATGGTGCCCACAAAGTGTCCGGCCATCCAGC
Source organism: Actinomycetes bacterium (assembly GCA_021838305.1). Classification (GTDB taxonomy): domain Bacteria; phylum Actinomycetota; class Acidimicrobiia; order Acidimicrobiales; family Palsa-688; genus JAJZAM01. Next base: position 1,065 of record JAKCEB010000062.1, on the reverse strand, counting down.
CCGCGGGTGATGGCGGTTAGCGGCTGATTGACTTCGCCTGGAACGACCGAGGTCGGCGGACAGTAGCCGCGGCTACCGCTTCGGAAGCAGCATTCCCGGTCGAGAGCGTCAGAGAGGAAGCGAGTCCCGAGCGCAAGAATTGTCCCTTACCTTCAGTCGGTTGGCCTAGGAGCTTGGGTCGGAATCCACCCTGACCGCTGGTCGCTGTGATCTGTGATCTGTGATCTGTGTCTGTGTTCTGTGTTCTGTGTTCTGTGTTCTGTGTTCTGTGTTCTGTGATCATCGTCTCATGACCTCCGTGCTCGCTGACGACCGGCTCTTCGAGGTGCCACCGGGCAACCGAGCAGCACCGCGCACGAACACCCTGGCCCGCAAGAGAAGACCTTCCGCCTCTATGATTAGGCCCAGTCCCTCCTGCTCCCGCCGAGCCTCGACGACTGGCTGGCCGAGGACGACGAAGCGCGCTTCGTCTCCGAGGTGGTCGATGACATGCTCGACCTGTCGGCCATCTACGCCTCCTACGAGGGTGCCTCGGGCGCCCCGCCTTACGACCTGCATAATGCTGAAGCTGCTCCTCTACGCCTATACGACCGGCGTCACTTCCTCGGGAGAGAGGGAGCACAGTTAAAAAGGTAGGACGTGGCGTTGCGCCGTCTGGCGGCGAACGTCGCGCCCGACTAAGGCGCGATCAGCCGCATTCGGCGCCGCCATATCGAAGCGCTCCGCCCCCTGTTTCTCCAGGTCCTGGGGCTGTGCGCCAGGGCCAGGCTGGCGAGGCTCGGACGCGTCGCCCTCGACGGGACCAAGCTCACGGCCAATGCCAGCCGCCACAGGCCATGAGCTACGACCCATCTTGCCGAAGGTCGACCAGCTTTAGGTCGAGGTCGAGGTCGACGCCATGCTCGCCGAAGCCGACGCCACACAGGCAGAGGACGCCGCCTTGGCGGAGGACCGCCGGGGCGAGGAGCTGCCCGAAGAGGTCGCCCGGCACGCGAGAGGCCTCCAAAAGCTCCGCCAAGCCAAAGAGGCGATCGAGCGGGAGGCCAAGGAGAGGGCCGAGGCAGC
>JAKCEB010000061.1 GCA_021838305.1 Actinomycetes bacterium | reverse complement strand
ATGGAAGCAGCCGGGATGAGGGCCGGACTGCGTGCTACGGCCGACATCCAAGCTCTCGGCTTCCATCAGGCGTCGTCGCGCCGCTACATGTCGGCGTTGCGTGACCGGCCGCTACGCGAATCGCTGGACGAACGCGATGCCCCGTTCTCGGACTACCGCACAGCGGGCGCAGCGGCGAGCGCAGCAGCGAGGGACGAGGGGTGACCGGGTGAGCGCGACGACACCTCCGCCCTTGGTGGGCGAACCGACTGATGGCCCGCTAGGGGCAGATTTTGGGCAGGAGACGACCCTGAACTGCGACGCTGAAGCGCAGCGGCTCTTCGGACTCGACCCCGATGCACTGGCGTGCCCGTACCCGATATTCGAGAAGCTTCGAAGCGACGCCCCAGTCGCTTGGGTGGACGCGATCGAGTCTTTTGTCGTGACGCGCTACGAGGACGTCGCACACGTGTTGCGCCACCCCGAAGTTTTCTCGTCCGCGCTGGCGACGGGTCCCGTCCTAGCCCGCCAGATGGCGGAGGGCCTGGCGCAGCTCGCTGCGGGCGGCGACGGGGAACTGGACATGATCCTTTCGCGGGTGAAAAGGGGGCGAACCCCCGTGCTGCTCAGCGCCGACCCACCGCTTCACCGACGACAACGCAACCTCGTCAACCGCGCGTTCACTCAACGGCGGGTGCGCGAGTACGAGCCGATGATCACGGAGCTGGCGCGACGCTTGGTCGCCGAGTTTGCGGATGACGGCGAGGTCGAGTTCGTCAGCCGGTTCGCCGTTCCGCTCCCCCTTGCCGTGATCGCCGACCGGCTCGGTGTCCCCCGAAAGGACATGGCCGACTTCAAACGCTGGTCGGACGACTTCACGGTCGCCATCGGAAACCACCACCTCGGACCCGACGAACTGAAAGGCATGCTCGTATCGCAAGCCGAGTTCTACGAGTACTTCAACGCCATGGTCGAAGCTCGCCGCATCTCTCCAACAGACGACCTCCTCTCCGAATTGGCAAACGCCCGCCTTGACGACGGGGACATGCTGGAGCTGCCCGAATTGTTGGGGATGCTCAACCAGTTTCTCGTCGCAGGCAACGAGACGACCACGAAGCTTCTCACGTTCGCGGCGAAGCGCCTGGCCGAGGATTGCGAGCTTGCCGATCGCCTGCGTGCGAAACCGGACGAGATCGAGGGGTTCGTCGAGGAGATGCTCCGCCTGGAGCCGCCCGTCCAGGGTCTGTACCGCCAAGCGGTCGAAGACGTCACCGTCGGTGGGGTTGCGGTACCGCAGGGTGCATCGTTGTGGCTGGCGTACGCGTCGGCCAACCACGACGAGGCGGTCTTCGAGCAGCCAGAAGCGCTCGATGTCGGTCGCTCCTCCAGCCAGCCGCACTTCGCGTTCGGCTTCGGTGAGCACTTCTGCTTAGGAGCGGCCCTTGCTCGCACCGAGGCGCGCGTCGGATTGCGGGTGCTTCTCGACGGGCTTCGCGACTTCGGCCTTTCAGAGAGGAACCGCTTCGAGCACGAGAGCAGTTACGTGCTGCACGGGATGAGGGAGCTGTGGCTCACCTTCACGGCGGCGTCATGACCTCGATCGACATAGTCGGAGAGGTACTGAGCGGGCGGCCGGAGCTTTTGGATCGGCTTCAACGGCTGTTCGGGCTCGTCGAGGACGGACGTGTCGATCCCTCGATGCTGGACCTTTGCCGAAAAGGGGTTGGTACGCTTCTCGGCTGCCCTGACCACGCAGCAGCACTGCCAGCCGGGGACGACCTCGGTGAAACAGATCGGGCGTGCCTCGATTTCTGCGAGCTGTTCGTCATGGACCATGCCGCCATAACCGACGCCGACGCCGCCAGGGTCTCCGAACGCCTCGGCGATGCGGGGATGGTCGCGTTCACAACGGCACTCGCCCTATACGACGGGTTCTGCCGGTTCGAGATTCTCGTGGCAGGAGGTTGACATGTCAACGGTTCCTCGCGTCGCTGCCAGCACTCTGCGGGAGGCGTTCGCTCTGCAGCCCGACCTTTTCGAAGCTTTCTGGGATCTTCTGATGGGGTTTGCGAAGATGCTCATAACGCTCGGCCTCGAGCCGATCGAGATGCCAATAACAGTTGTAGCTACGCCGGGATCGGAGCGCTCGAAATCGTGAAGTACAGCCCGCTCGAACCTGACGTCCTAGCCGATCCTTTCCCGTCCTACAGCGAACTTCGTGCTAGGTGCCCCGTTCATCACGAGGAGAACCTAGCGGTGTTCAGCCTGTCGCGTCACAAGGACATCGTCGACGTGCTGCGCGACCCCGACGTCTGGTCGAACCGCAACGGTCCCGGCATCGGCTTCTCGCCCCAAAGCCGGGGCGACATGCAACACGACGATCCACCCGAACACCAGAAGCGAAGGAACCTGGCTCGTGGCTGGTTCCTGCCCTCAGCCGTGAAGCGTTTGGAGCCCGACCTGCGCGACCTCGCGCGATCGCTCCTCGACCGTCTGGCGGACGCCGGTCAAGCCGATCTCTACGAGGACTACGCTCTACCCCTGCCTGTCAGCAGCTTCTGCTCTCTTCTCGGTGTGACCCTGGACGACAGGGACCGATTCGTGGAGTGGGCTGACGCCCTGACGCTCGGAATGGCATACCCGGAGCGATCCGTGGAGGCGCGACGCGAGATGAGTGCTTTTACCCTCGCCGAGGTGCGGCGCAGGCGCGGCCTCGCCAACGACGGGCACCCGCTTCCCGACGGCCTTCTGAGCCACCTGGCGACAGCCGAATGGGAGCAGGACGGATCCCCGATGCCCGACGAGGAGGTCGTCGGCATGGTGAACCAACTGCTCGTTGCGGGACACGAAACGACGACTTCGCTGATAACCAACTGTGTGTGGCGCCTGCTGGAGTCGCCATCGGAGCGCTGGGACCGGATCGTCGCCGAACCTTCCCTAATCCCCGCCGCGCTCGAGGAGAGCCTTCGCCACGACCCGCCGGTGCTCGGTTTGTGCCGCACCAACAACGTCGACGTTACCGTTGAATCGACCGCCGTCCCGGCCCAGTCCAAGGTGATGCTGCTCTTTGCATCCGCGAACCGTGACGAGACCATGTTCGCGGAGCCGGACTCGTTCGATCTCGATCGCGAACCCGGGGAGACCGCGCAGCACCTGTCGTTTGGTTGGGGAATCCATCACTGCCTCGGATCACGATTGGCCCGATTGACGGGTCGCGTCGCATTAGAAGAGCTCGCGGCCAGATTCCCCCGGATCCACCTCGAAGGTCGCACCGAACGGGTACCGTCTCCTTTCCTGTGGGGTCGAAAGCGGTTGCCGGTTGCCTTGGAACCTTGAGACGGCGCCGCCGTCTAGTCGATATCGAAACTCGATAAACCTGATAGGAGCACACTGAAGTGGACGGCTGGATTACAGACACCCGGTCTGGTACAAGATTCAAACTCTTCACGCGAGCAAACGCCGACGAGGTCGGCCCGGAGCCCTTCAGCCCACTCGGATGGAGCCTCGGATGGGTCAAAGGTAACGGCCCGGGAGCAGCCGACGGCTTCGTCAGCTTCGGAATCGTCACGGCCGACGAGCTAGCCCCGGATCACCAGATCTTTGGTAACTGGGGTGGATACTTCTACAACTCGGTTTCCCTGTCACGACTGCTCGGAGTGCGCATGCCGGGCGTCAGCGTGGATGCAATCGACAAGGCCTACTTCGGGGACAACCCGAACATACCGCCCTACGAGGCAGACCCCGCCGACGAGGACCCCGAGCGCAGCGAGGCGTTGGGTCGGACGTTGGCGTGGGTGATGAGCACCGACAGTGTTCCTGCGATGAGCGAGCAACTGGTGCGTAGCCGCCAGGTGCAGGCCGCGAGGCCCGACTTCGGACCCATGGACGACCGGGACCTCGTGGCGTACGCCCGGAAGGTGGTGGGTCACATCCGCGAGGCGTGGGGACCTTACTGCGAAGTGGTCCTGGCAGCGTCGATCGGTCCGGGTGCCGTCTCGGCGATCTGCGATGCGATCGGGCGCGGCCCTGACGCAGTGAAGCTTTTTACGGGAATCGGCGGCGTGGAATCAGCAGGCGGATCAGTAGCGCTGTGGGCGCTCAGCCGCCTCGTGCGGAACTCCGCTGCGCTCACCGCGGCTTTCGATCAGGGACTGGTTGGTCTACTCGACCGGCTCGCTGCGATGGAGAGCCCGGACGCCTCCCGGTTCCTGTCTGACCTCCACGCTGCGCTCGCCGAGTACGGGCACCGTGGACCGAACGAATGGGACCTGCGTTCACCGTGCTGGTCGACGAACCCGGAGATGGTCGTCGGAATGGTGGACCGCATACGCCTGCAAGGCGACGAGCACAACCCGTCAGTAGTTGCCGCTGCCGCCGGACGCGAACGTTCAGATCTCGCGACAGAGATCACAGGACTTCTCGACTCTGACGCCGAGACGCAGGCCGCTTTCGTCGCGGGGCTGCGCTCCGGCGTTCTCTTCTACCAACTCCGTGAGGCGGGCAAGAGCGCTCTCATCCGATTGCACTTCGAGGCCAAACTTGCGTTGTTCGAACTCGGGCGGCGTATGTGCGCCTCCGGCGCGATCGAAGAGTCTCAGCACGTGTTCATGCTCGTCGACTCGGAGCTTGACGGGTTCCTGGCGGACCCGACCGGCTGGGCTGCGACCCTTACAGAGCGCCAGAAACAATTTGATGCGCTGGCGTCATTGGAGCCACCCTACATCGTCGACTCCCGCCCCGGGCCCTCACCGATCGATCAATGGCCCACAAGGCAGAGTGGAACCAAACGCAGAGTCGAGGTTGGAGAAACACTGCGTGGGGCGCCCGGGGCGCCAGGCAAGGCCACGGGGCGCGCCCGAGTCGTGCACGACCCGTCCAACACCGACCTCGAACCAGGCGACGTTCTGGTTTGCCGCACGACGGACCCTTCCTGGGCACCGCTCTTTCTCGCCACCTCGGCGGTGGTGTGCGACGTAGGGGCCGTCGGCAGCCACGCCGCCATCGTCGCCCGCGAGATCGGAGTGCCATGCGCAGTATCGGTTGTAGACGCGACCAGGCTGATTCCCGAGGGTACGACGATTTCCGTTGACGGGAGCACGGGCGAGGTCACGATAGTAGGACTCCAAAGCCGGCAGGCCTGACTCCTGCTCTATTCGATTAGCTCGGAGAGTCGGAGGAGCATCCTCGAATACAGCGCGGTCCCCACAGCGAGCAGATTCGGTCCGCTCATCTCCTCCGACTCGAAGACGTGAAACGCAGTCAGATTGGCGCACGCACCTTTGAAGAGGTTGAAGGCGGTCCAGGCCCTCCAAACGTCGGCGTCGTAGCGGACACCGACTTTTTGGTCGAGCCAGGCCACCCATTCGTCGGTGTCCATGACTCGTACGCCCCGTAGCGCCGCGAGGTACACCCAGTCCTCTGCGGCATCGCCTATGTGCGCGAACTCCCAATCGGTTATCGCCCGTATCTGACCGTCGAAATGAATGAAGTTCCCGGGGCCCGGGTCGCCGTGGACCACCGAAAGAGCGCCGGTCGGATGCAGGTTCGCTCTCAGCCACGCTGCAGCGTCGTCGAGCAGCGGCACCCGGCAGTCGCTTGCAGCGAGATAGGCCTGCTCCCAGCGGGCAATTGCCAGTTCGATCCCTTCCTCCGGACTCCCGGGGGCTCCTTCAAATGCCGAGCGCACGCCCGCAACATCCATCTGGTGCAGACGGTGAAGTTCGATCGCGAAAACCTCGAGCGCTGCTAGGTCGGCGTCGTGGTCTCCTTCGACGCGCTCCATCACGAAAAAGGGCCGGCCCAGCACGCTCCCAGGCTCGCTCCAGCGAATCCGGGCTACTGGGACACCAGATAGGTGAAGTGCCTTCATCACGGCCTCCTCCGAAGCGCCGTCGGTAGCGAAGACTCCACCCTGCTCGATGCGCACGACGAAACGAAGCGTCTCCGAGTCGGTTTGGACGGTGACGTCGAGCATCCTCCGGGAATGGCCACCGGAAATCAACCTCGAATCGAACTGCCGGATCGGCTCGCCGAGAGCCTCCGAGAACCATTGCTTCAGGGCGCCAACTTCGTCCGGTCGTGTGGCTGCGTCGCTAACCGCAGACGAGCCATGTCGCGCAAAGGTGTCGAGAAGCGGGGCCGCCGTGGAGAGGTCCTCGGTCAGAAACGCCCGCAGGTCGTCGCGAATGCGTCGAGCTTGGGATTCTAAGGTCGCGTTCGACGCGGACTGCGCCGATCCCTCGTCGGCGGAGAGAGCTAAGCCCCGCGCCTCGCAAAGCACCCCGGATGCCGCGTCCGCAACCTGCGCCCATGCCGGCTCCCCGGGAATCCCGAGTATCTCGGCCAGCCGGGACGCCCTTGACGGGCGCGGGTCACTACCTCTGGTTGTGGCGTATCGCGCCAAGCCGCTCAACTGCAAAGCGACGTCGCGTGTCGGACCGTCCAGTGCTGGAAGGATGTCGCCGACCAACGTCTGCGCTACCGACCGCCACAATCTTTCATCCGACGGCCACGAAGTCATTTCAGCCCCTGCCGATCATCGCCCAGTCGCCCTTGATCTCCTGCTCTCGTGAGTTGCGTGACTCGAGGATGGCGACTGCCTGGCGGAGAAAGACGTCATTGTTACCATCAAAAGCGGCCTCGATCGCACACGAGAGTGCTTCGCCTGCGAGGCTGTATTCGCGTGCGACTTCCGCAAGCTCGAGGGACCGCCGCCGCCCTTCGCCAGCAGCCATGAGCGCAGCCGAAAGGTCCGGTGTGGGGCAGGTTGACGCCACATCAGCTGCGAACGACAGCATGGCCTCCGTCTCGTCAGTCATCCAGGCGATCTCGTGAGCGCAGCGAGTTGCGGCGTTGCGGAGCACGTTGTCCATCATCTCCACGCACAACTTGACCGCCGGGTCGAAGACCGCTGGGGCTACCGTCTCGATGAGTTCCCGGCTGCAGTCGAGCAGTATCTGTTCGGTGGTGGGGAGGGATATCACAGTGCGCCTTCCAATGCTTGGCAGGTTGAAAGCCAATTGAAGTTTCCGAGCGCGCACGCGTTGAGGGTGTAGGTGAGCATCACGCCCTGCGCCTTTCCGTCTGCCATGGCTGCTGCGCTCGCAAGAATGCTCAGATAGACACGTGTCGCTGAAATGACGCTGAAGTAGGCGACCGTCGCCTGGTTGACCTCCGCGGCAGAAGCTCCCGTCCGAAGGCGATAACGCTCAAGGAACCCGTCAGGGTCTCGCCCGTAGAGATTCGGGGCGCCGGTGCTCGCCGAGTAAAGGTTGAACCATCCGAGATCCTCCCTCGGGTCACCGATGTGCGCGAACTCCCAGTCGATCGTTTGCAGGCCGTCCTCTACGAGCAGGTTCGACGCTTGGAAGTCGCCGTGGACCAAGGTCATAGCCATAGGTGCCGGGCGGTGCGCGTCGAGCCACGCGGATAGGTAACGCAGCACCGGGACCGACTCGGGGTGCGCCTTCTCGGCGCGGGCCCACTCGTCGATAAGGCCGCTCAGATAGTCACCCCAGTCGGCGGGCGCTTCGAGAGCACCGCCGAGGAGCGCAAGGTCAGTTCGATGGATCGTAGAGAGAGTGTCGGCAACCTTGGCCGCGAGGTCGTCGAGATCGGCGGACGGATCTGTCGTGGCGCTTTGGAGGCTCGGGCCGCCGCAACGGCCGAGAACGATCGTCGGTGTTCCAAGGTAGCTTCCGTCGTCGTAGTAATACGCAGGTGGCATTGGAACCGTAGCGGCGGCGGTCAGCGCCCGCAGCACATTCCACTCCATGGTCCGGTCTGTCCGGTAGACGATCTCGTCTGGCGGGGGATCGGAACGAAGCACCAACTCTTGCTCGGTTCCGTCGTGCCAGCGGACCGTCGCGCAGTTCATCACCCGGCTGTAGCCGCCGGTCAGTGGCCGGCACTCCAGCACGACCGGGTTCCTGTCGGGTTCGTGGTGGGCGAGGAACGTCCGAAGCCCTTCCGTTGTGGAACCAATATCCCTCATTGCCAAACCCTCCCCTGTCGTGCGACCGGTCCCGGTCGCAAACCTGGTTGCCTGCCATAGGCGCCTCGTCGAACTCTAGTGATGAATTGACCGTTCCGCTATGCGAGACTCTCTCCGGAGGTCAAACAAGGGGGCTTAGGTCACGTTGTTCGGCGTCTTGAATGCCCCAGACGAAGGAGACCCGATCGATGGACACAAACGCAGACTCCGGCGGGTACGCGTCCCGTGCGGTGCACGACGAATTTGCGATCAGGAACCTGGTTGCCACCTACGCGGATGCGGTCAATCGCCGCGACGGAGATGCGTGGCGTGACACGTGGGCGGAGGATAGCGAATGGCGTATACGCGATACGACCGTCGTCGGCCGACAGGCCATCGTAGAGTTCTGGCTCGCCGCCATGGCGAGTTTCGAGGGGGTCATCCAGATGGCGGCTCAGGGAACGGTGAACGTCGGAGGCGACGAGGCCTCTGGGTCATGGACCATCTGGGAGATCGGCCGTCGCGCCGGCGAGGGAAGCCTGGTGGTCGGCTTCTACAGCGACCGCTACGTCCGTCAGTCGTCGGGATGGCGGTTCGCTGCCCGCCACTTCACGGTCTGCTACCGCGGTGACCTTCCGCCTGGCAAGTTCGACCCGTTCCCTCCAAAACTTTAAACGAGGTCGCCGGGAGCGCAGAACTCGTAACGGTGACTACTCGATCTCTCCGATCGGCGTTCCGACCTCGAGAAGCTCTCCTACTTCCGCCTCGATGCGCAGTGTCCCGCTTGCGGGCGACTCGATCTCGGCGTCGGTCTTGTCGGTCTCCAAACGATACAAGGGTTGACCTGCGCTGACCGCTTCCCCATCGCCGACGAACCACTCGGTGATCGTCCCTTCGGTCATGGAGACGGCCAGGCGTGGAATGAAGATCGTTGTCGCCACGCCCCAATAGTAACCGCCGGCAATGGAGCTTCGCCGCTAACATGGCCCAGAACGGTCCGTGGTGGCATGGTCGTGTCGCGCCACCGCAAGAGCGGTCCACGATAGGGTCACGACCAGGGTCCACGACAAGTCGGGGCGCCCGGAGAGGAGAACTTCAGTGACAAGAGTCGGCCTCGCCCTCCCCCAACTCGGAGATCACGTGGATGCCGAGGCGTTCAGCACCTTCTGCCGGGAGGCGGAAGAACTCGGATTTTCGAGTCTCTGGGCGCAGGAGCACCTGTTCTACCCCCTCGAGCCGAGATCTGGCTACGCGGGTGTAAAGGGCCTCCCGATACCGGAACAGTACAGGAGCGTGCTCGGGGCGACCGAGGCGATGGCGTTCGCCGCTGCGGTCACGTCGACGATCACTATCGGCAGCAGCATCCTCGTCGGTGGGTACCACCGACCGGTGGAACTGGCACAACGGCTCGCCACCATCGATGTACTGTCCGGTGGACGGCTGGTGGCCGGTCTGTCGGTCGGCTGGTCCGACGACGAGCACGCCCAGATGGACGTCGACCCTCGCAGTCGGGGCCGGCGCATGGATGAGCTGGTCCTCGCAGTGCTCGCGTGCTGGGGGCCCGATCCGGTGCAGTTCGACGGCGACTTCTTCAAGATCGCGCCGTCGGTCGTGCGCCCCAAGCCGTTGCAGGCACCGCACCCGCCTTTATTGTCAGGGATGTGGAGCGAGGCCGGGCTGGAGCGGACCGTCGAGTGCTTCGATATCTGGAACCCTGCGAGAGGAGAGCCGGCCGACCTTGCAGAGATCTTGTCGCAGCTGAACACTCGACGGAACGCGGGCGCGGCTCCTTTGAGGTTGTACTACCGAAGTTTCGCCCAGCGGCCGAGTCACCGTCCCGGCGACCCCGTCGGCGGACTCGAAGCGGTACTGGCCGACATCGAGGCTTCGAAGAAGGCGGGTGTGGAGGAAGTGATCGTCGAATGCAATTTTTGGGATCGAATGGACAGTCCGTCGGCGTGGGCGCAAGCGCCCCGGCATCTGGCATCGGTAATCGAGGCTGCTCGATAGGCCGTCGGTCTCAGACGGTGGATTCCAGCAGTGAGTGCCCCCGCAGGTGCCCTACCTCGTTCAGTCGTAGAACGGAGCGGACCCCCGAGCGGCTCGCAGCAATGCGACTGACGCTCGTGTAGTCAGGCGCGAAGAAGGAACTGCGTGACAAGCCGAGGATGTGGCCGACGTAGGCGTTGATCACGCCACCGTGACAGAATGCGGCAACCCGGTCGCCGGCGTGCGCATCGATGATCGCTTCGAATGCCTCGACCACCCTCGATCGGAACTCGCCCATATCGATACCCCAACTGCTGTAGTCGTCCTCGAGCATCGCCAGAAAGCGTTCGTCCCGGGTTCTTCGAAGCTCCTCTATCGGGATGTACGTGGTCGCCTGGCGGTCGAACTCGGCCAGCCCTTCGACGACTGCAGGCGCCAAGGAGGTGATCTCCCCGAGAGGAGCAGCCGTCTGGATGGCTCGACGCATCGGCGACGAGTAGATCGCGTCGATGCCCTCGTGGCTCAGGAACTCGGCCAGGAGCGTGGATTGGCGGACACCGCGATCACACAAATCGGGGTCAGCAGGTCCTGTGGCGTCGACTACTTTGACCGGCTCGGCGTGGCGGATCAGGAGGAGCTCCATCAGCGGGCCAGCTTACGCCTCGATCCGACCCGAGAGGTATTTGGACTTCCAACCTGAACTCGACCTAGTGTTGACTGTGAGGCATCGAGCGAATAACGTCTGGGCCGATACTGACGAGGGGAGTTGACGTGACCAGCCCACGCACGCATGCGGAGCTCGAGCATGTGCTGACCTTCAGCGCGAACACAGGCAAGGCCGTGATGATCAGCGGTGCCCCTCAAGGGACACGAGGGATCATTCCTGTCACGGGTGGTACTTTCGAAGGGCCTCGCCTTCGGGGCACGGTGTCCCCGCCTGGTGGCGATTGGTTTACCGTCAGGTCTAACGGCGTGCTCAAGCTGGACGTCCGCGCGCTGCTTGTGGCCGACGACGGCTCCAATATCCTCATGTCGTACTCGGGGGTAGCCGTCCCATTAGAAGCCGGTGGGATGCAGATAAGGATCGCACCTTTGTTCGAGGCGCCTGCAGGAACTCACGCTTGGCTCAACGACGTGCAATGCATCGGATACGGCGAGTTATTCGACGGCGGCGTCCGATACGACGTATACGCGCTGTCGTGAGAAGCTGACGGGGACGGGCTTTTCCCTTGGGCATACCGATCAGGGTGCATCTCGTCTGCGGTGGGCGCTTTCACGACTTCGACTACGCACGTCTGGAGCTTCTCAACCTTCTGGCGAGTGACGATCGCATCCGTACGACTGTGAGCAACGACTACAGAGACCTCGGGGCATTGAACGCCTCGACATGTTTGATCACCTACACATGCGACGTGAGGCCGACGCAAGCAGAGCAGGCGGCGCTGGCGGAATGGGTCAATGCTGGAGGTCGCTGGTTCGCACTGCACGGAACCAATTCGGTGCTCGACCTCACTCCTGACGGTGTGGTCGCGCCGAGGGTGATCCCCAAGCTCGCCGAGACGCTCGGCAGCCAGTTCGTAGCTCACCCGCCCATCGCCCCCTACGAGGTGCAGGTCACACAGCCCGATCATCCTTTGGTATCGGGACTAGCCGCTTTCGAGACTTCGGACGAGCTTTATCTGTCGGAGATGCACGGCGAGATCCAGATGCTCCTACACGCCGAGTTCGTGGGGGAGGCGAAAGGCTTCGTCGAGTCATCGTGGTTCGAGCCGAGTCGCCACGCGGTGATGTACCTGCACCCGGTCGGCGCAGGCGAGGTGTTGTACCTGACGTTGGGCCACTGCCGCGGCCACTACGACATGGTGCCGGTCGTCGATTACTGGCCGACGGTGGACAGGGGGTCGTGGGACTCGGAGACGTATCGTATTCTGCTCCGCCGGGGAGTCCGGTGGATGACCGGATCGGAGGAGATAGGATGACGGGACTGATCCAAGGCAAGACTTTCGTGGTGACCGGAGGTGCCAGCGGCATCGGAGCTTCGGCCGCGCGCTTGGCGGTGCAGGAGGGCGCCTCGGTCGTCCTCGCCGACATACAAGACGAGGCGGGCAAGGCGCTCGCAGACGACTTGGGCGACGCCGCGCGCTATGTCCGCTGCGACGTCAGGAGCGAACAGGACGTTGCAGGGCTCGTAGACGAGGCTGTGTCCGCATTCGGCAAGGTGGATGTCATGTTCAACAACGCCGGGATAGTGGGGGCGATGGGACCAATCGACGAGATCCCCCTCGACGAATACGACTTCACGGTAGCGGTTCTCATGCGGTCGGTATTTCTCGGCATGAAGCATGCGGCCCGCGTGATGAAACCCCGCCATAGCGGGGTGATCCTCTCGACCACGAGCTGCGTCGGGCTGCGGGGCGGGCTGGGGCCGCACGTGTACGCAGGATGCAAAGCGGCGATCGTCGGGTTCACCCGCAACGTCGCCGCCGAGCTCGGCCCGTGGGGTATCAGGGTGAACGCGATCGCGCCCGGCAAGCACGCCACCCCCATGTTCGCCGACGCCGCTCTGGGCGACCCCAAAGCTACCGATCGAACCGACGTCTTCGAGCGGATCAGCCCGCTCAAAGGCCGCTACGGTACCGCCGAGGACATTGCGGAGGCCGCTGTGTGGCTCTCGAGCGACAGGGCCGGCTTCGTGAGTGGAATCACGATGTCCGTGGACGGCGGCTTGATCTCCGGCACGCCGGAAGGAGCAGAGCCGGGACAGGGACTGTACGCGGGGCACCGGCCGCTTTTGCGCGAGGCCGGCGGTCGCGGACTACCGGTCTGACGACCAAGGCGTCACTCGCGCTTCACTTGTTGTAGTTGAGCTTCTCCATGTATCGGGTCTCTTCTGATTCGACCACCTCGGGAAGCTTCGCTGCCCACTCGGCGAACTCGGGGTCGTTGCGCGCCTCCGACAATCCGGTGGCGATTCCCGAGGCGTCCCCGCCGATATCCCAGAGGTCCCAAATCTCATTGAAGCGTCCGATCGTCGTTTGGTAGGCACCCACGAGCGTCCAGCCTTGGCGTTCGAGAACCGGAGTCATGTGGCTCATTATCTCGGTCAAGGCTGCGACACGGCCGGGGCGGACCTGCAGGCGTGCCAGCATGTATCCCATCGGTAACTTTCTCCTTGTCGTCCTGATCTGGGCAAGGTTTTACCGTACGGCGGGA
>JAKCEB010000060.1 GCA_021838305.1 Actinomycetes bacterium | reverse complement strand
ACGCGGCGTTGCTGCGTCAGGCTTTCGCCCATTGCGCAATATTCCCCACTGCTGCCTCCCGTAGGAGTCTGGGCCGTGTCTCAGTCCCAGTGTGGCTGATCGTCCTCTCAGACCAGCTACCCGTCGTCGCCTTGGTAGGCCGTTACCCCACCAACAAGCTGATAGGCCGCGAGCCCCTCCCGAAGCGGAATCCATTTCCTCATCAGGCCATGTGGTCCGATGGGGGTATCCGGTATTAGCAGCGGTTTCCCACTGTTATCCCAGTCTTCGGGGCAGGTTGCTCACGTGTTACTCACCCGTTCGCCACTAGGCTTTCACCAGTATTGCTACCGGATCGACCTCGTTCGACTTGCATGTGTTAAGCACGCCGCCAGCGTTCGTCCTGAGCCAGGATCAAACTCTCCATCGAGATCCGCCCGCAACTTGCGTCACGAGCAAACCAGAGAGCCGGGCGAGACCTGGCAGATCTCGCCCAACTGGCACAAGACGGATTTGTTGTCCGTCTAATGCTGAATTGTGGTTGACATCGTCAAACCGACTGCTTTCCTATCGAGCCCGGAAGTATCCGAGTTCTGAGGAGCCCAGCCGGACTGCGATGTCCGCACTAGCTTTTGATTTCCTCTGTTCCGTTTTCAAGGAGCACCACGAGAGCACGCAGCCCGGGGGCCGGAGGTGCTCCGCACTTTTTTCCCTCGGCGATTTGCCGAGGCCACATCAGCTGCGAGCTTTACGACCGCTTGCTGCGTGGTGGCCGCCTCAGTGTCCCGCCGGATGGCTGGATTCGAAGCGGCTTCAAACTCTACTCCCCATCCGAGAGCCTGTCAAGTGACGGGCAACCGGATCAGCGGGGCTTTGTAGAGCGAGTGTCACTGTAGCAGGTCTGCGGAGGGTTGCGGCATTACAAATCGCCAGGGCCGCTCGGTGGCTTTCGAGATCCCGATTCGAGGCGACGCCAATATCGGCTCGGCGTGGAGGACCGGCGAGGACGGGCGCAGCAGGCGCAGGATGCTGGCAGGGCTGCACACGTCGACGCCGTCGAGGTCACCGCCGATACCGAACGCCTGGGTGAGCCGCCCCGGACCGCTGCAGAGGTGCCTGTCCGGCCCATGGCGAATAGCGCCCCAGCGCGCGGCCCTCATCGCTTCGACGCCGCCGGTCGGTATCACCGCGCGCAGCAAGACAGCGGCGGCTGTCCCTGCCGGTCCGGTGACGATGTTCGCGCACCAGTGGATGCCGTAGCTTCGATATACGTAGAGGCGCCCGGGCGGCCCGAACATCGAGGCGTTCCTCGGACTCGGCCCACGAAAAGCGTGCGACGCCGGGTCGTCGGAGCCGCCGTAGGCTTCGACTTCGACTATCACCCCGGAGCGGCCGTCGCTACGCAACAGCGTCGCACCGAGCAGCGTGGGGGCCACCAGTTCGGGAGAGGCGAGTAGACCGCTTCGGCGGAACCCGATTAGCCCCTCCGGGTCAGTTCGCGGGGCCGTCACCGATCTCGGACTCGCTTCGAGCGAGGAGCGCTGCGAAACTCTTGAGCTGCTCCTTGACCGGGCCTGGTCCGGCGCCGCCGGGAGTCGTGCGTCGCAGCACTGCTGTTCCAGGTTCGAGAAGCGCAACAGCTTCAGCCCCAAGCGACGGGTGCGCCTCCACGAGCTCATCTAGGGGAACGTGTCGCTCCATGGCGTCTCTCACTAGTGCGCCGACGATCGAATGCGCCTCACGGAACGGGGTTCCGGCTGCGACCAGCCACTCGGCCAGGTCCACCGCGGCCGCGAACGGCGTGTCCGCAGCGCTCTTCATACGCGCCAGGTTCCAGGTAGCGGTCTCCACCAGCCCGGCGAGGGCGCTGAGGCCCCGGTTCGTCTGGTCGAGCGCGTCGAAGAGCGGCTCTTTGTCCTCCTGCAGGTCCCGGTTGTACGAAAGGGGGAGTCCTTTGAGCGTGGCGAGGAACCCGGCGAGCGCCCCGATCAGCCGTCCGGAGCGTCCCCGGGCGAGCTCGGCGATGTCGGGGTTCTTCTTCTGGGGAAGCATCGAGCTTCCGGTGGAATATGCGTCGGCGAGCTGCACGAAACCGAACTCCTCCGACGACCACAGCACGATCTCCTCTCCGAGGCGCGACATGTGAACGCCGAGCATCGAGAGGGAAAAAAGGGACTCCGCCACGAAGTCCCGGTCCGACACAGCGTCGAGCGAGTTGTCGAAACGCCTGGAGAACCCGAGAAGCGCCGCGGTGTGGTCCGGGTTGAGCGCGAGGGACGAGCCGGCCAGCGCCCCGGCGCCGAGGGGAGACACGTCGACGCGCTTGCGTGCGTCCTCGAGGCGCTCGACGTCACGGGCGAACGCCCATCCGTGCGCCAGGAGGTGATGCGCCAGCAGGACCGGTTGGGCGCGCTGCAGGTGCGTGTAGCCCGGCAGGTAGGCGTCGCCGGCTTCGACGGCCCGCCTGAGAAGCACCCGCTGCAGGTGAAGGACCCTGCGGGCGACGCCGCGAAGCTCCCGCTTCGTGAACAGGCGTAGGTCCGTGGCGACCTGGTCGTTTCGGCTGCGCCCTGCGTGGAGTTGCGCACCGGCCCTTCCCGCGAGCTCGGTCACCCGGCGCTCGACGACGGTATGGATGTCCTCCTCCCCGTCGTGGAACTCGAGACGCGACGTCTCGACCTCCTCGCGGACCCGGTCGAGGGCAGCCTGCATGATCAATCCGTCATCGCCGCTGACGATACCCGCGGCGACGAGGCCGGCTACGTGAGCTTTGGAGCCGGCTATGTCGTCGAGCGCCAGTCTCTTGTCGTAGTCGAGGCTCACCGTGTATTCCAACAGGGTGGCTGCCGGATCGGTCTCGCCGAAACGCCCGTGCCAGAGTGTCGCCATCAGCGCGCCCGCTGCTTCGAGCGTGTCATGCCCGGCTCACAGTCCGGCGAGGGCAGATATTCGTTTCGCAAGAGCCGCTCCTCCGACTTGCTCCGTGGCGATCACCATCAGCGTGTCGTCGCCCGCCACAGTACCGAGAACCTCTACGAGACCTGCACGGTCGAGCGCCGATGCTACGACATGCGCCGAACCGGGAGGTGTGCGCACTACGACGAGGTTCGCCGAGAATCCGACCTCGACCACCCAGTCGCCGAGAACCCGCCGCAGGTGCTCCTCAGGTGCGACCCGGTCCTTCGGTAGGTCAGGTACGGCGTAGATGGATTCGCCTCCTGCGGCGCGGACCTTGACGGCGCCGATCTCCTCCAGGTCTCTAGACACTGTCGCCTGTGTGGCCTCGACGCCGCTGTCGGCCAAGAGCTCGACGAGCTGGGCCTGGCTCGACACCTGGTGGCGCTCGAGGATCTGCTCGATGCGGTGCTGGCGCGCGGCGCGAGACATCCTCACGCCCGCGCAATCCACTGGAAAAGGGCCCGGGCAGCGTGCATCCGGTTCTCGGACTGGTCCCAAACGGCGCTTCTCGGTCCGTCTATCACCGACGCCTCTACCTCCAGGCCACGATGCGCTGGTAGGCAGTGCATGAAGACGGCACCAGGCGCAGCTTTTTCCATCAGATCCTCCGTCACGCAGAACCCGCTGAACGCCTCGACTCTCCGGCTTCCGTCGGACTCCTGGCCCATCGACACCCAAACGTCGGTGCAGACTGCGTCGGCGCCCGGCACGGCGTCGCTTGGGAGGGTCGTCTCCTCCACGCTTATCCCCCGCGCTTTGGCGGCCTCGACGGCGACCGGGTCGAGCTCGAAACCGGCGGGGCACGCGAGCGCCACGTCGACGCCGACCATGGAGCAAGCGAGGACAAGGCTGCGGGCGACGTTGTTTCCGTCCCCGACCCACGCGACCTTCCGCCCGGCGAGCGAACCCCAGCGGCTGCGCAGCGTGAGCAGGTCGGCTATCGCCTGCGTCGGATGGGACCGCTCCGAGAGCAGGTTCACCACCGGCACCTCCCCGACCGCAGCCATCGCCTCAAGGTGGCGGTGCTCGAAAACCCTCGCGCACACGAGAGCGTGGTAGCGGGCCAGGACCCGGGTGACGTCCTCGACGGTCTCGCGCTCACCGAGGCCTATATCGTCACCTCTCATGACAACAGGGTGGCCGCCCAGCGCTACGACGGCCATCTCGCAAGCGTTTCGCGTCCGGTTGGAAGGCTTCTCGAAGATGAGCGCGACACCCTTGCCGGCCAGGACGGCTTGCGGGCTGCGCTCGGAGGCGAGGTCGAGGATCTCGGCCAGCTCGGCCTCGGACAGGTCGTCTATTTCGAGCACGTGCCTCACTGCAGAACCCCCGCCAGGATCGCGACGGCCTCGTCGATCTCGTCGTTGGTCACGAGCAGCGACGGAGCGAATCGCAAGGCCGTCGGGGTGACGGCGTTTACGACCAGGCCGGCTTCGAGGGCGGCGGCGGCCACCGGCTGGGCGGGGATCCCTTCGGCCAGTTCCGCTGCGAGGAGAAGCCCGAGCCCGCGGACGTCACGCACGGCGGGTAGCTCGCTCAGCCGTTCACGCAGGTAGGCGCCCTTGGCCTCGGCTTGTGCCGGGGCGTCGATCTGCTGCATCACTCGGAGCGTGGCCAGCGCGGCCGACACGGCGAGCGGCTGGCCGCCGAACGTCGAGCCGTGGTCGCCCGGCTTGAAAGCGTCCGCTATCTCGTCGCGCGCCCAGCACGCGCCGATCGGTACCCCGTTGCCGAGCGACTTCGCGACCGTCACTACGTCTGCGCGGACCCCGTAGCGTTGGAACGCGAACCACCTGCCGGTTCGACCGAGGCCCGTCTGGACCTCGTCGAACATGAGCAGCGCGCCTGTCTCGTCGCATATCCGGCGAACCTCTTGTATGTAGTCGGCGCCAGCCAGGTTGACGCCTCCTTCACCTTGGACGACCTCGATGAGCACAGCCGCCACCGTCGGGTCGACCGCCCGGCGCATGTCGTCGGCGTCCCTCCAAGCGACGTGGCGGAAGCCTTCGGGGAGCGGCTGGAACGCCTCGTGCTTGGAGGGCTGGCCCGTAGCATGAAGGGTCGCGAGTGTCCTGCCGTGAAACGACCCGTACGCGCTGACCACGACGTGGCGCCCCCGTCCACCCCATCGCCGGGCGAGCTTGATCGCCGCCTCGTTCGCCTCGGCGCCGCTGTTCGCGAGGAACACCTGGCCGGGACCGCTGTCGATCAACCTGTCGAGCGTCGCAGCGAGCTCGCGCTGCGGCAGCGACCCGAAGAGGTTGGACACGTGCAGCAGGGTCGAAGCCTGCTCTGAGAGCGCCCGGGCGACCTCGGGGTGGGCGTGGCCGAGTGAGGTGACCGCCAAACCGCCGAGGAAGTCGAGGTAGCGCCGTCCCTGGTCGTCCCAAAGCTCGCTGCCGGATCCTTTGACGAACGTGACCGCCTGCGGCGGGTACGTTCCCATCAGGCTCATGAGTTGACCACCATTGTTCCTATGCCCTCCCGGGTGAAGATCTCGAGGAGAAGCGCGTGGGGTGCGCTCCCGTCGAGGATGTGAACACTGCCTACACCGCCCGCCACCGCCTGCATCGCAGAACGGGCCTTCGGTATCATCCCGCCGTCGATGACGCCGGACGCGATCATGTCGGCGAGCTCGCTGTCGCGCAGCGTTGAGCGGCGGGTTGACGGGTCGCCGCGGTCGGTGCGGATGCCGTCGACGTCTGTGAGATAGACGAGCTTCGCCGCGCCCAGCGCTGCCGCGATGGCGCCTGCTGCGGTGTCGGCGTTGATGTTGTAGGACTGTCCTTTGTCGTCGGATCCTATGGTCGCGACGACGGGGATCAGGTCTTCCGCCATCAGCCGTTCGAGTAGTTCCGGTCTTACTGCGCTGACGTCGCCGACGAAGCCGAGCTTGGGGTCCTTGGCTCGGGCTGCTATCACGCCGGCGTCCTCCCCGGACACGCCGACCGCTAGCGGGCCGTGGCGGTTGATGGCGGCGACGATGTCGCGGTTGACTTTGCCTACGAGGACCATTCGCGCGATGTCGAGGGTGTCGGAGTCGGTGACCCGAAGGCCGTCGACGAACTCGGGAACTTTGCCGAGGCGTGTCATCAACTCCCCGATCTGCGGGCCGCCGCCGTGAACGACGAGAGGCCGCATGCCCACCGATCGCATCAAGACGATGTCGGTGCAAAAGGACTGCAGGCCGTCGTCGGCGCCCTGAGCCCCTGCTCCTGCTCCCGCCGCTCCTCCTGCTCCCGCCGCCGCGAGGGCGTTACCGCCATATTTGACGACCACCACCTGCCCCCAGAAGCGTCGTATGTAAGGCAGCGCTTCGACTAGGACCTCCGCTTTGAGTGACGCGTCGAAGTTGGTCACGGGTACAGGCCGATCGTCGGGAGGCCGGCAGTCTCGTCGAGGCCGAGCGCCACGTTCGCGCACTGCACGGCCTGGCCGGCAGCGCCTTTCGTCAGGTTGTCGAGAGCGCATATCGACATCACCCACCCGGTTCGCTCGTCTCGCCGGGCGGTGAGATGCGCCGTGTTCGCTCCGAGTGTCGCCTTCGTCGAAGGCGAGCGCTCCGAGACGACCACGAACGGCTCGTCGCGGTAGAACTCGGCGAGCACCTCTAACGGGTCCGCGTCCGACGCCGGCCTCGCGTAGCAGGTGGCGAGGATGCCGCGGTTCATCGGGGCGAGGTGCGGGGTGAAGAGCACCTGGGCGCCGGTCGCCTGCTCGATCTCGGGGGTGTGGCGGTGCGTGAGAAGGCCGTAAGCGGTGAAGTCCTCGTCGACAGCGTTGAAATGGGTGTTCGCCTTCGCCGCCCGACCCGCGCCCGACACCCCGCTCGCAGCGTCGACGACTACCCCTTCGGTAGCGATGGCGCCCGCACGCACGAGCGGCGCGAGGGCCAGAGACGCGGCAGTCACGTAGCATCCTGCTGCCGCGACGAGCGAGGCGCCTACGAGCACGGGACGGAACAGTTCAGGGATCCCGTAGACGGCCTCGTCGAGGAGTTCGGGGCAGGCGTGCTCCTCGCCGTACCACTGCGGGTAAAGGGCCGGGTCGCGCAGGCGGAAGTCAGCCGCCAGATCCACGACGAGACCGACCTTCGGCCGCAGATCCGCGACAAGATGCTGCGAGACTCCGTGCGCCATCGCGAGGAACACGACGTCGAGACCTTGCGCAGACGACGGGTCGGGTTCCGTATACGACATGTCGCCGTAGGCGGCCGCAAGGTTTGGGTAGACGTCGCCCACCCGAGCGCCGACCTGGCTATCGGCTGTCGCCATCGCTACCTCGAAGCCAGGGTGGCCTGCGACGAGCCGCAGAAGTTCGGCTCCAACGAAGCCTGACGCTCCGAACACCCCAACCGACCGCTTCGAACCCATTCAGACATTATACACAGTTGTGCATACTGATGCGACCGGGCGCTGCGTCAGGAGCGAAGGACAGCCCCGAGGTTGCCGGCTGCGTCGATCATCGCCCGGCGAAGCGCCGCGATCTCGTCGTCGCGAAGGGTGCGGTCGGGGGCCCGCAAGCGGACCCGGAAGGTCAAACCCCTGTTCGCTTCGCCCAATGTCTCGGAGCGGTACACGTCGAAGAGGGTCACGTCCTCTGTGACATCAGCGGCGCTTCGCAGCACTCCAACCAGGTCGCTCGCGGCCACTCGTGTTGGTACCACGAACGCCAGGTCGATGTCCGCGGCCGGATAACGGCTGACCTCCCGAGCCCCGAGGCCCGCCCTCGGGACCTCGACGAGCGCGTCGAGCGAGATCTCCAGCCACCCGACCCGCCCCGGCAACCCGTACGCCGAGGCGACCTCTCCGGCTACCTCCCCGACAGAACCCACGACGGTGCCGGAGCAGCTGAGCACAGCGCTGCGCCCCGGGTGGAGGCCGGCGACCGGCCCGGCGACAAGCGAAGGGGCCTCCAGGCGAAGCGACTCCGCCAGAAGCACCCAGGTGCGAACGCCAGCTTCGAGGGCCGCCTCCTGGACCGCCTCGCGAGGGGCGAGAACCGCCACCCCGAGGCGTTCCTCCTCGAAAGGCAGGGTCGAGCCGGCACCGGGCATGGCGAACACCCGGCCGACCTCGAAGAAAGCCAGGTCGGCGCTTTGGCGGTCTACGTTGAAGCGGAGCGCCTTCAAAAGGCCGGGCAGCAGCGACGGGCGCAGAATCGACTCCGAGGCGTCTAAAGGGTTCTGCACTTCGACGGCCTCGCCGTCGAGGCCGGATCGCCCGAGGTCGTCGGGCGCCAGGAAAGTCGTGGTCCAAGCCTCGTCGAAGCCGGCACCGCAAAGAAGCTGGCGGACCCGGCGGCGCTGCACAGCTGTCTCGCTGCGAGGCGCGCCGGAGCGCTTGTGAAAAGGCGGCATCGTGCGCTCGATCCGCCCGTACCCCCACATCCGTGCTACTTCCTCGACGAGGTCGATCTCGCGGCTGCACTCGAGGCGCCACGTCGGGACTGTCACTTTCGCGGCGCCGGGCACGGATCTCTCCACGGTGAAACCAAGCGGGGTGAGCAAACCGTCGACGTCGGCGTCGCCGAGCTTCGTCCCGAGGAGCGCGTTGACGCGGGCGGTTCGAAGCGAGATGACCGGGGCGCGGGGCAGGCCCGCGTCGTCACGAAATTCGCCTGAGCGGCCGAAGCGCACTGCGTCGCCCCCCCGCAGCAGTCGAAGCAGCCCGACGAAGCGCTGCGTCGCCCGTCCGGCCGCCTCCGGGTCGACGCCCCGCTCGAAGCGTGTCCGCGCCTCCGAGGCGAGCCCGAGCCGCTTGCCGGTCCTGGCTATCGCCGTCGGGTCGAAGTAGGCGCATTCGAGGAGAACCCTGGTTGTTGCCTTGTCGACCTCCGCTGAAGCGGCTCCCATCACCCCGGCGATGCCAACCGGGCCGTCCTCGGCGTCGCATATGAGGCAGTCGCTAGGCCCGACTTCGCGGGTCACCCCGTCGAGGGTGCGGACGGTCTCGCCGGACCGGCCCTGGCGAACCGACAGCCCGCCTCCGCCGAGGCGGTCCAGGTCGTAGGCGTGGTTGGGCTGGCCGACGTCGAGCATCACGTAGTTCGACACGTCGACGACGCCGCTTATTGGTCGCATGCCCGCCAGGGTGAGCCGCCGACCCATCCACGCCGGCGACGGTCCGCTCGGAACCCCCTCGATGACGGTAGCGACGAAACGCTGGCAAACCCCTGCTTCTCGCACTGTCAGTGGTGCGACCGCCACGTCTGGGTCGGCGTCCCCGGCGGGCGCGCCGGACGGCCAGGACCACTGTTCGCCGAGCGCCGCCGCCAGGTCTCTGGCGATCCCGGCCATGCACAGTGCGTCCGGACGGTTCGGTGTGACGTCGAGGTCGAACACAACGTCGGGGTAGACGCCCAACGCCTCGCCAAGAGGCGTACCCGGCTCCGTGCTACCGGGAGCGAGCACGAGGAGTCCGTCGGCGCCGCCCGGATGGGGCAGGTCGAGCTCGGTCGCTGAGCAGAGCATCCCGTTGGACTCCTCCCCGCGCATCTTGCGCTTGGAGATCTTGAAGTCGCCGGGGAGGATCGCTCCGACAGGAGCGAGGGGGACGAGGTCGCCGACGTCGAAGTTCCATGCTCCGCAGATGATCTGTAGAGGTTTGCCGTCGCCGGCGTCGACGTCGACGATCCGTATGCGGTCCGCGTCGGGGTGACGGCGTATGTCCGCCACCCGCGCGACGACCACGTCGGCGATGCCCTCACCGACGGTATCGGCTGACTCGACGACAAGGCCGATCTCGCCGAGGGCCTCGACGAGACGCTCTATTGGGGCGTCCAGGGGTGCGTAGTCACGCAGCCAGGAAAGGGGGGCTCGCATGGTCGGCTCCTAGAACTGGGAGAGAAAACGGATGTCGTTGTCGAGGAGCACCCGCATGTCCGCGAGTGACGTCCTGACCTGGGCGAGGCGGTCGATGCCGAAACCGAACGCGAAGCCGCTGTAGCGCTCCGGGTCGATCCCTGTGGCTTCGAAGACGTTCGGGTCGACCATGCCGCATCCGCCTAGCTCGATCCAGCCGGATCCGCTGCAGGTCCGGCAGCCGCCGCCGCCGCATATCGGGCATGTCACCTCGAACTCGCCTGACGGTTCGGTAAATGGGAAAAAGGAGGGCCTTAACCGTGAATGCATCCCCTCCCCGAAGAACGACTCGGTGAACGCCTCGATCACCCCCGCCATGTCACCGAAAGTGATCCCTTCGTCGACCACCAGCCCTTCGATCTGGTGGAACACCGGCAGGTGTCTAGCGTCGGGCGTGTCTCGGCGGTAGCAACGCCCGGGCATCACCGCGTAGATCGGCAGCTTGGCTGACTCCATCAGCCGCACCTGCACCGGTGAGGTGTGGGTCCGCAACAGCACCGTTTCGGGGGAGCCGAGGCGCAGGTAGAGAGTGTCCCACATTCCCCTCGCCGGGTGGTCGGGGGGCATGTTGAGCGCCTCGAAGTTGTACCAGTCGGTCTCGGCCTCGGGCCCCTCGACGACGTCGAAGCCCATGGCGATGAAAGTGTCCTCCAGTTCGTCCCTGGTCTGGTTCACGAGGTGCAGGTGGCCGACCGCGTTGTCGGAGAACCCGAGCGGGGCGCGGCGTGGCCCCGCGGTGATCTCGCTCAGGTCGAGTCGCTCCGCGTCGACGCGTCGGCGGTTCGACTCGGCTTCACGCTCGCGCCGTAGCGAGCCCGCGAACTCGGCGAGCTGGCTGCGCGCCTCGTTGATCGCCTCGCCCGCTTTCCCCCTGTCCGCCGGGGCCAGGTCCTTGAGGGTTGCGTTCAGGGCTGCGAGCGGGGACCTTTTTCCTAGGAGTGCCCGTTCCGCCTCCACGAACGACTCGAGGTCGGTCGCGTCTCGGAGCTGCCGCTTGGCCTCCTCGACGAGTTGAGGCAGCGCGGATCGGATGCTTTCGATGTCGGTCAACGTCCCAGCCGCCGGATATGACCCCCACCCCGTTGCGGCCTGCGCGGGTGACGCCCCACGCCCAGGGTCGGGCGTGGCAGTCCGGCGATTTTAACCGTTCGGCTGGTCGGCGCCGTCATCCCGGCGGCGGGCGACGCGGCGGGTGACCTCGAAGGACAGGACCGTCGCGGCCATCGCCACGTTGAGCGATTCGCTTCGAGACGCCATCGGTATGCTGACGGCAGCGTCGAGTTCGCCGGCAACGTCGGGCGGGATGCCATGGCTTTCACTTCCGACGACGATGGCCGTCGGCGCCGAGACGTCGATCGTGTCGTAAGGTTCCCCGCCGCGCGCGACCGCGCCGACGCGCCGGAATCCGATCGTCCCTAGGAACTTCAGCGCTTCCAAGGCCGCGACCCGCGACACGACCGGCAGGTGGAAGACGGCGCCAGCGGAGGCCCGCACCGTCTTCGGGTTGTAGACGTCGACGCTGCCGTCGCAGACGACTACAGCCTGAGCGCCCGCGGCTGCTGCAGCGCGCACGATGGTCCCGAGGTTCCCGGGGTCGGAGGTGTCGACGCAGACGAGCACGAGACCGGCGTCGGCCAGCGTCGCTAGGGACGGGTTGGCGATCCGGGCGACCGCAAGGATGCCTTGAGGGTTGACTGCGTCCGCGACACGCTTGAGGACCCCGTCGCCGAGCAAGTCGATCTTCGCGCCACGCGACGACGCCTGCTCGCAGAGGGAACCGTGAGTCTGGAGCGACTGCGGGGAGTCGACGTACACGTTGTCGACCGGCCAGCCGGCAGCGAGAGCCTCGTGGAGGAGCTTCGGTCCTTCGAGGACGAACTTGCCGTGTTCCCAGCGCGCTTGGGCACTGGCATTGAGCTGGCCGATCAGGCGGACGGACGGGTTGGACCGCGAGAGCGGCCCTCCTGCGAGCGGCCGCCTGGCGAGCTCAGTCAGAGGCTGATGCGAGCGCTTCCCGTGCTACCTGCACCAGATTGGCGAAGGTGGCCTCGTCGTGTACGGCGAGATCGGCGAGGATCTTGCGGTCGACATCGATTTCGGCGGCGCGCAACCCGGCGATCAGACGGCTGTAGCTCATGTCGTAACGGCGGGCCCCCGCGTTGATGCGCTGGATCCACAGCTGACGAAAGTCGCCCTTGCGGGCCCTGCGGTCCCGGAAGGCGTACTGGAGCGAGTGCATTACCTGCTCGTGGGCCGCCTTGTAACTGCGGCTCTTGTTGCCGTAGTAGCCCTGCGCAGCCTCGAGAACGGCGCGACGGTGCTTCTTGCTGTGAACAGCGCGCTTTACCCGGGCCATCAGCAGCTCCTTTCAGAATCCATGGTCAAAGTCCGAGTAGACGCTTGACGGCGCGGACGTCGCCGCTCGACACGTCGGCTTCACGGCCAAGTCGCCTGGTTCGGGTGGAGGACTTCTTTTCGAGGATGTGGGAGCGAAAGGCGCGGCGACGCCTTATCTTCCCTGTTCCCGTGACCTTGAAGCGCTTCGCGGCTCCACGATCGGTTTTCATTTTCGGCATCTGAGCAACAACTCCCTAGGTCGGCTGAAGACTCTACCTGCTCTGGACGGGGTGGAGCACGTCGGCGAGATCCGCCGCGTCGCCGGACGCTGCAGCGTCCGGGTCCGAAGGCGCGGGCGCCTCGAATACTTCGGGAGCAGCGGGCGTAGTGGGCGCTTCCGGCGAAGCTTCGGCTGCGGGCGCTGCGGGTGCTGCCTCGGCTGCGGCAGGCGCGTCGGCAGGCGGGGCGGTTGCGTCGGCGGCGGTCGCCGGCTTGCGGGCCTGGGGACGGCGGTCGGGAGCCAGAACCATGATCATGTTGCGTCCGTCGAGCTTCGGAGCGGCCTCCACCTTCGCGACGGACCCGACCTGCTCGGCCACCTGGTCGAGAATCTTCTTGCCGAGCTCCGGGTGGCTCATCTCACGGCCACGGAACATGATCGTGATCTTCACCTTGTGGCCGTCGCCGAGGAACCTCGCGACTTGCCGGGTCTTCGTATCGAAGTCGCCGACGCCGATCTTGGGCCGGTACTTCATCTCCTTGATCCCGGCGCTCGTGGACTTGCGCTTCGACTCCTTGGCGCGCTGCGCCGTCTCATACTTGAAGCGGTTGAAGTCCATGATCCGGCATACGGGCGGGTTCGCCTCGGAAGCCACTTCAACGAGGTCGAGGTCCAGCTTCCGTGCGATGCTCAACGCTTCGGGAAGCGGTTTAACCCCCAGCTGGGCGCCGTCTGGACCGATTAGGCGAACTTCACGCGCCCTTATCCGATCGTTGGTCCGGTGCTCGTTAAGGTCAGTCGAAGGGGCTATGCGACATCTCTCCTGGTCTAAGGAAGCCTTGGCGACGCCGTAGCGACGCCGTAGCATAGATCAGAAAGCGGCACTTGTCTCACTTTTGGCTACCACGTCGCAAGAATAGCCCCAGGAAGCCTGGAAATACGCTCGTCCGATGCAAACCGGAGGGTTCCTCTTTCTGCA
>JAKCEB010000059.1 GCA_021838305.1 Actinomycetes bacterium | reverse complement strand
ACCACGAACCCCCGCAGCTGGCGGGGCACCATGTCGGAGAGGCGGCTCATAGCTGTCTGCCTGTCATGGATTCGCTTCGCTGGGTCCCTTCGATCTCGCTGCTGGTCTTGCCGACCTCGATGGCGCGTGTGAGGAGCAGGTACAACGCGACGCTCGCTACGATCGCTATGAAACCCCATTTGCGGTCGGCGAGGTAATGGCCGATACCCGAGCCGGAGCTCGTGGAGGTCGCCTGGAAGCCAGCGATGATCATGAGCATCGCCAAAGCAGCTGGGATCATCTTTTTCCACCCGAGATCCATCAGCTGGTCGTAACGCAGCCGTGGAAGGGTTGCCCGGATCCATACGAAGATGTAGAGCACCACCAGCTCTTTGATGATGAACCACACCGGCCCGATCGAATGCCCAGCGATGCGCGGGCCGTCCGGGCCGCCGAGCCACAGCGTGATGATGATCGCCGAGTTGGTTATCAGCGCTGCGTATTCTGCAAGGTAGAACCAGGCGAAGTCGACCGACGAGTACTCGAGGTTGTAGCCGCCGGAAATCTCCTCCTCGGCTTCGACCAGGTCGAACGGCGCCCTGGTCATCTCTGCGGTGATCGCCACCGAGAAGAGGATAAAAGGTACGACCGCTGTGTGTATCACATTCCAGTGATAGAGAAACCCGCCGTGTTGGGCTGCGACGATCGAGCTCGTGTGCAGTGAGCCGGTGACCAAGACGACGGTCGCGGTCGTGAGGCCGAGCACGGCCTCATACGACACCATCTGCGCGCTTGCACGCACCGAGCCGAGCAGCGGGTACTTAGACCCCGACGCCCATCCCGCCAACATCACTCCGTAGACGGCCACGCCGGAGGTCATGAGAAGGAAAAGGATCCCCCACTGCGGGTCCGCAAGCTGCAACTCGGTCGTGTGGTGGGCGATGGTTATTTGACCGCCGAGCGGGACAATCGCGAAAGCGATTAGCGCCGGCAAGAGCATGAGATACGGGGCGATCTTGTAGACCACCTTGTCGGCGCCTTTGGGGGTGAAGGCCTCTTTGAAGAGGAGCTTCGTCCCGTCGGCGAGTGATTGGAGCCAGCCGTTCGGGCCGGCCCGGTTCGGACCGTAGCGAACGCCGAGGCGTGCGATCACCTTGCGCTCGTACATGATCATGAAGAGCACCGAGAGGAGGACGATCGCGAACACGGCGACGACCTTGACGACGATTATCACCCAAACGGCGAGGTTGAGCCCGTGGACGAACAGCGGGTCCCCTGTCATTTTGCACCTCCCGGGCTCAATCCAACAACGGTCACGTTCTCCGCCGAGTCGATCAGCACACCGACCTGGCTCCCGGGGAGGTTCCAGGGTATGACGGCGACCCCGAGCGGAAGCGCCGGGTCTGCGCCAGCAGTAACTGTCATGGAACCTTTGCGCGAGGTGACTACGACTTCTTCTCCTACGCCGACGCCGATCTCGGCGAGCTCCGCCGGGTTGACTGTCACTGTCGCGGGAGCGGCCAGACCGGCGAGGTGGGTTGACGACTGAACTGCGGTGCCTGCATCCCACATCCGCCGCCGGCTCACCAGCACCAGGCGTCCATCACTGTCATTGTTACTGTCACCAGTCGGCATCGACGCGTTCACGGGCGATCCCATCGCGACGCCCGGCGTATAGAGCAGCGGGGGTACCGGCGGTGCCTCGTCAGCCCCACCATGGGTCGCACCCTCACCATGACAGGTACCGCTCAGGGCACCGGGACGCCTTACGTAGATAGAGCTCGACGGAACCTTGTGGCGCTCCGCCGACGCGATCCCCGGGTCGGCCATCGGGTCGAGCGGCCGGAGCGACGTCGCCCGCAACGATGAGTCCTCCGCAGCGCCGACACCCGCCGTCGCTCCACCGGCAGCCGCCGCCAAGGGAACAACGATCCCGTCCCGGCCGTAAAGGCCGCTCACATCGTGATGGCTCACACCCCGATGCAAAGGCGACAGCGCCTCGATCTCAGCCCAGATGTCCTCCAGGCTCGCAACTCCGAGGTCGCCTCCGAGAAGGGCAGCGAGCTCCGCCGCGATCATCCACTCGGGCCACGCACTGCCCGGCTCCCCGACCTGTCCCAGCCAGGAGATCCGGCCCTCGAGATTGGTGAAAGTTCCCCGTCTCTGGCTCCACGGGGCGCCCGGCAGGACGACGTCCGCCTTGCGAACCGAATCGTTCAGATGCGTGTCGACGGCGACGACGAAACGGGCGCCAAGCAGGCCCCGAAGGGCTACGTCGGCGTCAGGGAAGTCAGCGATGGGATCAGCGCCGAGAAGCACGAGCGCCCCGATCCGGCCGCGTGCCGCAGCCGCAAGCATCGAAGCGGTTTCCATTCCCGTCTCGCCCGGAAGCTGCGCACCCCAGTGGTGCTCGTAGAAGTCGCGCCCCTGCTCCAAGGCCACCCGCCCCGGCAAGACGCCCGGGGCCATGCCCAAATCGAGCGCGCCGTGGATGTTCCCGCGTCGCAGCGCGGACAAAAAGGCAACCCCAGGGATCCCGGCGAGGACCTTCAACGCTGCAGCGACCTGCTCGTCGCTCTCTGCAAGCGACGGTCGCCCGGCGATTACAACCACGGCTGGCCCCGGCCCGCTGGCAGTCGACTGGGCGCGATCGATATGCGCTCGAAGCGACTCGATCGTCGCAGCGTCGACACCTGCGACCAGCCCGGCCGGCTCGTCCCGGGAGGTGATCGCAATAGCAAGAGCCGCTAGATGCCCCGGAGTGTACAAGGCCGTTTCGGCCGCATAGCGGCTGAGTCCTGTCGGTGCTGGGGTTATCTCGACGAGCTGAGTCGAACCTTCCCTTACAGCGTGACGCAGCCGGAGGTAGAGAACCGGCAGCTCGTCTTTGATGTCCGGGCCAATCGTGATGACCAAAGGAGCGTTTGCCGCCTCGTCGATCGTGGAGCGCCTAACGCCGAGGATCGTCTGTGCTGGCAGGCCGTCGCCCAGCTGGGCGTCGATGTTGTCCGTGCCGAGCACGACCCGGGCAAGCTTGGCCCAAAGGTATGCGTCCTCGTTGGGCAGGTGCGCTCCGCCGATGATCCCGGTCGAGCTTCCGCCGCCCGAGCGCAGCGCCGCAGAGATCCCCGCCGCAGCCTTGGCAAGGGCGTCCGCCCACGACGTCTCGACCAGCTCGTCGCCTTCACGCACCATCGGGACGCTCAAACGTCCCCGGTCCGAGGCGTCCGGGTAGCTGAAGCGGCCCTTGTCGCAGAGCCATCCCCAGTTGACCGGGTCCGAGTCGACTCCGATCAGTCGCGTTACCTGGCCTTGCGTCGCCTGGATCGCGCTCCGGCAACCGACAGAGCACGTCGTGCAGGTGGTCTCGACCTGCTCGAGGTCCCACGGTCGCGCCTTGAATCGGTATGGCTTCGACGTCAACGCGCCGACCGGGCAGATCTGCACGACGTTCCCGCTGAAATACGACGAGTACGGCGCATCGGGGAACACAGCGACCTCGGTGCGGTCGCCCCGCTCAGCAAAGTCGATCAGCGGGTCGCCGGCGACCTCGTCGGCGAAACGGACGCAGCGGCCGCACTGGATGCAGCGTTCACGGTCCAGGTACACCAGTTCTGAGATCGCTATCGGCTTCTCCCAGTGGCGCTTCTCCTCGACGAAGCGGGACTCGCCCGGGCCGTAGGCGAGGGTCTGGTCCTGCAGGGGGCACTCGCCGCCCTTGTCACAAACCGGGCAGTCGAGGGGATGGTTGACGAGGAGGAACTCGAGGACACCCTCTTGAGCTTTGAGCGCCTTGTCAGTTCTGGTGTGGATGGTCATCCCGTCGCTCACGGGGTTGAAACACGCGGGCATGAGGGACGGTCCTCTCGGTCCGTCGACCTCGACGAGGCACATGCGGCACATGCCGACCGGCTTCATCCTCGGGTGGTAACAGAAGCGGGGGATGTACACGCCCGCCTCGTCGGCGGCGTCGATGATCCACTGGCCGCCCCTTACTTCAACCGCACGCCCGTCGATGTTGATCTTCACGGTCCCGGCGTCGCCGGACGGCTTGAGCGGGGCCGTTCCGACAGCGCTGTCGGTGACCGAAGCAGGCTTGGTCAGGCGCACGGCTACTGCGTCGCCGTTGGGGCCGCTGCGCCCAGCGGCGTCCACGGTGTTGCTCTTCGACTCAGACACGTGCCAGCCTCCGTGGTAGGCGGTCGGGCGGGAACGGGCAGCGCCCCTCACGGATATGCGCCAGGTATTCGTCACGGAAGCGTGACATTCCCGCGGCGATCGACGGCGGCATGGACGGCCCGAGGACACAGATCGTCGTCTGGGCAGGAGGCCAGGTCACTCCGGGGGAGATGTTGTCGCAAATGTCCATCAGAAGGTCCAGGTCGGCTTCGCGGCCCTGGCCCATCTCGATCCGTTCGAGGATTTTCTCCAACCATCCGCCGCCTTCACGACATGGCGTGCACTGCCCGCACGACTCCCGGTGGAAGAACCTGACGATCCTCCACGCAGCGCGGACCATGCACGCGGTGTGGTCCATCGGGATGACAGATCCCGATCCCGCCATGCTGCCGATCCCCGCGATCGCCTCGTTGGACAGTGACACGTCTAGGTGCTCGGGTCCGATCCACGGCGACGAAACCCCACCGGGGATTATCGCCTTCAGCTCGTTGTCGTCTCGGATTCCTCCACCGAGCGCCGGGTCGAATATGAGATCCCGGAATGTCGCTTTCGCCCATTCCAGCTCGTAGTTGCCCGGCCGTTTCACGTGACCGGCCAGGGCGAGGAGTTTCGTTCCTTTTGACCGCCCGTCTCCAAGCGCGGCGAAGCTGTCGCCCCCGTTTTGGATCACCCACGGCAGGTTGGAGACTGTCTCCACGTTGTTGACGATGGTCGGCGCCCCGTAGAGGCCCATCACAGCCGGGAAGAACGGCGGTTTGATCCGTGGGTAGCCCCGCTTTCCTTCGAGGCTCTCGAGAAGCGCAGTCTCCTCCCCGCAGATGTAGGCACCGGCGCCGGGGTGCACCACGACGTCGACCGAGAAGCTGCTGGCGAATATGTTCGCCCCGACCGCACCGTAGTCGTACGCCTCGTTCAGGGCTGCCTCCAGCCGCTCGATCGCGAGGGGGAACTCGCCTCTTACGAAGATGAACACCTGGGCGGCGCCTATGACGTAGGCGCAGATGACAGCGCCTTCGATCAGCTGGTGCGGATCGCCCTCGATCAGCGCGTGGTCCTTGAAGGTCGCCGGCTCGCTCTCGTCGCCGTTGATGGTCAGGTAGACGGGCTGGGACTGGCGCAGCATCCCCCATTTGCGTCCCGCCTCGAAACCGGCGCCGCCTCGGCCAAGGATGTTGGCGGTGTTCACCTGGTCGTGGATCGCCTGGGGCGTCATCGTCAGAGCGCGCCGCAGACCCTGGTAGCCGCCGTTCGCGAGATACGAGCCGATCGTCCAAGACCGCTCGTTGTGCAGCCTGGGGGTGACGATCCGGGGGGCTTTCGTGTAGGTCACTTAGGGGACCCCAGGTGTGCAGCGTCGACTACGGCGGTGGCGGCGGTGCTGCGCCGCGTCGAGAGATCGATAGCGCTGCCGGGGGCGACATGGGCGGCTGCCATGTCGTCGCCGGATGCCGACCCGTTAGCCGCCGAACCACCGTCGCCCGCACCGTCCTCACCGGCTAACGCGGCCTCGTCACGACCCGGACCGCCCGGGGGAAGGGCTCTGAGTCCCTGACGGCGGCGCACCCGGCTGAGCGTCCCGTGCGGTGGGACCTCGCCGTCGAGGCGTCCCGCACGCAGATCCTCGACGAGCACGTCGAAGCCTTCAGGGTCGACGTCGCCGAAGAACCTCCAGTTTACGGTTAGGCATGGGGCGTTGCCGCACAGGGCCAGGCATTCGGCGTCTTCGAGAGTGAACATCCCGTCGGGGGTGGTCCCGCCCGGCGCCACCCCGAGAGCCTCTTCGGCGTGCTCGAGCAGCCTGTATGCGCCTTGGAGCATGCAAGCAATGTTCGTGCATACCGCGACTAGGTACTTGCCGACAGGCTCGAAGTGGAACATGTCGTAAAAGGAAGCCGTACCTTTGACCTCGACTGCTTCGAGGCCGACGATTTCCCCGACGTGCACCATCCCGTCCTCGCTAAGGTAGCCGTCCTGCTCTTGGAGTACGTGCAGTATCGGGATGAGAGCCGAGCGCTTCTCGGGGTAAAGGGCGATGAGCTCCTGCGCCCTGACGACGTTGTCGGGGGTCAGCCGCGCCACGCTAGGTCCTTTCCTGGCCGAGTCCCCCTCAGGCAACCGGACACCCGCGTCATCTGTCGACGTCCCCGAGCACAGGGTCGATCGTCGAGACGATGGCGATCGTGTCAGCGATGAGCGACCCCCTCGCCATAGGCGCCATGGCTTGCAGGTTGGAGAAGCTCGGCGAGCGCATGTGCATCCTGTAAGGCCGCGACGATCCGTCCGAGACGATGTAGCAGCCGCTCTCGCCTCGCGGGCTCTCGACAGGCACGTAGGCGTCGCCGGGCGGAACCTTGAAGCCGTCGGTGTAGAGCTTGAAGTGGTGGATCAACGCTTCCATCGACTCGTCGATGCGGCTGCGCGGCGGGGGCGTGACCTTCTTGTCTTGGCTGCGGTAGTCGCCGCGCGGCATTTTTTCGGCAATTTGGCTGACAATATGGATTGACTCGCGTATCTCGTTGAACCGGATCGCGTAGCGGTCCCAGCAGTCGCCGCTCGTACCGACGATCACGTCGAAATCGACCTGGTCGTAAGCGAGGTAGGGGTTGTCTCGACGGAGGTCCCACGCAACGCCGGTCGAGCGAAGCAGCGGACCGGTGACGCCAAGGCTGATGGCTGTCTCGGCGTCAAGCGGGCCCACCCCAACAAGGCGGTTCTGCAGTATCGGCTGGCCTGTGAGCAGCTGATCGTATTCGTCCATGCGGCGGGGTAGCGCCTCGCAGAGCGCTGCGACGTCGTCGCGCCAACCGTCGGGAAGGTCCGCAGCGACGCCGCCCGGGCGGAAGTAGTTGTGGTTCATCCGAAGGCCGGTGACTTTCTCGAAGAACGCCAGGACCATCTCGCGCTCGCGCCATCCGTAGACGAGCATGTTGAGCGCCCCGATGTCCGCCCCGTTCGTGGCGAGCCAGAGAAGATGCGAGCTGATCCGGTTGAGCTCGCACATGAGCATGCGTATCCAAGTCGCCCGGGGCGGTATCTCCAGCCCGAGAAGCTTCTCGACGCTCAGGCAGAAACCGAGCTCGTTGAAAAATGGCGACAGGTAGTCCATCCGGGTCACGTTCGTGCAACCCTGGTGGTACATAAGCTCCTCGGCGGTCTTCTCCATGCCGGTGTGCAGGTAGCCGATCACGGGCTTGGTCCGAAGGACGGTCTCGCCGTCGATCTCGACCATCACACGCAGCACCCCGTGCGTCGACGGGTGCGACGGTCCGAGGTTCAAGATCATGCTTTCGTCCTCGGGGACGTCCACGTCTATGTCCCCGCGGTCGAGGCTCACCCCCTCGGCGAGGGCGAGGAGTGATCCTGATTCGAGCCCGTACTCGGCGACGGTGGTTGCGGAGCGCGGCTCTAGCTCCTGGGTGCCCTCGTTGGTCTTGGCGGTGAGGATCTCCTCGATCGGCTCGCTTCCGACGGGGACCCGCCCTAGAAGACGGTCGACCAGGCTGAGTTTGCGGGGCGCCGAGGCGCCCGTGACGGCCGAGGTCGGAGGCTCTGCTTCGGTGGCGACACCGTGATCTGTCATCTTCGAGCCTCTTTGAACTGGACCTGTATCTCGCCGGTCGAGTAGTCCTTTCGCAGCGGGTGGCCTTCCCAGTCGTCGGGCATCAAGATGCGCGACATGTCGGGGTGCCCGTCAAAAGTTATCCCGTACAGGTCGTACGTCTCGCGCTCATGGGCCTCGGTGCCGGGCCACACGTCGAACAGCGACGGTATCCTCGGGTCGGACTCGGGGACCTGGCATCTGACCCGGATCCGCTTGCGGGCCACTAGCGAGCAGAGCTCCACCACGACCTCGAAGCGTTCGGGGTCGACGCCTTGCGGGAGACTCCTGCCTGGATGGGTCAGGTAGTCCACTCCGGTGACGCCCACCGGCATCGCGTAACCGTCGTGTCGCAGGTTACGACATAGCTCGAGGTAGGAGTCTCTTTCGCAGTGCACGACGAACGCCCCCAAGGTCTCGTCTAGGGGGCAACCGTGGAGCAGGCGGACAGCCGGCGTTTCTTGCTCTTCGACCATCAAACCTTTACCCGCAGGCCGAGGCGGGGGTCGGCCTCGCTTAGATGTATGCCCGCTCCCGGCTCCGCCGATGACCTTCGGGTGATCTCACCGGTCCGGATCTTCTCGTGCAGGGTCACGATGGAGTGGATGAGCGTCTCGGGTCCCGGAGGGCATCCCGGGGCGTACACGTCGACGGGGACGATCTGATCGACCCCCTGGACGATGGCGTAGTTGTTGAACATTCCACCGGTGCTCGCGCACACGCCCATCGAGATGACCCATTTCGGTTCGACCATCTGGTCGTAAACCTGGCGGAGCACGGGGGCCATCTTCTGGCTCACCCGTCCGGCGACGATCATGACGTCGGCCTGGCGTGGGGACGCCCGGAACACTTCCATGCCGAAGCGCGCTAGGTCGAAGTTCGCTGCGCCGCTGGCCATCATCTCGATGGCGCAGCACGCGAGGCCGAAGTTCGCGCCCCACGAGCTCGACGCCCGGGCCCATTTGACCATGCCTTCGAGTGTCCCCGTGAGGAAGTTGTGTTGAAGATTCTCCAGTCCCATCTGTCTCCTCAGACCGTCTGCGCCGGCTCGGGGGTACGCGCACCCGGACGCTCCGCCGACCCTGCGGCCGGGGAATCGACCGGACGCGGCTCCGCCCCTCCTGCGAGCTCCGCCGGGCGGCGCACCCTACGCACGGAGGCGGTGGTGCTTCGGGCGAGCACCAGCGGCGCACGTCCCCCGCGCTTGGCCCCGGGTCCCCAGTCAAGCGCCCCGTTGGACACGAGGTACGCGAACGCCACGAAGACAACCGCGGCGAACGTCCCCATCTCCGCGAGGCCGAACGTCGAAAGCTGATGGTACATAACCGCCCACGGATAGAGGAATATCACCTCGATGTCGAAGATGATGAAGATCATGGCGACCATGTAGAAGCGCACCGAGAAGCGCGACGCTGCCCGAAAGCGCGGCACGATGCCGGACTCGTACGGTCCTGCTTTCGCCGCCGTAGGCCTCCTTCTCGGCCCCAGCACTCTCGACGCTGCAGCGGATCCTATGGAGAACAGGGCTACCAGGACGAGCAATAGCAATATGGGAAGGTACTGCTCCACGGATGGGATGCTAGTGCCTGCGAGAACGAGCGCCCAATCGGTGCCAGCGCCGCAGCGGCAGTAGACCCCCAGCCGAAGGCGGCCGCTGCCACACACAGGCATATTCCGAGACGTCCGGTAGCCTCGTAGGGGTGAGTGATCCTCGGGAAATGTCGTCGCGAACCTGCGATGTCCTCGTCGTCGGAGGCGGCCCCTCGGGGGCCTCTTGCGCGTACTGGTTGGCCCGGGCCGGCCACGACGTAGTCCTCGTCGAGCGCAAGTCGTTTCCACGCGAGAAGACCTGCGGCGACGGGCTAACCCCGCGATCGGTCCGCCAGTTGGAGGACATGGGCCTCGCCGACGACCTTGCAACGTCCGGTCACCGCTATAGCGGCCTACGCTCCCACGGATTCGGGCGCACCCTCGAGCTCGCCTGGCCTTCCCATCCCGACCTGCCCGGCTACGGCTACGTGATCACCCGCAAAGACCTCGATGCGATGGTTGCCGACAGGGCTACGAAGGCGGGCGCCACGGTGTGGGACGGAACAGAGGCGGTGGGCGCCCTGTTCGAGCGGGGGATCCTGCGTGGCGCTCATGTCCACAGCAAGACCGGCGAACCTGGTAGGGCTGATGCCGAGATCCGGGCGCGCTACACCGTCGTCGCCGACGGCGCCAACTCCCGCTTCGGGCGTAGCCTTGGCACTTCGCGTAACCGGACATTCCCGTTGGGAATGGCTATCCGTGGGTACTGGACATCCCCCCGCCACGACGAGCCTTGGATCGACAGCTGGCTCGACATCCGCGACAAGGCGGGAAACGTGCTGCCCGGCTACGGATGGATCTTCCCTGTCGGCGACGGACGAATCAACGTCGGAGTCGGGCTGCTGTCCACATTCAACCAGTGGAAAGCTGTCAACACGACGCACCTGCTGGCGAGCTTCGCCGAGTACGCCCCGGCGTCGTGGGAGATCCGGCCTGAGACGGCTTGCGGTCCGCCGACAGGCGGCAGACTGCCGATGGGGCTGTCGGTCGGACCACGCAGCGGGCCGACGTGGCTGATCACCGGCGACGCGGGAGGCACGATCAACCCGTTCAACGGGGAGGGGATCGCGTACGCGTACGAATCAGGCCGCTACGCAGCCGAAGCGGTGGGGGCAGCGCTCGAGTCCGGAGACGGTATGGCGCTTCGCGGCTACGAGCAACGCCTCCACGAAGAGTTCGACCTGTACTACAGGGTCGCGAGAGCATTCGTCCATGTCATAGGACACCCTCAGATCATGAAGACTCTCGTGAGCACCGGGATGCACAGCCGGAGCCTCATGGAGTGGGTGCTGCGCATCATGTCCAACATCCTGCGACCCGACGAGGTCGGCCCGGCCGAAGCCGCCTATAAGGCGCTCGCGACGCTGGCCCGCCTGGTGCCCGACGCCGCTTGAACCGCCGTCAGCGAATCGCCGCCGCGACCCCGAACGCCTCCGCGGTGCGCTCGAAGTCCGATTCGCTGTGGGCGAGGCTCGGGAACATCACTTCGTAGGCTCCCGGAGCGATCGCCACTCCCCGCTCGAGCAGGCCGTGCATCATGGGGGCGTAGCGTCCGCTTGCAGCTGAGCGGCCGGACCCTTCGTAGTCGACCACGGTCTCTGCACCGAAGAATACGCCCATGAGCGGGCCGGCCACCGGTATCTGGACTTCCGGCCCGGCAGCCCCGGCGACCATGCCGGCGAAGCGGCGGACCCGGTCGGCGAGATCGGAGTAGCTCTGCCGGTCCAGAAGTTCGAGCACGGCGAGCCCTGCGGCGGTCGCCAAGGGGTTTCCTGACAAGGTGCCCGCCTGGTAGACCGCACCGACCGGTGCCAACTGTTCCATCAGGTCCCGCCGGCCGGCGAACGCGGCCAGGGGCAGGCCGCCTCCGATGACTTTCCCGAAGCACCACATGTCCGGGGTGACGCCCGTGAACTCCGTTGCCCCGCCGTAGGCGAGGCGGAAGCCGGTGATCACCTCGTCGAATATGAGCAGCGCCCCGACGCGGTCGCATTCGGCCCGCAACCCTTCCAGGAAGCCGGGTTGAGGAGAAACGAGGCCCATGTTCGCTGCCACCGGCTCCACTATGACGGCGCCGACACGCTTGTCGAGGGCCGGCACCAAGTTGTAGCGGGCGATGACCGTGTCCGCGACCGCCGCCGAGGTAACCCCCGCTGATGCGGGAAGCCCGAGCGTCGCGACACCCGAACCGCCGCTTGCGAGGAGCCCGTCGCTGTGGCCGTGGTAGCAGCCGGCGAACGCCACCACCCGGTCACGGCCCGTGGCAGCGCGCGCGACGCGCAGCGCCGACATCGTCGCCTCGGTGCCGCTGTTGACGAGGCGGACCATCTCGGCCCCGGAGACGCGCCCGGAGATGGCTTCAGCGAGGAGCACCTCCCGCTCGGTGGGGGCCGCGAAGCTTGTTCCGAGGCTGGCGGCGGCGGTCACCGCTTCGACGACCTTCGGGTGCGCGTGGCCGACTATCGACGCGCCGTAGGACTGCACGTAGTCGATGTACTTGTTGCCGTCGACATCCCAGACGTAGGCGCCTGCGGCCCGCTCGACGAAATAGGGGGTCCCGCCTACGGACTTGAAGGCGCGCACCGGCGAGTTGACACCGCCGGGGATGACCTTCGCCGCCCGGGCGAACAACTCCGCCGAGCGATCCCCGTCAGCCACCGAGGGACTCCGCCAGCTCGCCGGCAAAATAGGTGAGGATCATGTCCGCCCCGGCCCGCTTGATCGCCAACGTCTGCTCCAACGCGACCGCATGTCCGTCGATCCAGCCGCGCTCGGCCGCAGCCTTGACCATCGAGTACTCGCCGCTCACGTGATAGGCGGCCACCGGCACGTCGAATCGCCGCCTCACTTCGCCAATCACGTCGAGATACGACAGCGCAGGCTTGACCATCACGATGTCTGCACCCTCGTCTATGTCGAGTTGCACTTCCCGGATCGCCTCACGGCGGTTCGCCGGATCCTGCTGGTAGCCTCTGCGGTCACCACCGCCGGCTATCTGCACGTCTACAGCGTCGCGAAACGGCCCGTAGAGCGCCGAGGCGTACTTCGCCGCGTAGGCGAGGATCCCGACGTCGGGAAAGCCGCTGTCGTCCAGCGCCTTGCGGATCGCGCCGACTTGGCCGTCCATCATCCCCGAAGGTCCGACTAGGTGAGCGCCCGCACGGGCCTGCGCAACCGCAACTTCGCCGTAGCGCTCCAGCGTGGCGTCGTTGTCGACCAGGCCCCGGTCGTCGAGCAGGCCGCAATGGCCGTGGTCGGTGTACTCGTCCAGGCACAGGTCGGCGATGAGAAGGAGCTTCTCGCCGAGATTTCCGGTGAGGAGTTCCAGTGCCGCCTGCACGATCCCGTCCGGATCCGACGCGCCGAGCCCCGCCGGGTCCTTCACCAAAGGAACTCCGAACAGCATGATCGCGGGCACGCCGAGGGAGACGAGGCGGTCCGCCTCGGCGCTCAAGCTGGCGAGGGTGTGTTGGAGCACGCCGGGCATCGACGGGATCGGCGCGGGCTCCTCGATGCCTTCACGGACGAACAGCGGCGCGATGAGGTCGTTCGGCGTGAGCGTGGTCTCGGCGACCATTGCGCGAAGCCGCGGACTCGTTCGAAGGCGGCGCATCCGGACCCGGGGGTAAGGCACACGCCAAGCGTATCCCGAAAAACTTACAAAAATACTTGTAGGTTTCCTAACCTACTGATACACTAATCTTGTTGTTGTCCATTAGTAACTCTCACATAGAAAGGCAAACAAAGTGATGTTGATGCGGACAGATCCTTTCCGTGAACTGGACAAGCTCACCTCCCAGGTCTTCGGCACACCGTCCCGGCCCGCTCCGATGCCGATCGACGCCTACCGCTCAGGCGATCGTTTTGTCGTCGAGTTCGACCTTCCGGGGATCTCGGTCGACTCGATCGACCTGACCGTCGAACGCAACGTGCTCACCGTGCACGCGTCTCGGGTTCGCCAAGATGGAGACGGCAAAGAGCTCGTCGTCTCGGAACGTCCG
>JAKCEB010000058.1 GCA_021838305.1 Actinomycetes bacterium | reverse complement strand
GGGCCGGAAGGCGACGAGCCTCGGGCCGACCCGAGCCAACCTCATCGGAAAAGGACTTGTCTACGCGCCCGAGCACGGGATGATCGCGTTCACCGTCCCCGGCATGGCCGACTTCGTCGTTCGCCAGCCTGACTTCTAGCGAGGCGCGCCCACTGACCGGTCGTCGCATCCGGTTCTCCAGACGCCGTCGCCGTCGGCGCCATCCGCTGCCGACGGCACCGCCGAAAGAGCTTGATCGGGTCGTCCCTCCACGCCGTAAGGGCACACCAAGGGCACACCCGAACCTTGCCGGACCGTCCACCGCTGCCACGACCCCCTTGACCTGCACTTTCGAGCACCCCCAACGGGATTCGAACCCGTGCTGCCGCCTTGAAAGGGCGCAGCGCACGAGCCTCTGACCTGGGACGACGCGACGAACTAGCTGGTCAGGCCGCCAAGAAGCTGACCGTACGCGACCCCTCGTGACCAATCCGGTCCTTTGGTAAGGGCACACGAAGGGCACAGCTTGGTAGGCACTGGGTGGTTCTTCCGCCGGTAGTCCGAGGGTAGAGGACGTTAGGTCTCATCAGTTGGTGGGGCGGCGCGGTGCTTGGAGGGTGACCTCGACTTCTTGTCCGTCGTCGAAGTCGACGACGAGCCTTACCCGGCCGTGTAGGGCTCGCATGTAGGACGAGAAGGTGGACAGGAGCATGTCGTCTTGGTGTTCCAGCTTGGTGATCGCCGCCTGCGAGACGCCCATGTTGCGGGCTAGTTCGACTTGGGTGAGGTTGAACGCTTTGCGGACGGCGGCCAGATTCATGGCGTAGGCCCGGTCGGCGTCGGCGCGCTCGGCGCGGTAGCCGGCAACGGCTTCGGCGATCTCGGGTCGGGCCAGCAGCTCATCGACCTCGTCGGTGATATCGGTGAACTGTTCGTTTCGGGTCTCACTGGTCATCGGTGCTTGTCTCCTGGTGATTGTCATCCTCGTCTTCGGTACTGGAGGGAATGCTGCGTTGGCGGATCCATTGATCAATGATCGCTTCGGCTCTTGGGGTGGCCGAGTCGTACCAGAGGTTTTGGATCACCTTCTTGTCGCCGCCGACCAGGGCGACGACGGCGGTGTCTGGGCGCTCGTCGGGGAACCAGCAGAGGATCCGGACGGCGACGTCGTGGTCGAAGGGGTGGGCGACTCTCCAGATGTCATGGCGTCGGGCTTGGCTCGAAGCTCACGTAGAGCGCCGAGCAGA
Organism: Actinomycetes bacterium; assembly: GCA_021838305.1. Lineage (GTDB taxonomy): Bacteria > Actinomycetota > Acidimicrobiia > Acidimicrobiales > Palsa-688 > JAJZAM01. The sequence continues at coordinate 12,176 of JAKCEB010000058.1, read as the reverse complement.
TCAGAGGCACGAGCGAGCAGCACGTCTCCCTCTTCCCTCACGTGAGCGAACCAGGTGCCGAACTCTCGGCTGGCCTGGATCCTCACGCCGCCAATATAACTCTGAGGTAGTACAACCTGCAAAGAGTATTCAAGGTGCCGGGCTGGGTCGGGCCGCGAACTGCCGTGACGTCGCGCCCATCGGGGAGCTCTCGAAGGAGCACGAGCGCATCGGTGAGATCGCTAGCCGGCTTCGCCGAGACGTGCTTGCTGGCGACGGCGTCGCAGCCGTCGCTGTCTTAGGAGAGTTGCAGACCGCACTGGCACCGCATCTGGAGCGGGAGAGCTCGGGATGTTCGCTACATTCAGGTCACGCCGGGCTCGGAAGAAGATGGCCGGGAAGCAGAAATTTGCCTCTGAACAGCCCTTACCGAGCACCCCCAACGGGATTCGAACCCGTGCTGCCGCCTTGAAAGGGCGGTGTCCTAGGCCGCTAGACGATGGGGGCAGGACGTCACAGCCTACAGTTCCGAACCGCGCCCCGTAAGCCGACGTCGAGCCGGCCGCGCCTTGGCGGTGAAGATCGACACTGCGCTCAGAGGTTCGGCCGGCGGTGCGCCCACGGGGCGGCCTCTTCGAGTTGTGCAGCCACCTGGATTAGAAGATCCTCCCGGCCGTAACCCGCTACGAGGTGTATCCCGACAGGCAACCCCTCGGAGCTGACGTAAAGCGGAAGTGAGATCGCTGGCTGCCCGGTTACGTTGAACTGCGGCGTATAGGGCACCAGCTCGGCGACTGACCGCTGGCCGGACAGGGGGTCGCCGGGCGGCGGTTCGAGCTCGCCGATCCGAGGCGGTAGGCCACCGAGGGTTGGGGTGAGAAGCAGGTCGTGGGTCGCCCAGAACGCACCGAGCTGTCGGGTGAGCGTCGCGCCCGCCGACATGGCTTCCGCGAACTCCATGGCGGTGAAATTGGAGGCCGCTGCCGCCATCGCCCACGTCAGAGGTTCGACGTCGTCGGCCGTGAGATCCCTGCCGAGTTGGCGTGCGACGCCGTCCATCGAGAGTTTCGCCTTGACCGCCCAGCGCACCATGAATCGCCGCGACGTCTCTGGGTCGACCACCGGCCGGTCGGTACTTACGTGATGGCCGAGGGACTCGAGGAGGCCGGCGGTGTGAGCGACCGCGGCGGCACAATCGGGGTGCAGCCGGCCCGCAGGATTCGAGTCGACCATCCCTACTTGGAGCCCTTTCGGGCGCACTCCGAGTTCTGCGACGTACGGTCGAAGTGGGGGAGGGGCGATCACCATGTCACCGGGTCCGGGTCCTCGCCCGACATCGAGAAGCGCCGCAGTGTCGCGAACCGAGCGCGCCACCACATGCTGAACCGAAAGGTCACTTTCGTCGCGCCATGGCCCGAGGGTCGTCCGGCCGCGGGACGGTTTCAAGCCGACGAGGCCGCACATGCTCGCAGGGATCCGTATCGAGCCGCCTCCGTCGCTCGCGTGGGCGACGGCCACCATCCCTGCCGCGACGGCGGCTGCGCTACCTCCGCTCGAACCGCCTGGGGAGTGGTCCAAGTTCCACGGATTACGGGTGGCGCCATACGCGTGTGGTTCGGTGACGGGCAGGATTCCGAACTCGGGCGTGTTGGTCCGACCGAGGAACGCGAAACCGGCTCGGCGGAACCGTGCGATCAGCCAGCTGTCCTCGGTCGCTGTCCAACCGGCGGCTTTGAGGGCGGCGTTGCCCTGATGTGCCGGGTCGCCGGCGGACTCCGCATTCAGGTCCTTGACCAAGAACGGGACTCCGCGAAAAGGCCCGTCCGCCAAGCCGGAGTCGACCTCCGATAGAGCCCGCTCGAAGCGGCGATGGATGACGGCGTTGACCCGGCCATCGACTGCCTCGATGCGCTTTATCGCTGCTTCGGCGAGTTCCCGGGCACTGACCTGCTTCGACGCAACCAGGTCAGCTTGGTCGGTTGCATCTTTCCAAAGAAGCTCCTGCAGGTCTTTTGTCATGGCGGTCATGCTATGCCGCCATCGGCAACGGCGCCCGTGGGAAGCGCCCCGCACCGGCAGGGCGCCGAACCTTACTCGCCCTGATCGGCTCGCATGTCCCAGAGAGTTCCGTCGGGGGTATCCCTGACCTCGATACCGTTCGCCACTATCGCATCGCGGACCCGGTCCGCGTCTGCGTAGCGGCGATCCGAACGAGCGGCTGCCCTTTCCGCCAGCAATGCCTCGACGAATCCGCCGACGACGTCGCGGGGATCGCGTGCCCCCGTGCGCGCAAGGTCTCCGAGGCGGACGACCATGCGCCGCATGGCGGCTCTCGCCCTGCTCAACGACGCCGACTGGATAGTGTCAGCAGACCAGGCGACAATCGTGTCGTCGAGCTCCAGCAGGGTGCGCACAGCACCGTCGACGTCGCGATCTGCTATGCACGAATCGAAAGCCGTCTCCAATCGGCGAGTGTCACCGGCGAGGATGTCTCCCCGTTGCCCATCGGTGCCTTCTCGATCATCGCCACTCAGTCCGCCCGGACTACCGAGGGCTCCGACGTCAATAGTGGCGGCATCTTCGGGCGAACCTGACGTCGTTTGTGATTTCGGCGTGTGTGAGTCGAGCGTCGCCGCCATCTTCGCCAGGTCGGCGATTGATATGACAGTGCCACTGTCGAATACCTGTGATTTACCCGATTTACGGACTGTGAGGGTGCCGTTTCCAACGACGGTGGCAGATCCGGCGTCAAGGTCCATGACACATCCCGTGTGCTCGTCAATGCCGAGGACCCAGCCGTCGGGACCCATTTGCGATTCGAGTCGGCACAGACGCTGTTCGCCCAGGTAACAGAAGCGGGTGTCGTGATTGCCGCCTTCTGCGTTGTCGTAGTGGGGTATCACCGCCACCTCGTGCCCCAAGAAGTCGAGCAGGTTCAGGCCGTCCAACCACTTCGGTTCCTCTCCGACCTTGTAGATCTCGTAGACAGGCACGGTGTAGCGGCCGAGCGTGAGCGCGGCCGCACTTGCGAACACGACGGCACCGCCGTGAGTCAGCTTGTCTGTCAATAAGCCCGGAACATCGGTTTGATCCCATTGCCTGAGGGCGTAGCTGGGGCTTCCTGGACCGGCGAAAACCCATTGGGCGGCACCTATTCGCGCTATCGCTTCCTGGCGGCGCAGCGGATCGTCTCGCGAGACGTCGCGGAGCTCTGCCACGTCCACCCGCCGACCGAGGCTCGTTGCGAAGTAGTCGACCGCCCGAGCGGAAATGTCGGAGGCGTTGGCCTGGAAGCCGTACGGCGTGTCGAGGAGCACAGCGGGTGGCTGCGCGCCTTTCAGGCTGTCGAAGATAGCCCGGTGGGTTTTGACCATTGTCGGGGCCGTTTCGCCCGATCCGAGGATCGCGAGGATACGCGTCACGATTCAGCTCCAGTTGTGGACTCGCTTCGCTCGGGCGTGGATTCGATCAGCCCGGCCACGAGAGCCGGGTACTGGGCCTGCAGATCGTGATCCCCGCGGACCCAGCGGACTTCGCAATTCGCGAGGGCCGCCGCAGCGGAGGTGACACCGTGGCGCTTCCCGGCCATCCAACGAGCGTTGGTCGGATCCTCGGCCACTATCAGGGTGACTGGGCAGCCGACAAGCCGGTACAACTCGGATGGCCGGTGCTCCCAAAGGTGGCGGAGGATTTGCAGATGATGGTCGAGGCTTAGCCACGGCCGGATCGTGAAGTCTTCGAGTACCTCCATGTTGGCGATCGAGCCGGCTATCCCGGTTTCGGGCCAGTCTGGGTGGCGGGAGCGAATCATCTCCTCGAAATCCCCGACTTTGATGCCGGTCAGCTTCGGCGGTGTCAGAGCCTCCTTGCACGTCGGCCAGTCGGCGAAGTTCGACGACAGCTCGATCGTCCCTCCGTCTACGAGGACGAGCCCCGACAAGGCGTCGGGATTGTGCGCCGCAAAGTCCAAGACGACGTTGGCGCCCCAGCTTTGGCCGGCTACGACAGGTTCGCCCGAATCCCAACCGAGGCGGCCGAGAACGCTTCGAAGGTCGGTGTTGATGGTTGCGAAGTCGTAGCCGACGTCAGGCTTGGAGGAGTGACCGTGGCCACGCAGGTCGACTGCTGCCACAGGATGGCCGTTCGCGGCCAGCGACTCCGCTACACCGCTCCAAAGGGTCGCGTTGGATGCGAGCCCGTGCACAAGCAGAGCTGGTCTGGCGGCTCCGTCCAAATTCCAGGTGAGCACCGAAAGCTCGACGCCTTCACCGACGTCGACGAGGATGGGGGAGGGCGGGGATGAGCTCATGCCTACAAGTTTGCCGTGGCGCCGGTCTGTTTCGTCGCGCCAGGCCGCTCGTGTTGGAGGGCTGTCGTCGCGGTGCGCGCCTTTTTTCCTGCGGCTCCGGGTGCTACCTGTTGCGCGACAAGGCGTCGATCGACTCCTCGAGTAGGAAGCTCAGCCACAGGTAAGCCGACTCCTCTTGGGATTCCGGCTGGCGGGGAGGATCGTCCTCTTTGACATCCAGGTAGGTCCCGAGGACAAGCCGCATAGAGTTGATCGCAGCAACCCACGCCATCATCCTCTCCTCGTCTAGGTGCTCGTCCTTGATCGAGTCGATGACGGTCTGACAATCGTTTCGGCGGCGTTCGACGAGATCCTCCTGCATGAGCCGTCGATATTCATCCTGGCGCTCGACGTCGGCCGGCTTGCTGTAGGCGGGTGGGAACAATCGGTGAAGCAGCGGTGCTTCCGGATCGTCGAGGAGCTTTAGCATCTGCTCCATCAGTTCGCCGAGGATGCGACGCAGGTTCTCGTCGAGCGAAATTTTGTACGTTGCGCTGCGCCCGTCCCATTTGACGAGCCGCGTCGTGAAGCGCGGGCTCAGCTGTCGCACTCCATCGTCGCCCACAATCCGTGCTCGTGGAGGCGAAAGACATCCATCTCCGCCTTTTCCCGTGATCCGTGTGAGACGATCGCCTTGCCCTTGTGATGCACGTCGAGCATCAGCTTCTCCGCCTTCGACTTGCTGTAGCCGAAGAGCTTCTGGAGGACGAATGTCACATACGACATCAAGTTCACGGGGTCGTTCCAAACGATCACTTTCCAAGGAGCGTCGGTAATCGTGATTGTGTCAGAACCAGCTTCGATCAGCTCTGCCGGTGCCGAGGAGGACAACGTGGCTTTGTAACTCACGACCGGATGCCTGCGCCAGCTCCCGCCGGCGCAATCGGCGCCACGGAAGAAGCGGGTGAGACGACGGGGTAACACCAAAGACCCAGATAATGCCTGACGGTCGCTATAACGAGGAGGCTGGCACCGGCTATGTGGATCGCCACGACGCCGACTGGGTCACCTGCGAAGTACTGCGCGTACCCGACCGCCGCTTGGGCGCCGAGCGCCAGCAACATCACGAAGCTTCGCCTCATCACTTGGGGCGGGGCTCCGCTTCTCGACAGGGACCAGACCATCACCAATGTGATCGCGAGGAAGATCTCGACCGATGTCCCGTGAATCTGCGCCACGGTATGCAAGGAGAAGTGGTAGCGCGGCGTCCCGGGTGCTCCGCCATGGGGACCGGTAGATGTGACCACCGTCCCGAGGCTCGCAACCACCGTCAAGGCGCCGATCGCCGTGCGGGCGAGTGCTATCTGGCGCCGGCCGACCATGGGCGTGGCGCCCCCGGCCCCATCGGGAAGTTTCGCTCTTTCGTGCAAAACGACCGCAACGGCGAGGAAGGCCAGACCAAGCAGGAAGTGGATGCTCACCAGCAGCGGGTTGAGCTTGCTCAGCACCACGATGCCGCCGACGACCACCTCCGCTGCGAGTCCTCCGACCATAGCGGCGGACAGCCGGGTGAGGTCGGTCCGACGCGGTCGGCGCAGGAGCGCCGCCACGAGGATTCCGATCGACGCGATCGTCGCTGCGGCGTTGATTAGGCGGTTCCCGAACTCGACCCAAGCATGGAAGCGGAGCGGCGCGACAACGCTTGTGGAGGTGCAGTCGGGCCACGTCGTGCAGCCGAGGCCCGATCCGCTCAGGCGGACAGCCGCACCCGAGATGATTGTTATCGCCAGGACGCAGACAGCGGCGAACGCCATTCGCCGAAACGCGTCAGGGGTGACGCGAAAGTGATCGCGACGGCCCGAAAGTAACTCCATCGCCGCTCATGCTAGGGCCACGCGGCGAGCCAAGACCAGCGCCCGCTTTGTCCGACTGTGCATACCTGGCGTAGCATGGCCCTGATGGCCGTAGTCGTACCAGCATCGCTTCACGTGTCTGCTGCGGCGCGTGCACGAGGATTCGTGGCCTTGACCAAACCACGGATCATCGAGCTGCTGTTGGTCACCACCATCCCGACGATGTTCGTAGCCGAGCGCGGTTTGCCCCGGGTGACCCTGATGATCGCGACGCTCGTCGGCGGAACGCTTGCAGCTGGCGGCGCCAACGCGATCAACATGGTCGTCGACCGTGACATCGATTCGATAATGCGGCGCACCCGTAATAGACCTCTCGTTACTGGCCTGATCTCTCCGACCCAAGCCCTTGTCTTCGCCGTCGGCCTGGAGGTGGCGGCATTCGCCGAGCTGTGGATGACCGTAAACTTGCTGTCGGCTCTCCTCGCCGTCAGCGCGACGGCCTTCTACGTGTTCGTCTACACGATGTGGCTGAAGAGGACCTCCAAGCAGAACATCGTCGTCGGCGGCGCGGCCGGCGCGGTTCCGGTGCTCGTGGGATGGGCGGCCGTCCGAGGCAGCATTGGTTTGGCGCCCGTTGTCCTGTTCGCGCTGATGTTCCTGTGGACCCCGCCGCACTTCTGGGCCCTCGCAATCAGATACCGGGAGGACTACCGCTCCGTCGAAGTGCCGATGCTTCCGGCTGTAGCGTCGATCGAGAAGACGACCGCACAGATCCTCCTCTACACGGTCCTCGTCGTAGTCGCGTCTGCCGCGTTCGGAGTCTCGGCCGGCCTCGGGCCGCTCTACTGGAGTGTGGCCGCGCTCGGGGGAGCGGCGTTCGTCCTACTCGCTGCACGGCTGTGGCGCCGGCCGAGTGAGCAGTCGGCGATGACGCTCTTCCACTGGTCCATCAGCTACGTGACCGTGCTGTTCGTGGCTATGGCAGTCGACGTTCTGGTCTTTCACTGAAAGCTGACTCCGACCGGAAAGCGACGGCTGGAGTCACTCCCAGCGGAACGTCCTTGCTGCGGCCACAGGAGCGATGACCGCCCAGCAAACCAGTACAAGCCACTCGCCCCAGCTTTGAGAGGCGGCAGCGTTCACGCTGGAGTGCAGAACTTGCGAGAGGGCGCCCGATGGAAGGCTTTCGGCGACGTAGCGCAGAACAGTCGGCAGATTCGAGATTGGGAAGATCATTCCGCCTAGAAGCAGAAGCGCGAGGTAAAGTCCGTTCGCCAAGGCCAAGGTGACCTCGGCCCGAAGCGACCCGGCCATCAGCAAGCCCATGCCCGTGAATGCACTGGTCCCGGCGAGAAGGGCGACAGCCGCCAAGCCCAGCGGACCATTCGGGCGCCAACCGAGTGCCACAGCCACCGCGCTTAGCACGATCACCTGGAAGACTTCGACGGTCGCAGTGGCGGCTATCTTCGCTGCGAGCAGTTTCGGCCGGCCGAGCGGAGTGGAACCGAGACGTTTGAGCACCCCGTACTGACGTTCGAACCCGGTCGCTATTGCGACGCTGACCATCGCCGAGGACATGACGGCCAGAGCCAGCACTCCCGGGGCGAGGAAGTCCACGGGGCGGCTCACTCCCGACGGGAGCGGAAGAACCTTGACCAGCGAGAAGAATACGAGTATCCCGACCGGTATCGCCAGGTTGAGCAGGACGGCATCGCCGCGACGGAGCGTCGAACGTATCTCAGCGGCAGTCTGTGCCCTCCAGATCCTCACGCCACTCCGACCCCCCTCTCCGCCGGCGGCCGTAGTGCCTGCGACAGTTGTCACAGCTCGTCCACGCCTGTCGGGCGTTCAGTCAGGTCCAAGAACACATCCTCGAGCGTCGCGCCGACGCGCAGGCTTGCGAGCGGGAGATCGAGCTCAGCCAGCCACGACGTGACGGCCGCGACCGCGTGACGGGTATCCGCTGCTGCGCCGCCGCCTTCGAGTTGAACGGTGTAGCTGCCGGGCGTGCTCTCGTATACGGCCGCCGAGAGTCGTTCCGCCAGAGAGCTCGTGTCGAGTCCCTCCCTCGCGTCGAAACGGACACGTCCGGCGGTGGGGGTCGAGGCGAGCAGATCCCTGGGGCTCCCCGAGGCGACGATCCTGCCCCCGTCCATGATCACGATGCGGTCAGCGAACTTTTCGGCCTCGTCGAGCTCGTGGGTGGTGACCACTACCGCGGCCCCCGAGTTGCGGAGAGCGGAAACTTTTTCCCGAATAACTAACCGTCCATGAGGATCCACGCCGGCGGTCGGCTCGTCGAGGAAAGCGACCTCCGGCCGGCCGATCAAGGCCAGACCCAACGACAACCGCTGCTGCTCGCCGCCCGACATTCGCCGCCATGGTGTACGCGCCACTCCGCCCAGGTCGAGGTCGTCCAGGAGGCTTTGTGGATCTAGCGGTCGGGCGTAGTAGGACGCGAACAGTTTCAGCGCCTCGCCTGCCCCCATCCCCGGGTACACCCCGCCCTTTTGGAGCATAACGCCCATTCGCTGCGCCAGCGCCCGGTGCGAGCGGCGCTCCGATGGGTCGAGGCCGAGCACGCGGACACGGCCCGCCGACGGGGAACGATACCCCTCGAGCGTCTCGACCGTCGACGTTTTACCCGCCCCGTTGCGCCCGAGCAAGGCAACGATCTCCCCGGACGCTACCCTGAGGTCCAGTGAATCAACGGCGACCTTCCTTCCGTAGCGAACCGTCAGGTCGCGCACCTCGATTGTTGCCTCGTCATTGTCCACTGCGGTCGCGAACCTACCTCTGTTCGGCCCGCGAGTATTAATGATGGCCGTGGAAATGGAGGACGAGTGATCGAGGCCCGCAACCTCTCGAAGAGCTACGGGGCTACCCTCGCCGTCGACGACCTCACTTTCGACGTGAAACCGGGCACGGTGACGGGCTTTCTCGGTCCGAACGGAGCAGGAAAAACAACGACGATGCGTATGATCGTCGGCCTCGACCGCCCGAGCAAAGGCACCGTCACCATCGACGGCCGCCAGTATCGCGACCTTCCGGTTCCACTCCAAGAAGTCGGTGCACTCCTCGACGCGAAAGCGTTCCACGGTGGCCGCTCCGGTTACAACCATCTCCTCTGCCTCGCCCAGGCGAACGGCATCCCTCGTCGGCGAGTCGACGAGGTCCTCGCCATAGTCGGCTTGGATGCTGCTGCGAAACGCAGAGCGAAGGCCTTCTCCTTGGGGATGGGCCAGAGGCTCGGCATCGCGGCAGCTCTTCTCGGCGACCCGCGGATTCTTATATTCGACGAACCTGTCAATGGTCTCGACCCTGAAGGCATCGCCTGGGTGCGCCGGCTAATGCGCGACCTCGCCGGCGCCGGAAGGACCGTCTTCGTTTCGAGCCACTTGATGAGCGAGATGGCCTTGACTGCAGACCACGTGATCGTGATCGGTCGCGGCCGGCTGATCAGGGATGAGAGCACGGCCCGCTTCATCGATTCGAGCTCGGCGAGGTCGGTCCTGGTCCGCTCCCCTGCGGCAACACAGTTAAGCGAGCTGCTGATTGGAGAAGGGGCAACCGTCGAACCTGATCCGAGCGGCGCGCTCGTCGTTGTAGGCCTTGATGCCGCCCGTGTCGGCGAGATCGCCGCGCAAGCCGGGGTTGTGCTCCACGAGCTTGCGCCTCAGCGGGCGTCCCTGGAGGAAGCGTTTATGGAGTTGACGAGTGAAAGCGTGGAATTCCACGCCACCGGTTCGGCGAGCGGAGGGCAGGACGACCGATGACTTCGCAACCGTACAGTTTCGCCAACGTCGCCGTTTCGGAATGGACGAAGCTCCGGACGGTGCGGTCGACCTTTTGGACTTTCGCCGCTGGGGGTGTCCTAGGGATTGGCCTCTCCGCTCTGATTTCTGGGGTGTCGGCGAGCCACTACTACAGCGACGTGGTGATCCGCGCGACTTGGGATCCCGTCGGGCGAAGTATCCGGCCTTTGCTTCTTGCCCAGCTGGCGTTTGCTGTCCTCGGCGTCCTCACTGTCACGGCCGAATACTCGACCGGGATGATACGCACCAGCCTTGCCGCCGTTCCCAAACGTACGAAGATGATGGCAGCCAAGATGACGATTTCGGCTGTTTCATCTCTCGTCGTCGGCGAGGTGGTGGCTTTTGCCGCTTTCCTGGTGGGTCAGACGATGATCCACTCGGTGCAGCCGACCGTGCCGTATGCGACTCTTGGCCAGCACAACGTGTTGCGGGTGGTTATCGGTGCCGGCCTGTACCTGGCGCTCGTCGGGCTTCTCGCCAGCGGTTTCGCCGTACTTTTGCGCCATGCGGCTGCAGGTATCGCCGTCATCGTTGCGATGCTGTTCATTATCCCGGGTTTAGCGGCGGCTCTACCGACTTCGTGGTCGCAGCCGATCGAGGAGTACTGGCCGACTAACGCCGGCACGGAGGTCTACTCGCTCGGACATGGTGCGCACGCGCTGAGCGCGTGGGTCGGCCTCGGGGAGATGGCGCTATTCACAGCTGTGGTCATTGGCATCGCCCTTTTCGTCCTCGAGCGGCGCGACGCTTAAATGACTGTCGAGGTGGCAGTTACCGAAGCGGTATTGTGGGTGGTTCGCCACGGCCAGACGCAGTGGAGCAGAGACGGGCGTCACACCGGCAGAACCGACGTCGAGCTCACCCCAGAAGGCGAACTTCAGGCAGCGGCATTGGCGACCTTCGCCGAGGGTTTGGCTGCACAACGCGTACTCGTCAGCCCCCGCGTCCGCGCAAGGCGCACTGCGGAGTTGGCCGGCCTCGTGCCGTTCGAGGTCGTAGCCGACTTGGCGGAGTGGGACTACGGAGACCTCGAGGGTTTAACAACCGCCGAGATCCACGAGCTCTACCCCCGATGGTCCATCTGGGACGGTCCGTGGCCGGGAGGTGAAACCTCCGCCGAAGTGGGAGCCAGGGCCGACCGTGTGATCGAGCTGGTGCGCTCCGGGGTCGACGCTAAGGTCATAACGGTTTGCCATGGTCATTTCGGCCGTGTGCTGGCAGCCAGGTGGGTCGGGGCGCCGGTGAGCACAGGTCGATGGCTCGAGCTTGACACCGCTGCATGGTCGCAGCTCGGCTGGGACCGTGGGAGCCCCGTGGTCACCCATTGGAATGTGCCGGCGGCCAGGGGAGGCGGCGACCGGTGACAGACATCGGTGGGTACGGGCCCTCCGGGGGTCCCGGAAGTTCGGGTCCGGCTGCGAGCTGCTACGTTCATGCAGGTCGCGTCGCCGGCGCGACGTGCAGACGCTGCGGTCGGCCCATCTGCCCTGACTGCATGCGAGAGGCACCGGTCGGATGGCAATGCACGTCGTGCGTGCGCGAAGGTGCCCGTGTCTCGCCGAGCGTTCGATGGCAGCCGCGAAGGCAGGGAACGCTCGGTGCTACCCGAATCACCCCTGCCGTCATCGCAATCATCGCGATCAACGCCGCGATCTACGGCTACGAGGCCGGGCACCCTGCGTTTGAAGAGAAGTACTGGCTGGTGCCTTTCGAAGTGCACTACATGGGGCGATGGTTCCAGCTGATCACGTCGGCGTTCCTTCACGCGAGCGTCGAGCACATCGCTCTCAACATGATCACCCTCGCTATCGTCGGGCCGCCCGTCGAAGCGGCGATCGGAAGGACCCGCTTCGTCGTCGTGTACCTGTTGGCGGCGTTTGGAGGAGGCGTCGCTTTCTACCTGTTCGCGCCGATCAACGAAGCGGGTCTCGGCGCGTCCGGGGCGATCTTCGGAGTAATGGGGGCGTACTACGTCCTCGCGCGCGCCCGTAGATGGGAGACCCAGACGATCACCGTTCTGCTCGTCCTCAACCTCGTGTTCTCCTTCGCCGTTCCGGGCATCGCCTGGCAGGCTCACCTTGGCGGGATAGTCGTCGGGGCGGCTGCGTGTGCCGGACTGCTGTTTCGGGGGCGACGACCAGTGGATTTCCAACCGAGCGGAGTGGCATTGATATTGCAGGCCGCGGTCGTTGCAGTAGTCGGGGTGGCCGCACTGTCCGCCCTGTCGCTGCTGCCCCCCGG
>JAKCEB010000057.1 GCA_021838305.1 Actinomycetes bacterium | reverse complement strand
GCGTTACGAGGGTTCCGGCTGCCTTGTCGTGAAGGGTCTGGTTTCGTCGGTCCCATAACGGCCAAAGAATGTCTGCGATCCCGCCAACGAACGTGATGGTAAGGACCCACATCACCGCCGCCCTGATGGCCGAACGACGGGCGTCGACGGGCCCTCCGGTGACGGCGTCAACTACGCGCGTCCTGACAGCCCGGTTGCCTATGGTCTGGCCGCCCCACCAGGTGATAAGTGCGAAGGCGTAGACGGCGGCGATGATGCTCTCGGGAAGGTTCGCGGAGACTCCGCTCATGCCAGCAGCAGCAACGAGAAGCACGACCGGTACCCCGACGATCAAACCGTCGACGATGGAAGCTCCCACGCGATGCCACCACGTGGCGAGTACATCCGAACCTAGGCCCGGAACGTCGAAACCTCCAGGGGTGAATCCCCCGCCGGGGTAGCCGCCGCCCGGGTAGCCGCCGCCGGGGTAGCCGCCGCCCGGAAAACCGCCCGGTGGTGGGGGAGGGGGAGGGTTGCTCATGGTCGGTCATGCCCTTTCCAGGACCGCTTCGGAGCGGTCGATGCGTTTTCCACCAAGCTACCCCACCGTCTTGACAAGAACTGGCCGGCGGAGGCTGAGGAGTCCTTTCGCGGCGGATCGGGCTCGAAGTTAGCGTTTGTCGCCGGCAGGGCTGGAGCACGTACGATTGGGGTGCATGGCGGAACTGTCGGAGGTCGAGGCGCAAGCGAGCGTGTGCCAGCGCTGCCGGTTGGCCAGCGGCCGCCACACCGTCGTGTTCGGTGAGGGCGACCCTTCCGCCTCGCTGATGGTCGTGGGTGAAGGCCCCGGACGCGACGAGGACCTCCAGGGGCGCCCTTTCGTAGGCCGCTCGGGGCGCCTCCTCGACCGGCTGCTGTCGGAGGAAGCCGGTTTGAAGCGCGACGAGGTTTACATCGCAAACGTCGTCAAATGCCGTCCGCCGGACAACCGCGATCCGCTCCCGGACGAGATCGCTGAGTGCCGCCCGTATCTCGACGCCCAGGTGGCCCTTGTAGCGCCGGAAGTGGTCATCACCCTCGGTAACTTCGCATCCCGGACGCTCCTCGATTCCGGGGTAGGTATCACGCGCCTTCGCGGCAAGACCTACCCGTGGCCTGGGGGTGGGCCTAGCGTGGTAGTGCCGACCTTTCATCCTGCTGCCGCGCTGCGTGGCGGCGGCGAGGTCCTGGCAGCCATGCGAGCCGATTTCGTAAGGGCGCGTCAATCGCTCGGCCAGGCGCAAACAAGACAGGTCGGCGGGGCTTGACACCGCTCGAAATCAGCTGCAACGACGCTGATGCCACACGCCGGCTCGGCTCGCAGATCGCACGAATCGTCGAGCCGGGCGACGTGATCCTCCTGGAGGGCGACCTCGGAGCAGGCAAGACCACCTTCACGCAGGGAATGGCAGCGGCCCTCGGAGTGGACTCCGCTGTGACGAGCCCAACTTTTACACTAATGAACATCTACCAGACGGCCAGCGGATTCGACCTTGTACACGTGGACATCTACCGACTCGAACGACTCTCCGAGGTGGTGGACCTGGCGCTGGCGGAGATGCTCGATGACGGCGCCGTGGTCGTGGTCGAATGGGGGGAGCGGGCGGTCGCAGCTCTTCCGGGAGGCCACCTGCTCGTGTCCCTTCGCCCTGGCGTCGACGAGAACCGCCGGATCGCGCACGTCGAGGCGGTCGGATCGGCGTGGGAGAGGAGACTGGCTGGCCTGGATGCGCAGCAGGTGCCAAGCCCATGACTTTGACGATGGCGATATCGACTTCGACGCCGCAGGTGAGCGTCGCTTTCCGCAGTGACGAGGGCATTCTTTCGTCGTTCTCGCTGCGAGTCGGACGCCGACACGCTGAGACGCTCGCCCCGGCGATACGCGCATTATGCAAACTCTCCGGGGTAGAGGTGGACTCCCTCTCCAGGGTTGCGGTCGACGTCGGGCCGGGACTCTTCACCGGGCTGCGGGTCGGAATCGCAACCGCCAAGGCGCTCGGTGACGCGCTCTGCATACCAGTCGTAGCGGCCGGTTCACTCGAAACTCTCGCCTTCGCATGGCGCCACGATCCCCGCACCGTGGCGTCTGTCGTCGACGCCAGGCGGGGCGAGGTGTTCTGGTCGCTGCACCGCAGGGTGCCGGACGGCAGCGGCGTGGAGACCGTCCGAGCGGCGCAGGTATCGTCGCCGTCGGATTTGGCAAGGGGCCTCGCCGCCACATCGGGATCTGTCGTGGTCACAGGCGACGGGGCGCGTCGATACGAGTCGGAACTCTCGTCGCTCGACGACCGAATCGAACTAGCCCCCTCGCGCTTCGACTATCCGAGCGCTGAATGCCTCGCTGTAATGACCGCAGAGACGGAAGGAGTCGAGGCAGCACTCGTCTCGGCGCGCTACATGCGGGAGGCGGACGTCCGTATCGGATGGGATCAGCGCTGATGACTGCCGGCGAGACCGGGAGAGGGGAGCCCGATCCGATCGAGGTGCATTTGGTCCTGATGAGGCGTCGTCATCTGCGTCGAGTGCTAGAGATCGAGCACAAGGCCTACCCGAACCCGTGGTCGCTCGGCCTGTTCCTGAGCGAGCTAGGCCAACGCCAGACACGCCACTACGTCGTGGCCCGCGTCGCAGGACGGGTGGTCGGATACGCGGGGCTGATGGTCGGCTACGAGGAGAGCCACGTGACGAACATCGCTGTCGATCCGGCGTGGCAGCGCCATCAGATCGGAACGCGGCTGCTTATCAACCTGCACAGCGAAGCCCTTCGGCGCGCTACGAGGAACATGACGTTGGAGGTCCGGATGTCAAACACGGCGGCTCAGGCGATGTACCGCCGCTTCGGTTTCGAGACCGAGGGGATACGCAAGAGCTACTACTCCGAGAACGGCGAGGACGCTTTGGTGATGTGGGTTCACGACATTGATTCGAGTCTCTACCTGGAGCGAATAGGCCGAATCAGTAACGCGATCTCCGGGGTCACGATCGATTCCACCGGGCCGGGGCCGCAATGACTGCGATTCTGGCGATAGAGACATCCTGCGACGAGACCGCAGCTGCGGTCGTCGTGGACGGCCGCAACATCGCAAGCTCGGTCGTGTCGAGCCAGGTGGACCTGCACGCGGCGTTCGGCGGGGTGGTTCCCGAAGTGGCGGGGCGCGCCCACATCGACTTGTTGACGCCGGTAGTGGGCGAAGCGCTTTCCCGGGCCGGGATCGCCCGAGGGGACCTCGATGCGGTGGCTGCCACAATCGGGCCTGGGCTCATCGGTTCGCTACTGGTCGGTGTGAGTGCAGCGAAGGCTTACTCGCTTGCGTGGGGGCTGCCTTTCGTCGGGGTCAACCACATGGAGGGGCACCTTCACGCTGCGTTCCTCGAGGATCCCGACATGGCGCTGCCGGCTGTCGTTCTTCTCGTGTCGGGTGGCCACACGATGATCGTCCACATGAGCGACGAGGGCCGCTACCGCCTTGTCGGCCAGACTATTGACGACGCGGCGGGGGAGGCTTTCGACAAGGTTGCTCGTTTTCTCGGGCTCGGCTACCCCGGCGGACCGGTGATCGACAAGCTGTCGGCTACCGGCAACCCGGCGGCCGTTGCATTCCCGAGAGGCCTTCGCGGTCAAGGCTTCGATTTCTCCTTCAGTGGCCTGAAGACGAGCGTCATAAACTACGTCCGCAAGAACCCCGACACCGACGTGAAAGACGTCGCAGCGAGCTTCCAGGCTGCCGTCGTGGACGTGCTCGTGGAAAAAGTGCGCGCCGCCGCTGGCCAACTAGAAGCGAAGTCGATTTGCATAGGCGGGGGAGTCGCGGCGAACTCCGCGCTGCGCGCCGCGGTGGCCGAAGCGGCTGAGTCGGATGGCAGAGCCTGCTTTCTTCCGAGCCGTGCCATGTGCACCGACAACGCCGCCATGGTGGGGGCGACCGCCTGGTACCGGCTTCGAACCGACGGGCCGACGCCGCTAGACGTCGCCGCGAACCCGAACTTGAAGCTCCGCTTCGAAGTCTGAGATCGGATTCTCGGAGAAAACTCGTCCAAGGGGGAGAAAGCTGGTTGAACTAGCGCGGCAGGCCCGCTAGTCTTAGCACTCGTAACCCGAGAGTGCTAACAACCTATGGAGGCGCACTGATATGAGTCTGCAGCCACTCGACGACCGGATCGTCGTACGCCCGAGCGAAGCCGAGGAGAGGACCGCGTCCGGTCTTGTCATCCCCGACACTGCTAAAGAGAAGCCACAGCAGGGCGAAGTCCTCGCTGTCGGTCCCGGACGGCGTGCCGAGAGCAGCGGCGAGCTGATCCCCCTCGACATCAAGGTTGGCGACAAGGTCGTCTACTCGAAGTACGGCGGGACCGAGATCACCATCGACGGCGAAGACCTGCTGATCCTGACGAGCCGGGACGTCCTGGCGAAGGTGAGCTGATGGCCAAGCAACTCAAGTTCGACGACAAGGCCCGTCGCGGTCTCGAAGCCGGGGTCAACCAGCTGGCCGACACGGTCAAGGTGACCCTTGGCCCGAAGGGCCGCAACGTGGTCATCGAGAAGAAGTTCGGCGCCCCGACCATCACCAACGACGGCGTGACCATCGCCCGTGAAGTGGAGCTCGAGGACCCGTTCGAAAATATGGGCGCCCAGCTGGTCAAGGAAGTCGCCACCAAGACGAACGACGTCGCTGGCGACGGCACCACGACCGCAACTGTTCTCGCCCAGGCACTGATCCACGAGGGGCTGCGCAACGTAGCCGCCGGCGCCAACCCGATGTCGCTCAAGCGGGGCATCGAAAAGGCTGTCGTCGCGGCGGTCGCGGCGATCAACGCGCAGGCCAAGGAGATCGACGGCAGGTCCGAGATCGCCCAGGTGGCGTCAATCTCGGCTGCTGACACCTCGATTGGCGAAGTTCTCGCCGACGCAATCAGCAAGGTCGGCAAGGACGGCGTCGTGACCGTCGAGGAGTCGAACACCTTCGGTCTCGAGCTCGACTTCACCGAGGGCATGCAGTTCGACAAGGGCTACCTTTCGCCGTACTTCGTCACCGACGCCGAGCGCCAGGAGGCGGTCCTCGAGGATCCCTACATCCTCATCGCCAACTCCAAGGTCAGCGCTGTACACGACCTGGTTCCGGTCCTCGAGAAGGTCATGCAGGCAGGCAAGCCGCTTCTGATCATCGCCGAGGACGTCGAAGGCGAAGCCCTCGCGACTCTCGTCGTCAACAAGATCCGGGGCACTTTCACCTCGGTGGCTGTCAAGGCTCCCGGTTTCGGCGACCGCCGTAAGGCGATGCTCGGGGACATGGCGACCCTCACCGGCGGCCAGGTCATCTCCGAGGAGGTAGGTCTCAAACTCGAGAACACCACGCTCGACCTGCTCGGCCGGGCCCGCAAGGTGGTCATCGACAAGGACAACACCACGATTGTCGAGGGTGGCGGTTCGGACGCAGACGTCAAGGGCCGCATCGCCCAGATCAAGCGCGAGATCGACGACACCGACTCCGACTGGGATCGTGAGAAGCTCCAGGAACGTCTAGCGAAGCTCTCCGGCGGTGTCGCCGTTGTCAAGGTCGGCGCTGCTACGGAAGTGGAGCTAAAGGAGAAGAAGCACCGCATCGAGGACGCCCTGTCGGCGACTCGCGCTGCGATCGAGGAGGGCATTGTTGCTGGTGGCGGGACAGCGCTCCTTCGCAGCCGTCCGGCTGTAGCGGAGGTCGTTGCCTCGCTTTCTGGCGACGAGGCCACCGGTGCGTCGATCGTCATGCGTGCACTCGAGGAGCCCCTCAAGTGGATTGCGATCAACGCCGGCCTCGAGGGCTCGGTGATCGTCCAGCAGGCCGAGCGCGAAGTGGGCTCGATCGGACTCAACGCTGCTACAGGCGAGTTCGTCGACCTGGTCAAGGCCGGTGTCATCGACCCGGCCAAGGTGACGCGCTCTGCCCTGCAGAACGCGGCGTCGATAGCGGCGTTGCTGCTCACCACCGAGGCTCTCGTGGCCGACAAGCCCGAGAAGAAGGCTCCTGCCATGCCCCCCGGTGGCGGCGGTGGCATGGGCGGTATGGGTGGCATGGGAGGAATGGGCTTCTAAGCCCAAACCCATCTCCGAATGACGCCAGCCTTTCCCGACCGGCGTACAGATGTACAACTGAGAAACGCAGGTCGGCTCCGCTTTTGGGGTCGGCCTGCTTTCGCGGAGGAGTCGAGTAGTTGAGAGGTGGCCCACAGCTAATCCCCCGGCCCGCGAACTGGCGGATCGGTCCCGGGGCTGATTGGGCCGACCCCGAGGGGTGGGTGCCTGACGCGATCAGCGTAGGCCTTGTTCGGGCTGCTCTAGAGGATCGTGGCGAGCCGCCCGAGCTGCGCATCGAGATGCCGGTCCGGGTAGCCGGCCAGGCAGACGAGAGGGCAGCCGGCCAGGCCGACCGGAACGCAGACGGCCAGGCCGACAGGAACGCAGACGGGAACCAGCGTCGACGTCCGGCCGCCGTAGCGTGCATCCTCTTCGACGAAGGTGGTCAGGCTCACGTCGTGCTGACGAGACGCTCGGCAAGGATGCGCTCGCACACTAGCCAGGTTGCATTTCCAGGCGGAAGGATCGATCCTGGCGAAACGGCGCTTGAAGCCGCGCTTCGAGAAGTTCGCGAGGAGGTTGGTATCCCCTCGTCGGACGTCGAGATCCTCGGGCAGCTGGCTACCACGACCACCGCCGTCGACGTCGCACCCATCACGCCGTTCGTTGGAAGCGTTCCGTCCAGGCCCCAGCTGATCGCAAGCCCTGCGGAAGTCGATCGAGCTTTCACCGTCCCGCTGGTCGAGCTGCTGCACCCGGAGGTCTACCGGGAGGAGATCTGGACGCTGGACGCAGGTAGGGAACGCTCGATCGAGTTCTTCGAACTGTACGGAGACACAGTCTGGGGGGCGACTTCGAGGATGTTGAGCGAACTGCTGGGACTCATCGTGGGATACGCGAAGTCAACGTCACGGTGTCGGGGTAATCTAGACAAGTGATTTTCTGTCCCCGCTGTGGCACGGTCGCAGGAGCGTCGGGCGACGCTGCCTGCGCCAGGTGCGGGACGTCCCTTGCTCGGCCCCAGGTGGAGCGAGTCGAGCCGCCGGCAGTTCGTGCGCCGACCAACCGAGGTGAGGCCATGCAGCGAGCTGCGGGGATCCAAGCGGTGTCGCTGCCGAAAGCGGCGAGTTCCAGGCCTGCCAGCGCGGACGTGGTTGTTGCGCGGGTCGGTGTCGGGGGTGCAGTTGGCCAGAGCGCAGAGGGGGCTACGGGGGCTACCTCAGGGTCACCCGCTCAGTCGGACCCTACGACGGAGTATGATCCAGCGACACCAGACCCCACATTGCCCGTCTGGGGATTTCCGGTCGGGGACCCGCGGCGGGGCGCTGGAGAGGGCCCGGCAGGCGGAGTGGGAGTGCCATCGGGACAGGGCGCAGTGCCGGGACAGGGAGCAGTGCCATCGGGACAGGGCGGGGCTACATGGCCGCCGCCCCCGCGGCAGTGGCCGGGCGTCCCGGGTTCGGCGGTACCGACCGAGCCCCCGCCCGCGTACCCGCCGTATGCCGCAGACCCGACAGGCCGCTGGGCTGGAGGTCCCGTGCCCGAACCGGTCGGCGCATTGGGCGGCAGTCGTTTCGGCAGCGTGAGCAGGGCCACGGCGACGTTGCGAGGTCGGCTGTCAGGTCCCGACCGGAGCTCTTGGGGCACCGATCGGGGAGAGCCTCCGAACTACTTCTGGGTGGCGCTGGTCTGCATTTTCCTGTTCCTGCCCACAGGCGTCGCCGCTTCTTTGTTCTCGCTGCTCTCGACGTCACGCGCCCGCGCTGGGGATCTGGACGGATCGTGGAGAGCGAGTCGTATCGCCCGGGGATTGTGTATCGCGACGATCCCGCTTTTTCTCCTGGGCTCCCTATTCGTGGCGCTTGGGGTTGGCTGACGCCCCACTTCGACGGCTCTGATCGAGGGGTTGCTCTAGTAGGCTCGTAGCCTTAACCATCGAGACGCAAGCGAGGATGTCGTGGCAGATATCGAGATTGGGCGTGGCAAGACCGGTCGGCGGGCATACGGATTCGACGACATTGCGATAGTTCCGAGCCGGCGCACGCGCGACCCAGAAGACGTCGACATCTCCTGGGAAATCGATGCCTACCGTTTCGACCTGCCTTTAATGGCATCCGCAATGGACGGGGTGGTCAGTCCGGCGACAGCAATCGAGATAGGGCGCCTCGGTGGACTTGGCGTGCTCAATCTCGAAGGCGTCTGGACCCGCTACGAGGACCCCGAACCCCTGCTCGAGGAGATCTCGCATCTCGACACCGACAAGGCGACAGCGAGGATGCAGCAGATCTACTCCGAGCCGATCAAAGCGGAGCTCGTGTCGGAGCGAGTCCGCGAGATAAAAGCCGCTGGGGTCGTAGCCTGCGCATCTCTAACCCCGCAGCGCACCGAGCAGTTCGCTCCCGCGCTCTTGGACGCCGAACTTGATCTGTTCGTGATTCAGGGCACTGTCGTGTCGGCCGAGCACGTGTCCAAGACGGTCGAGCCACTCAACCTCAAGCGTTTCATCCGCGAGTTCGACATCCCGGTGATCGTCGGCGGCTGCGCCTCCTACCAGGCGGCGTTGCACCTGATGCGAACCGGAGCGGTGGGCGTGTTGGTCGGGGTCGGACCGGGCCACGCGTGCACCACCAGGGGCGTCCTCGGTATCGGCGTCCCCCAGGCGACGGCCATCGCAGACGCCAGGGCCGCGAGAGCACAGCACCTCGACGAGACCGGCGTGTACGTGCAGGTCATTGCAGACGGCGGTATGGGCACGGGTGGCGACGTCGCCAAGGCGATAGTCTGCGGGGCGGACGCAGTGATGATCGGATCTCCGCTCGCCGCTGCGTTCGAGGCGCCAGGGCGTGGCTACCACTGGGGAATGGCGACATTCCACCCGACCCTGCCGCGTGGAGCACGGGTGAAGACCACCACGAGGGGAACCTTGAAGGAGATCCTGGTAGGTCCCGCCCACGAGAACGACGGCCGGCTCAACCTCTTCGGCGCTCTTCGCACTTCCATGGCGACCTGCGGGTACGAGACGGTCAAGGAGTTCCAGAAGGCCGAAGTCATGGTCGCCCCCGCCCTGCAGACCGAAGGCAAGAGCCTGCAGCGGTCCCAGGGTGTCGGCATGGGCCACTAGCGCACGGGTGAGCATCACCGACCACGCCGGGTCGCCGATTCTGGTTGTCGACTTCGGCGCCCAGTACGCGCAGCTGATCGCCCGCCGTGTGCGTGAAGCGCACGTCTATAGCGAGATAGTCCCGCACTCGATCACTGCTTCTGAGCTGGCAGCGCGCAAGCCTGCCGGTCTGATCCTCTCAGGTGGCCCTAAGTCGGTCAACATCGCAGGCGCGCCCCAATTGGACCCGGATATCTTCGCCATCGGGATCCCGGTGCTAGGCATTTGTTACGGCGCTCAGCTGATCGCACGCCAGCTCGGTGGCTCCGTGGACGGCAGTGGCAGGGGGGAGTACGGGCGGACAGCGCTGTCGGTCGCGTCGGACGGGCCCGCTCCGTCTGTCCTGTTCGGGTCGGTGCCTCCGTGCTTCGACGTCTGGATGAGCCACTTCGACGCTATAACGGCGCCCCCGGCGGGGTTTCGCACGACTGCGTCGACCGCTGACGCCCCCGTCGCTGCCTTGGAGGATCCGACTCGGGGAATCTACGGGGTCCAGTTCCACCCGGAGGTGGTCCACACACACGGCGGCCAGGAGATCCTCAAGGCGTTCCTCTACGAGGTGTGCGGCTGCCGCCCGTCTTGGACCATGACCTCGGTGATCGAGGCGGCGACCCAGTCCATCCGCGAGCAGGTCGGCTCCGAGCGGATCATATGCGGACTGTCGGGCGGGGTCGACTCGGCCGTGGCAGCCGCACTCGTGCACAAGGCGGTCGGATCGCAGCTCACCTGCGTCTTTGTCGACACCGGCCTGCTACGTGCCGGTGAGGCCGACCAGGTTGAGGCGACCTTCCGCGAACAGTTCAACATCGACTTGGTACACGTCAAGGCGGGGGACCGTTTTCTTGCCGCGTTAGACGACATCTCGGACCCGGAGCGCAAGCGCAAGATCATCGGCGAGACATTCATCCGGGTTTTTGAGGAAGCTGCGAGCGATCTCGGCGATGCCAGGTTCCTTGTGCAGGGGACTCTCTACCCTGACATCATCGAGTCGGGCACCAAGGACGCTGCGAAGATCAAGTCCCACCACAACGTCGGCGGCCTCCCAGACGACATGGTCTTCGAGTTGGTGGAGCCACTTCGCAATCTCTTCAAAGACGAGGTGCGCACGGTAGGCGAGGAACTCGGGCTCCCAGAGGAGATCGTGTGGCGCCAGCCTTTCCCCGGACCGGGCCTCGCGGTGCGGATCGTCGGCACGGTAACGCCCGAACGGGTCGCTATCCTCGCGGCTGCCGACGCCATCGTGGCCGAGGAGATCCGGCGGGCCGGATTGTCTCGCGAACTGTGGCAGAGCTTCGCCGTGCTGCCGGTCGTGCGCACCGTAGGGGTGATGGGCGACGAGCGCACGTACGCCTACCCGATCGTCATCCGTGCTGTCACTTCGGACGACGCGATGACGGCCGACTGGGCACGGCTCCCCTACGAGGTCCTGGAACGGTTGTCCAGCCGGATCATCAACGAGGTGCCCGGCGTCAACCGGGTCGCCTACGACGTGACCTCCAAGCCGCCCGGCACGATCGAGTGGGAATAAGGTCGGCACTTCCGTACCGGGTCCAGTGGTCTGGCGCTGGTGGGCACCAAATTTCCAGCGCGAGCTAGATGACACCCGAGGCAGACTGCGAGACATTTCGGGCGGCTTCCTTCAGCCAACTGGGGCGCGCGATCGGTTAGTTTTCCAGCCGAGTTGACGAAGCTGCGAGCCGTTTGTACATCCTACACATGGCTGGCGTTACCCAGGAATACTGTAGCGTCGGACTTGATTGGGCGGATCGATCGATAGAACAGAGCCAATGTAGCCACGCCTAACGATAGAAAAAAGCTCTTTGTAACGCAGGCTGTCCGACAATCTCTCAGAATTACCGGCAGATAGAGCCCTTAGAATGTCGAACAGACACCACCAAAATAGGAGCCATAGGAAAAAAATTTGCTCGTAATAGGGCTACCGCTATATGCGGGAGTGTAACTAATAAAGATGCTGTCGCCTGGCGGCGCTGTTTGCCGACTCTGACTAGCGATAGCGGTATTTCCGAGGCATGCTCCGCTGTAGAGTCCGTTACCACCCGTCACGTTCCCGCTTGATGAGTTGTAGAAAGATCCTAAAAAGGAACCAGAACTACTCCCAATGCACTCGACGCCGTTCTCGATCGTCGCACACGTTGGATTCACCCCTGGTGGCCTTATTGCCTGCCCTCTGCCACTGCCTGAGCAGTTCGACACTACGCTCGTAGGGGTAGGATTGATGAGGGTACAATTTGGTCCGAGGATGGCCTTCCAGTAGGCAGTAGAAGCGCCGGTAGTGACCTGCGCCCTTGCGACCGGTATACCGATATTAGATACTAATCCAAGTGAGATAGTTAGAGTGATAAAAATTCGACGCATTGACTATCCTCCATTTCTAGTTTTTTCTATTTTTATCGTGTTGCCTGCGACTCCCCAGAATGGGCCACCTTGGCCGACGCTATGTCTCGTAACATAAGGCGGACTTCGACTTCGTACGCAGCCATTGCTGCTGTTAGAGCTGCCTGTCGTTTCTGAGCGCCTACGGCTGAAGCGCTACTTAATGCGGAGCGACTAGCTGCCCGAATACTTCGCTCTGATGTCGGCGAGGGGGAACCCGTCATTACAAGGCCAGCGGTAGCGGCCGATGTCACAAGGAGGAGGGCGGTTATGAAGGAGGTGATCACCCGACGCGTCCTTTTTCGAGCGTAAAGATCGACGGTGCGCTCGACGAGAGCGCCTCTGATCAAGTCAATGCGATAGGCGAGTGATAAACCCCCACTGGCCGCCTTAAGGGCCGTAAGAAGATCGATCATTTCTTCGCCGTACTTATCTCGCCACTTGCGTGGATACAATTTTACGAGCCAACGTCCACCCATAGTCGGCACAGCTGTCAGCCAATCGGGGATGGTGTAAGGGTAAGTGGGCGCTTCGGTGGCCGCATTCTTCGTCGGAATTCTTCCGCTATTCGATCTAGATTCTCGAAGGAGCGAGATAGCTCGTTGCAACCCGCTGGCGTCATTCGATACGGGCGCCGTCGCTCATCAGGATCGAGACTCTCGATTAAGCCCGCGGACTCTAGACGCGAGATGGCCTTGTAAAGTGTTCCGGGACCAAGTCGGACGCCTGCGAACTCCTCGATGTCTTTCATCAGGCTGTGGCCGTGCTTCTCGCCATCAGCGAGACTCGTCAAGATGAGCAGTGATACGCCAACCGTCGCGGCCGGCCCGAGGTCTTCAGGTCCTTTTGTTGACATGAACTGATTATACTACGCTCAGCGGAGTAGTGCAAATTATTTGATTCAGGATTCACTTGTCCACTTGGTTGAGGATTCACTTCCGTATGAGGACTCAACGCTCGGCCAATGGCGGCGCTCATGTGGTGGCTGGTCTGGGGATGGGATCCAGGGGTTTCGGTGAATAGTTGGGTGAGCACGCCGAGGGGCTTCTGGTTGTGGTTTGCGGCCGTTGGTAGGCAGGATCGGACGTCGGCGAAGGCTCTGGCGCCGTTGAGGCTGCGGAAGGCGCCGGAGATCTTGTCATGATATGGAGTATCGCTCCTATCACGACTTATGGGCGGGGCTCGACGACAGGGCGACGACAGTTCCCAGTTGATTGGCTCGAAGAACCGTCAAATTTGGTCAGGATCTTCGACTCGGAAAAGTTTTGTACCAAAAAGTGCGTTTGCTTAGCGAGGGCTGGTACAGGATTTTCTGAGAAGAAAGATCGTGTACCAAAAAGTGCGAAAAAACGCTTCAAATGGTCAGGCTGTCGCGACTCTCAAAAGATCCTGACCAAATTTGACGTTTTTCGCCGTCGCTGAGTGGTCGCGCAGGGCGCAGGGCGCAGGGCGCAGGGCGCAGGGCGCAGGGCGCAGGGCGCAGGGCGCAGGGCGCAGGGCGCAGGGCGCAGGGCGCAGGGCGCAGGGCGCAGAGCGTGCCCTACGAGTTGCGCGTCGAGTTGCGCCTAGCGAGGGCGTCGACAGAGGCAGCGGCGAGCAGTACCAGGGCCGTCACCATGTACTGCGCCGAAGCGCTGAGACCAATCAGACCCATCCCGTTGGCGATTGTGGCGATCACGAGGCCTCCGACGACCGCGTAGAGCATCTTCCCGCGACCTCCGAAGAGGCTCGTACCCCCGATGACGGCCGCGGCCACCGCGTAGAGGACAAGCTCGCCGCCGTC
>JAKCEB010000056.1 GCA_021838305.1 Actinomycetes bacterium | reverse complement strand
ACAGCCCCGGATTTACACCGGGTTCCCTGCTCTAGCGACCCTCACGCTAGTCGTAGAGTGCGGTGCATGGCCAGAGCGGAGTCGATCGTGTTGTTGAACACAGGTGACGGTAAAGGCAAGTCGTCCGCAGCGTTCGGTGTGATGGCTCGCGGATGGGCGCGCGGGTGGCGTGTAGGCGTGGTGCAGTTCGTCAAGGGGGGGTCCTGGAAGACCGGGGAACGAAAGCTCGCCGATCACCTGGGCATCGAGTGGCACACCCTCGGCGACGGCTTCACCTGGGAATCGACGGATTTGGACGAGACGGCGGCGAAAGGCCGCCACGCGTGGCAGGTCGCCTCGGCGATGCTGTCGTCGGGGGAATACGACCTTCTGATCTTCGATGAGATCACCTATGCAGTGACCTACGGCTGGATCGACGGCGCCGAGGTCGCAGCCGGTGTCCGCTCCAGGTCCCCTAAGACGAGCGTGGTCATGACGGGGCGTAACGCCGCTGCCGAGTTGGTCGACGTGGCGGACACGGTGAGCGAGATGCGCAAGATCAAGCACGCCTATGACCGGGGGATCAAGGCGAAGAAGGGCATCGAGTACTGACGTCCTCCCGGAAGCGAGGCCGAAGACAGCTTGCTTAGCCACGTATGGTCACGTTATGAAGAAACGCCGCGTCACATTGAGTCTCGACGAGGACGTTGTGCAGGCGTTGGAATCGATCGGGAGGTTCGTCGATGACCTCGTCCGCGATATCCCACTTTTTTTCCTAACCTCCTGCTTCAGCTCGATGTGACCTCGACGGTCCACGCCGGCTCGGACATGACGAGCCGCCGTCGCGGACCGGGCCTCGACATGTTCCCGTCGGCAAAACCGGCGTCGCCCAGCCACGCTGCCATCGCAGGCATGTCGCCTGAAGCAGGAAACATTCGAGTCTCGTAAGCCTCGACGGGCCGGCCCGCGACCGATGCGAGCGCCGACGCTGCGTCGCCGTGTCTGGCGATCCACCACAGCGTCATGTAGGTCGGGGGCGCCATCGCCATCGCAGCCGAATTCCTGGCGTCCATCGCCGCCTGCGCGGTCAGCCAGCGGAACTCGCGTATCTCGGAGTCGTCGACGACCACCTCCGAGTCGTCCGGCGCGACCCCGAGGAAGAACCATGTAGCGAAACGCCGCGGGGCTTCGGGCGGTGGCATCCAGAACGACAGCAACTCCAGCCCCTCAACGTCGAGTTCGATGCCCGCCTCCTCGCGCGCCTCTCGCACAGCAGCGATGCGCGCTGCGTCAATCTCATCTGGAATAGCAACAGTTGCCTCACGCCGCCCCTGAAGCCTCGCAGCGGCCTCCGCACGGTCAGCGTCGTCGACCTGGCCGCCAGGGAAGACCCACATGCCGCCGAAAGCTCCACGGGAGTTACGGCGAACCAGCAGGACTTCCAACTCGCCTGTGTTCTCACGGAGCTCGCCTGTGTTCTCACGGAGCACGACGACGGTCGCCGCAGGAGTCGCTTCGGTCGGTCGAGGTCGGGGTTCAGGCACGAGACCATGCCCCGGGGGCTCTCCGAGGCCCCTCGTCGGACGAGCCGTCCTGCCAGGACGCCTCCTCGAATGCCGCGTCGACGCAAGAGGCGATCCTCGCGATGTCGGTTCTGCTCAGCGCGCGCCGTCCACGGCGGATGTGCCTGGCGAGCCTCGAGGGCGCAACGATCCGCACGCCGCCCTCCTCGCCACGCCGTTGTAGCCGACGGCCGCGTGGGGCCCGAGAGGTGCCTATGGAGTGCAGCACAACCAGGGGACACACGTCGACGGGGGCAGTCCCACCTAGAAGCGCCGTCAGTTCGCGGGCGACCATTTCTGCTTCCCAAGCCGTAGCGGAGGTGTCGAGGAGCCGTCCACCGACCCGTATCCTCCTGCCCCAACGGCGGGTAACGGTGGCCCTGGTGGTCTTCGAATCCACCAACCACACGCCGGTAGGACCCACCACCAGGTGGTCGATGTTCTGCCTCCTCGTCGGGACAGCCAGGTCGTGCCATACCTTCCAGCGTCGTCCGGCCATCGCGTCGAGGATCGCGGCCGTCGAAACCTCCCCGGCCGCCCCTTGGCGCCACCGGTCCATCTCGGCGCGCCCGAACGGACCCCACCACGCCAACGCCAGCCCGAGCAGACCGATCGCAGCGAGTGTTCCCGCGAAAATCCCGTCCGTCCCCGACGTCCCGAAGGTCGACGCCACATCGGCACCGGCGGCTGCGACAGCAAGCGAGACGAACGCGAGAAACGCACGGCGGGCGACGTGCCTATAGCGAAGGCGGCGGTAGCGAAGCATCGCAGAACGCCCCGCTGAAGTGGCCACGGTCACGAGACTACTAACTACATCGTTGCTATTCGTCTCATCCGTCTGATTGGCTGGAGGTATGCGCATTGCTGCACTCGGAGACGCACATCTAGGTCGCTCCTACTATCCGGTGACAGCCGGATCGGGGGTCAACCAGCGCGAGCGGGACTTCGAGGTGTCTTTCGAGGCTGCGGTAGCCCTCGCGCTCAGCTTGGAACCGGATCTGGTGGTGTGGCTCGGCGACATTTTCGACCATCCCCGCCCCAGCTACCGCTCCTACCAGGTGGCCCAGCGCGCCCTCGCATCGATCCGCGACCATGGCGTCAAGGCGGTGGTGATCTCCGGCAACCACGACACACCCCGCCTGCCGGGGAAGGGAAGCCCGTATGCGGCGCTCTCGGACACCTTTCCGGAGATGGCCTTCGCTCACCGAATGTGTTACGAGCGTTTCGACTTCCCGGGGCTCGCGGTCCACGCCGTCCCGCAAACCCTTACTGTCAAAGCGGCGGTCGATGCCCTAGACGAAGCGGCGCGAGGACGCGTCGCCGACCGCACGAACCTCCTGCTCACCCATCCTCGACTCAGGCAGCTCCAACCCCGCCACGCCGACATCAACGAGATAGAAATCGACCAGGACCTTCTCCAGTCAGATCTCGTACTTCTCGGGCACTACCACACGTTCGCGACGGTCACCGACACCATGTGGTACGCCGGGGCGCCGGACAGCTTCAGCTTCGCCGACGAGCCGGAACGCTCGAAGGGGATCGTTCTGCTGGACACCGACACCGGGCATTGCCAGGCCGTCGAGCTCACCGGTAGGCGACCTTTGGTCACCCTGGAGTCTGTCTACGCGCTCGGGTTGGCTCCGAGCGAGCTGCAGGATCTTTTGGAAAAAAGGGCGGCCGCTATCCCCGAAGGCGCCGTCGCGAGGGTCTACGTGGATGGCGTCGACCCCGACGTCTGGCGCCTGGTGGACCGAAACGCTGTCCGAGACGCCGCCCGCCTTGGTTTGCATTTGAAGGTGGAGCCGCAGTTCGTCAGCCGCTCGATTCCGGCGGAGCTCCCTGAGATCGCAGGCCTAGGGGCGCAGTGGACCCGCTATCTCGCAGGCCAGGACTTGACGGGCCTCGACTCGGGCAGTGTCCGCCAGCTGGGGCTCGACTACCTTGACGCAGCGATCCTCGGCGGCCCAGGACCCGCACCGTCGTCGTGTTGATAACGCGGCTGCATCTTCGCAACTTCAGGGTCTACGAGCAGGACCTGGATCTCGAGCTCCCGCCGGGGCTTGTAGGTATTCACGGGCCGAACGGTTCGGGGAAGTCGACGCTCTTAGAGGCGATCCTCTTCGCGTTGTGGGGCAAGTCGCGAACGAGCCGTGAACTCATCCGCACCGCCGGAGTGGCCGCGGACGGGGTTTGCGCGATCGAGTTCGAGCACGAGGGCCACCTCTACACGGTGCGCCGGACGGTCAAAGGAGTCAACTCTTCGTCGGCGGTCGAAGTCACCTGCGACGGCGCTGTGATGGCGACCGCTACCCGCGACGCCCAAGCCTACGTGGAGTCGATTCTCGGTCTCGATGTGGACGCGTTTCGAGCCTCTGTGTTCGCCGAGCAGAATCAGTTGGCAGCGTTCTCGGCGCAACGTCCCGAGGAGAGACGGCGCCTCGTGATGGCACTGCTCGGCATAACCCCCCTCGACGAGGCCCGCGACGCCGCGCGACGCGACGCCCGCGAGTGCAGCGCTGACCACGACCGGCTGAGGGCCATGCTTCCCGAACTCGAAGCCCTCGAAGTCGAGGCGTCGGACTCCGACGCGGCCGCCTCTGCGGCTGAGGTCGCCGCTACGGAGGAAGTTGGGGCCGCGGCAGCCGCACGGGGACGCCTCGAAGACGCCGAGCGGGAGCTCCTCGCTTTCGACCTGCTCCGCCAAAGGCACGAGCGCGTCGTCGTCGAGGGTCGTGCGGTACGAGAACGGTTGGAGAGGGCGAGAAGCCAGGTAGCCGGCCTCGTCGAAACTCTCGCCGGCCTCGACGACGCCTCGGCGCGCCTGAAGGTGCTCGAAGAGCAGTCGTCGGGGCTTGACGAGGACTCAAGGCGCTTAGATCTGCTGGTCGAAGCCGCGCGTGCGGCCAGGGCGGCGGATGCGTCGCCAGCACCCGACCCTCCCGGCGACTTCGACGCAACCGCAAGCAGCGACGCCTCGAAGGCGGCCGAAAGCGTCGCGAGCGAGCTCGCCGCAGCCACGGCATACGAGGAAGCTGCGCGTGAGTCCCTCCGTGTTGCGCTGGCCGCGCAGCAGCGCGCCGAGTCGATCTCGGACAACTCGACGTGCCCCACGTGCGGCCAGGTCCTTGGTGAATCCTTCGACGCTGTGAGGGCGCATCACCGCCGGGAGGTCGATTCGACGTCGGCGTTACTGGAAGCCCGCGGTGGCCGGGTCGTGGGACTTCGCGAGGAGGCAGCGCGAACCAGAAAGCTGGCAGACAAGCTGCGCAGGGAGGAAGCCGCTCACAGCGAGCGGGTCGCAACCTTCAACGCCGCGCTGCGCAAGGCGGAGGAGGCCCACGCCGAAAGGCTGGGAGCGTGGCTCGCCGTCGGGGCGGGAAGCGACATGACGCTTAGCGAAGGGCTTCGAGACACACCGAACGACACACCGAACGACACACTGAGCGACACACTGAGCGACAGACCCGGCGCCTCGCTCCCGTCGACGAGCGCCGTCGATGCGATGGTTCTTTCCCTTCGTGAGCGCATCGACGTCAAACGTGGCGCCCACGCCGAAGCGCTCGGCCTGCGTGGGATGTTCGCCACTAGGGCGACAAGCGAAGCCGCTCTCGACGCAGCGCGGAGCGAGATGGACGAAGCAGCCTCTCTGCTCGACGGCCTGCGCGAACAGGCCAGAGCGCTCCGCTATCGCCCCGAAGACCTCGAATCTGCGTCCGGGAAGCGAAACTCCGCCGCCAAAGTTTCGCAGCGCTCGGAGGAGAACGCCCATGCGGCGGGACTGCGAGCGGCGAGGCTGAGGGAGCGAGCCGACGGGGCCGCTACGCGCTTGGCGGACGCCAAAGCCCAACACGACAAGCTCGGCGACTTGGAGAAACGAGCTCGCCATCTCGCCCGGACCGCAGAACTGCTCGCCCGTTTCCGTGACACTGTCGTAGCAAGCGTCGGCCCGAGGCTCGCTACGCAGGCGGCCGCCCTCTTCGGCGAGCTCACCGACAACGAGTACGAAGGCGTCCAGGTCGACCCGGACACTTTCCAGCTGCAGATCCTCGACGGCGGCCAGCTCTACGGACTCGACCGCTTCTCGGGGTCGGAGGTGGACCTCGCCAACCTTGCGCTTCGTGTGGCGATAAGCGAGCACGTCAACTTCCAGTCCGGCGGGGCCGTAGGACTGCTCGTGCTCGACGAGGTCTTCGGACCGCTCGACGACGACAGAAAGACCCGGATGCTGCTCGCGCTCGAACGCCTCCGAGGCCGTTTCCGCCAAATCTTGATCGTCACACACGACACCGAGATCAAAGAGCAGCTCCCGAGCGCCGTAGAGGTCGTCAAACTGCCCGGCCGCCGCGCTACGGCGCGCCTGGTAGACGTCTAGTTGCCGGCCTGCGATACTCACGGGCGAAGTGAGACCGCTACCGGCCACCCATCCAGTCTCCGAAGCGGTAGCACCGGCGCCGGCGCCGGCAACCGCAGCCGCTGCCGCTGGCGCCGCCGCCAGGTTCGCTTGCTTCGACGGCCTGCGGGCTATGGCCGCGCTCATGGTCATCGGCGTGCACACCGCGTTCGTGAGCGGTTTCACTATCCGAAGCGGCCTGGGTCGCTACGCGGCGCGGATGGACGCTGGCGTCGAGGTGTTCTTCGTGATCTCCGGCTTTCTGCTCTACAGGCGCTTCGCCGTCGCGCACCTCAAAGGTCTACAGCCTCCTAGGACAGTCCAGTTCTGGAAGCGCCGACTTCGCAGGATCATTCCGGCGTACTGGCTCGCTTTCTTGTTCATCTCCTACGTGATGGGTGCCGATACGGTCCGCCACAGTTGGGAGGCGCCGCTCGTGTACCTGGGTTTCGCCCAGATCTACTTTCCCCACTACATCCTGACCGGGATAACTCAAGCCTGGTCGCTGTGCACCGAAATGACCTTCTACCTGTTCGTGCCTCTCTACGCCGCGGCGCTCGGGCGCAAACCTAGAGACCGGACGACACAGGTCCGCCTCGAAGCGTTCGGAGTTGCGACACTCGTACTGTCGGGCTTCGCGTACCGTGTCGCAATCCATTCGATTCACGCGCCGATCGCTGCGACGATGCCGAACTGGCTGCCCGGCTACGTCGACCAGTTCGCTCTCGGCATGGGACTCGCCGTCGCCAGCGCATGGGTCGAAGTCACCGCAGTTAGGCCGCGGTGGTTGTGGCATCCGTACATGCCGTGGGTGGCATGGACCCTTGCTGGCGTGTGCTTCTTGGCTGTCGGAAACCTCGGTTTGCCTTTGTCTCCGCTCGGTAACGGCAGTGAGGCCAGCAGCCTCGCCAAGCAGGCTCTCTACGGGGCGTTCGGTTTCTTCGTCGTCGTCCCAGCCGTCTTCGGCCGCTCCGACGAGGGCACGATCCGGAGGCTGCTTCGCGCTCGCGTCATCGCCGCTGTCGGAGTCGTCTCCTACGGCGTCTACTTGTGGCACCAGGCGTGGCTGACGAAGGTCCTCTCGTGGAGCAACGCTCAGATTTTTCACATCTCACTGCCACTCTTGGCTGCCTCCGTCACCGGTCTCGCGCTTGTAAGCGCCACGGCCAGCTACCTCGTCGTGGAGAGGCCGATCCTGCAAGGGAGGTGGCCGCTGGTAGGGTCAAGGATTCTCATGATCGGTAGAGCAGCGCGTATACCCAATTTCGTGGCGGCCCCAGCGGAGGAGTCTGCCCGCGCTACTCGATTTGGCCGAGACGCGTGATCGACGAGACAGCAGATCTGACTTCGACGCCCCGCGTCTCCATGCGGGGCGGCAAGCGGCCCGGCCGGTCCGCCGTCTCGGCGAACGCGGGCGGACCGACGAGCGCGGCCGGACCGACGAGCGCAGTCCTTGGGCTACTCCGGGAATCCGGAGAGGAGCTGGCGCCAGCGGAGCTCGCTGCGGCCGCGGGCATCCGCTCGGTCGAGATCATCGCGTGGCGTGACCTCGGCCACCCCGAAGCCGGCGGGTCTGAGCTGCACTCTGCGCGAATAGCCGAGCGCTGGGCGGCCGCCGGGATCGATGTCCGTATAGTGGCGTCGCGCGCGCAGGGCGCCCAGCGCCGAGCGAACGGTGACGGCTACCAGGTCGCCCGGCCCGCCGGGCGCTACACGATCTTCCCTGCAGCCATGATGCGACGGCTAGCGCCCGCTGGGGCCGGCTCTGCGCGTCCCGACGCGACCGTCGAGATCTGGAACGGCATGCCGTTCATGTCGCCTCTTTGGGCTCCTCAACCGCGAGTTGTGCTGCTCCATCACGTCCACGACCGGATGTGGGACACGGTGCTCCCGGCACCGTTGGCTGCTGCCGGCCGGCTTCTGGAAACCAAGCTCGCCCCGCCGCTATATCGCCGCACCCGCCTCGTGACGCTCTCGCAATCCTCGAAGCTCGACATAGTGCGCCGGCTCCGCCTGGACGAGAGCCGGGTAGACGTCGTGCCGCCCGGAGTGGACCGCGAGTTCGTTCCGGGCGAACGTGCGGAGCATCCGCTCGTCGTCGCAGTGGGTCGCCTCGTTCCCTACAAGCGCTTCGACAAGCTGATCGACGTCCTCGTGGAATTGAAAAGCCGCCATCCCCGCCTGACGGCGGTGATCGCCGGGGATGGCTTCGAGCGAAGCCGCCTCGAACGGCTGGTCGCTTCAAAGGACGCCGAATCGTGGCTTGACCTTCCTGGAAGGGTCGACTTTCCCACGCTTCTCAGGCTTTATCAGTCTGCGTGGGTCCTTGCGTCCAGCTCCGCGTTCGAGGGCTGGGGCCTGACGATCTCGGAGGCAGCGGCCTGCGCGACGCCGTCGGTTGCCAGCCCGATCGCCGGGCACTTCGACGCCGTCGAGGAAGCGAAGACAGGCTTTCTCGCCGAGCCGGGCCCCCCCATGCTCGAACGCCTCGACCTCGTATTGAGCGACGCCGCGCTGCGCGGGCGGATGCAGGCGGCGGCGCTCGCCAAGGCGCACACGCTCAGCTGGGACGGCGCGGCGGGTGCGATCTTGCGGATCCTTGCCGAAGAGGCGACCCTGTATAGGTGACACAAGGCGCCGTCGAGGCACTTCGAGCGGAATCCCACAAGCTCATTGAACTGACATCCACATTGACCGCAGACGAGTGGGCGGCGGCCAGCGGTTGCGCCGGCTGGCGAGTACAAGACGTCGTGTGCCACATGGCCTGCGTTTTCCATTCAGTCACGGACCCGTCCTCGATCGAATCGGGGCCGCCCGACGACGTGGAGGCGTCCGCCGAGGTACCGGTGCAGGCGCGTCGATCCTGGCAGCCTGGCGAGGTGGTCGAGTACTACCGCCACTGGGCGAACCTCGGCTTGGAGGCTGTCGCTGGACTGCAGGTTCCTCCGACGGCGACCGTCGAAGTGCCGCTAGGCAACCTTGGCAGCCACCCGCTGCACCTGCTCGCGAACGCCCTCGTCTTCGACCATTACTGCCACATCCGCCACGACATCGGCGCCGCGATACCTCGGGCTGCGGGGCTTCCCCACGACGCTGACGCGTTGGCCGAGACACGGGTATGGATGCTCGCCGGCATTCCACAGATGTGCGCGGGGGCGTTATCGACTGCTTTGACATCACCGGTGAGGCTCGTTCTCTACGGAGCCGGCGGGGGAAGCTGGGTCGTCCGTCCGGGCAGCGACGGCGGCTTGTGCCGGATCGAGGAGGAGCCCGACCGTACCGACTCGGGCGAGGATGATGCTGGCATGGACGTCGCTGGCACGGACGTCGCGGGCACGGACGTCGCGGGCGAGGATGCTGCTGGCACGGACGTCGCTGCCACAGTCACGAGCGACGTGCACGACTTCGTCTCGTGGGGGACCCGGCGGAGAGACTGGCGGGAAAGCAACGTCGTGGTTACCGGCGACACGGACTTGGCCGCGGCTGTACTCGATGCGATCAACGTGATCTGACCCGCGAGCCGGGTGGGCGGGTGGCGTCACCCCTGCGACCGTCAGAAATGGTCAGGATTTCCAACTCGGAAAAGTTCTGTACCAAAAAGTGCGTTTTCCAAGCGAGGGCTGGTACAGGATTTTTTGGGAACGAAGATCGTGTACCAAAAAGTGCGAAAAAACGCTTCAAATGGTCAGGCTGTGCACAGCCCGGAGGCATCCTGACCAAATTTGACGCTTCCAGCGTCGCCAACCAGTCGCCCGCGGCGCCGAGGGTTGCTACGGAGGAGACCTCACCCCTAGCCGCTACTCCCTACTGCCCTCCACCTTCCTGCTGAGATGACCTGGCCTTACCCATAGCAGGGCGACCGCCACCATCCCGATAGCCAAGCCACCCGCCCGGAGCAACGCCCACCCGCCCCGAGCAAGGATCGCGTCGCCGAACACGATTCGCGCCCCGACCAGCGCGCAGACAGTCGACGCTGCGTTCGTGAGCGACGCCATCAAGGACACCGGGTACTCGGCGAGGCCGGCCTGGAAAGCGACGAGCCCCCCAGCGGTCGCGACAAGAAACAGCCAAGGGTACGGGGTCGCAAGCGACGAGAACGCTCCCGACACGACACCAGACTCGCTTATCCGTGCGGCAACCGCCTTCTCTGCCAGCGCGCCGAGACCGTAAAGCACGCCGGCCGCTACCGCCAGGCTGACCAGCCGATGCCGTTCGGAGGCCGCAGCGTCGCGTCCGGGCCGCAAAGCTTGCGCGGAGAAGAACGAGTAGCGTCCGCCGGATCGCAGCACGGACCCGCCGGCGACGAGGACGCCGACGAGCATCACCGCCGCCATGGCCGTCCCCGAGGCGTGGACAACACCCGCCCTGGAGCCTCTCGCCGAAAACGCGACAGCCGCCACAGCGATCAGCACCATCGCAAGCGCGGCCTTGTGGCGGGCGTCGAGGTGCTCGCCGATCAGAGCGGAGCTCGCCGCTGCAAGCGCCACAAGCCCGCCTGCGAGGATGGGTTGCACGACCGACACCGGGGCGAGGGTCAACGCGATCAGTTGCAGCGCAAGTGCGCCGAGCATGGTTGCGAAACCGGCGAGCCACAGCTTCGAGCGGATCGCGCCCGCCAAGACCACCGAGATCCTAGCGCCGGCGCTCACCGATCCGGCGAGCGCCTTCTTCTCGACTATGTAGCCGACGTCGTACGCAAACGCAGACACAGCGGCGAGAGCCGCCCCGAGCGCCTCCCCGGACCCCGGCGTCGCGACCGTCGCCATGACTGCGGCAATCATCGACACCGCCCGCATTCGCTCATCAGAAGCGATCTTGGTCGTCGCGCCGAGACGACGCCGCTTCGCGCCTGCGCGCCGAGTGCCACCTAGCCCATCCTGACACCAGGTCCGCTCCGATCAGCGCCAGAGCAGCCCACGCTATATCATTTGCGGCCGTCATCTGAGAGGGCCACGCAATCGACGGCCAGTAGTGGTAGTGGATCTGCTCCCAAGCTTGGTAGGCCGGCAGGGCGAGAAGCGCAGCGACGGTCCCGACGCGGCTGGCTGTGCGCCCAGCGTTCCATCGGGAACCGGCCAACGCTGCAACTGCTACGCCAGCCGCTATGGCAGGTCTACTGACAATAGCTACCGCTACCCCCCAGGCCACACTGGCGGCGAGCGCGTCGCGCCAGGACGCGACGGCCGACCCCGGCCCGGGACGCCCGAGAAGGGCGGACATGCTCACCCGTGCGGGAGAGAAACGCGACGGCGGTGCCACGGTCTGAGGCCACCACCTGCGCCTTCTCAGCCTCCGCCGCCTGCCCGAGCTTTGTGGCGACAGATCCGCCCAGCCACCTGTCGCCGGCTCAGGCCACATCGCTACGCCCAACGAGATAATGATGGCAACAGCGGAGACACCTAGCCCTACCCAGACGAGCGTCTGGGGCGCAAACGCCAAGGTGATCGACAGCACCTTGCCGGCCGGGGCGGCAGGCAGAAGCCACCCGTTCGACATGGCGTCGATGAGCCGCGGCGCCCCGAGGTTGTGGCCTCCGGCGAGGCTGGCTGTCCACCCGGAGTCGTAGCTCTGGCCGAGGACGAGCCACATGGGCTTGCCGGTCGCGGACACCTTCAAGCTGAGGGCGTTCCTGCTTTGGGAGGTGACCTTCACGGCCGGCATTGCTGTCGGCTTAGAGACGGTGGTGGCGAGAGATGTGGCGGCTCCCCCAGCCGCTGACGAGATCCACAGCTGGTCTATCGACCAGCCCGAAGGCAGGCGAGGGCTTGTCACCACGGTGTGCGTGCCCGGCCCGAGGGTGATTCCGTTCGCCGAGTTACCGCAGCCTTTGATCGTCAGCTGGCCGCCGCCGAGAGCGGTGCTGGTCGTGCCGGTGACCTCGACGTCGATCGGCTTTCCGTCTATCTTGAGCAGGCCCGTCTGGCAGACCGCCGGCAAGGTGGCAGGCGTTGCGGGCTGGACGACACCGGGAAGGCCCACCTCGGCGATACCGACGGGCAGTTCGTTGGTGAGACCGGCGTAGGTCGAGTAGTAGTTGAGCGCCCTCACCTGGCGGACTGCGTCGATGGTGATCTTCACGTTCGATCCGCTGAGAGCGCCGAAGTTAAGCCCGATGGTGCTCGTCGAGCCGGCTGGGCGGCCGGTGCCGACGGCAGGGACGGGGACGTTGACTGTCTCGGAGCGCCCACCGGCGCTGATCGTGATACGCGAGGGGAGGGAGTGCCGGCCGTCGTTGACCTCCTGGAAGTTCAGGTGGCTGAAAGTGACCGGCTTGCTCAAATACACGTCCAGCCATTCGCCGGCCTGAGGGCCGAGCTCGGCTTGCCATGCAGTCGCGGGGTTGCCGTCGAAGGCGGCGTTGGCTCTCGCGTTTCGGTCCCCGACGAGGCGGGTCGACGAGTTTGCAGCGACGACGGTCGCCGCGCCGGGAGCGGAGGCCGGCTGAACGGGTGGCAGTCGTCCGGGGGGCGTCAGGCCGACCAGCTGGTTGATCAGGTAGTCGGAGTCCCCGGCGTTGATCTCGGCGGTCCCCGACACTTGGAAGCTGCGCGAAGTCGGCAGCACGAACGTTCGGCTCATGAACGGCTCCGGGTCGCTTCGAGGCGGGCTCGAGACCCGCTGGCGATTCATGAGGATATCGAGGGGATGTGACAGCGACGATGCACCGGCCGCGCCGAGCAGGTCGGTCGGTAGGCGCAGCGACTCCGACACGTGCGCCACGCCGGGAATGGCGATGCTGGAAAAGCCAACGGCGGGCAGTCCGTCGAAGCGGCCGTGGGCGCCCCCGGTCGCTCCGTTGACGGTGAGACTGAACGTGGAAAAAGTCCGGGTCGGAAACGACACCGTCTGTCCCGCCTTTGACATCGACGCGGCCCCAAGCGCAACGGTCACGGGGTGGCCGCCGTCGAAGCTGAGCGTTACGGTGGTGATCCTCCGTTTGATCTGGCCGAGCTCGGGGAGCTGGTGCAGCACGACGTGGTTCGTGGTGACCGCCTTGTCGAGTGTCGCGAGCAGGAAGATGCCGTTCACCGCCTCGTGCGCCCCGAAGCTCCAGGCGAGGCCGGGCACACCGAGGAAGGCGTTGATCGGCTTGTCTTCGGGGGTAAAAGAGAGCGAATCTCCGTACTGAGACGCCTGCACCG
Source organism: Actinomycetes bacterium (assembly GCA_021838305.1). Lineage (GTDB taxonomy): Bacteria > Actinomycetota > Acidimicrobiia > Acidimicrobiales > Palsa-688 > JAJZAM01. The sequence goes on along the minus strand of JAKCEB010000056.1, from coordinate 385 downwards.
ACTTGAGCCCGCTCACAAGAGCGACCGTCTGGTCCGCGGTGGTTTCGCCGGGGAACACGGGAAGCGCGTAGTCGGAAGGGGTGTTGCTCAGGTCAGCAACACCCGGCTGCTCGACCTGGCCGACGTTGGCCTGGAGGCTTCCCCACTGGTACGTGGCGTCGGGATTCGTGTCGGTCAGGACGAGCGTCGCGCCCGCGGACATGGACTGCGCGAAGGTTGCGGATTTCGCAGGAGCCGACGCCGCGTAGATGATCGGCCGGTTGCCGCCGAGCAGCCCGGCCCCAGCGGCTTCGACGATCCCCGAGCCGTCTCCTGCGACGATGAGCGGGTTCGCCGTCGGCTCGACGCGCGTGATCGGCCGAGCACCGCCGACGTTGAACACCGA